>CACYKR010000021.1 GCA_902774995.1 uncultured Bacteroidales bacterium | reverse complement strand
AGCATCATCAGCTTCAATTCCTGCTGCTTCAATAATACTTTTAACATTTTCTTCGTTAATATCTTTTTCTGCACTGTGCAAAATCATTGCCGCATATATATATTCCATGTTATCACCATTAGTTTTTTAAAGTGTTAGTTATTAAATAATAAAAATTTTAATTAATTAATTTAACCGAAGAGAGCTCCTAACCCAGCTGCTGCTTCTTCTTCACTACTTTCTTCTTCTTCCTCTTCTTCCTCTTCTTCAACAACTTCCTCTTCTACTACTGGAGCAGCTGCTACAGCAACATTAGAAAGTTTATCTGCTAATTCATCGTCAATTGCGCCTTCAGTATCAGCAATTGCAGAAGCAATAGCTAACATTCTAGCGTTAACAAGACCAAGAATTGGTTCTGAAGTTTTGGAAGTTAATATAGCTCCTTCTACACCAACGCTGACAGCTCTGGTATGTGCGAGAGACAATATTGTGGAAATAGTTTTTGTAGTAGGTATAGCTGCATTAACAGACAAGTTGAATGCACCTGAAAATGCTTTTTGTACATCTGCTAATGTTTGTTCTTCGTCGATTGCAAGTACATCGGAAGTATAAACAGATCCTTCTTCGTATACTGCTTTTAAATCAATTCCTACTTCCATCGGATTAATATCCATTCTTGCCAAGGTAGCTGCTACTTGTTTAGATACTTCATCACCTGCTGCAACAACAACAGTTTCTTTTTGTACGCAGATTTTACCTTTATCAATTTTTGCAGGAATTCCAACTTGTTGTAATTCACCTAAGAATGGCCCTGGTTCAAATCCAGTGTCCCCTTCAGGTACAATAATATCATCAGGAGCAATAGTTCCTGGTTTTGCAGGAGCTGATGTTTTGCTGTCTTCTAATATTTTGAACAATTTGAAAGGGTTCATTTCGGTTGCAATAATTGCAACTTGACCATCCATATGTCCAGATAAATCAACAATGTTGTTTTTATCAGCATTACAATCTTCAAGAGCTAAATCAATGAGATTCTTTTTAGACATTCTGATAACAGCTTTTTCGTTGAGGGATTTCCTCATTTCTTGGAGCTGTTTTGCAGGAATGTTCATTAAATCCACAATACCAATAACATCGTATTGATTAATGATTTCTGAAAGCTCTTTAACTTCTTCCTTTTTCCATTCAGCAACATGAGCCATTAGATCACCCTCACTACTGGTCCCATAGTTGTTTTTATAAACATGGACTTGATTTGACTTCTTCCTTTTTCTAAATTGCGGTCTAGGACTGTAAGAACAGTTTCAATGTTTTCAGCTATGTCTTCGTCTGACATGTCTTGGCTTCCAACAACAATTTGAACACTAGCTTGTTGTTTTACACCAACTTTAACAGTACTTTGTAATCTTTCTAAAAGAGGGTCAAGTTTGATACTTGCAGGCACTGGTTTTGGCATTTTTCCACGAGGACCAAGAACTGGACCTAAGAATCTACCAACGAGTGGCATCATATCAGCTTGAGCTACAAAGAAATCAACAGAATTTGCTGCTTTTTTAGCGGATTTTCTGTCTTTTCCAAACTCTTCTAAATCACTTTTGTTGATTACAAGATCGAGACCAGCATTTTTAGCTTGAACAATGAGTTCCCCATCAGCTATGACTCCGATTTTAACATCTTTGCCACGGCCGTTAGGAAGAGTAACTTCCTCATTAAACCTATTTTCTGGCTTTTTGACATCTAAGTCACGGATATTAATAATAATATCTACGGACTCAGTGAAGTTTCTCGGCTTTGATTGTTCTTTAGCCTCCTTCACCGCGTTAACTACATCTTGTGTCATATTCATCCCCCATGAACATTATTGTTCAATGGTTTACATTTGTTTTCATGAGAATCGATTACTAAGAAAAAAATTCTTAAACGATTGCATGAATTAAAAACAGTATATCAATTATAATCGCAATTATAACATCATATACACTGTATTTATTAACTTAATTAAATTTTAAAAAATGATATCTATTCTGCTAAGATATCATCATATTCTCCAGCATCTACAGCTTTTTGTGCTTCTCTTGGGTCTTTACCATCAACAGATAATCCCATACTTACACAGGTTCCCATAACTTCTTTAACACCTGCTTTGTAATCATTTGCAAGTAATGAATCGAATTTCATTCTGGTAATTTTTAAAGCAGTTTCAATAGGTAAGTCATTTACAATGTCTAAACCTGGTTCGTGAGAAGCTTTTTCGATGCCTAATTCCTCCATGATAAGTGCAGTTGTTGGTGGAGTACCGATTTCAATTTAGAAATCTTTAGTATCTCTATCAATGGTAACTTTAACAGGCACTTTCATTCCTGCAAAGTCAGCGCTTTTTTTGTTGATTTCTTCAACAACTTGCATCATGTTAATACCGAAAGGTCCTAAAGCAGGTCCTAATGGTGGTCCTGGAGTAGCAGTTCCACCTTCGATAAGAACTTCGACTGTATCTTTAGCCATCAGTCAGCCTCCTTTTGAATTATTCTAATTTGATCAGCTTTAACAGTAACCGGAATTGGTACTGCTGCTTCTATTAACTCAAGGACGACTTCTTCACGTGATTCATCAATACGAACCACTTTCGCCCTTTCACCTTTGAACGGTCCAGAAATAAGCTCAACAATACTTCCTTTCTGAATTGAGGAAATAATTGGCTCTGGTTTCAAGAATCTTTTTACTTCTTCGAAAGTAATACCAACACTACCTTCTACAACCCCTCTTAAATGTTGTACTTTTAAGTCAGGATTTCTGAGATCTATTTTTGTTGATGATTCAACTAAAATATATCCTTTTAAAGATTCTGGAACAAGAATTGATGAAATGCCTATGCCATCAATAGTTCTAGCTTTACGTGCTAGAAGCCTTGCAACATTCCTTTCTTGACCCGCAGAGGTCTTAAGAGCATATATGGAACTATTAGTATCTTCCATGAAAAATTCACCTATTTTTACTAGTTAATAAAATCATACATTAAGTTAAAAGTTATTTGAAGCCTGCAATATAATTGCAGATTCTTAGGTAATTCACAAAATTGTGAAAATTGACTAAGCTATCCCCCAGCTTCCCTAGGTTCTAATAATATCAATAGCTTATAGATTTTACTTGACAGTGAAAATCTAAAACAAGATAAAATTATTACAAAATTTTATTATAATTGCCTTGGATTAAAAGAGATGATTAATAGGTTTATAATCCTATTAATGAACCGAGTAAAACTATTACAAAACCCATTACACCAATAATAACTACACCAATTGCAGAAACTTTAGCAAGTTCTCTATATTCTTGTGCATCAGGTTTTCTAGATACTTTTAATACTCTTTTACTGTCTTTAACAAATTTATCAAAACGTTCTTGTACATTCATTTTAAATACCCAAAATTAAAAAAACTATGAAGTCATAGTTTAATGAATTATAATAAAATAATAGTAATAAAATAATTTATAATTTAAACATTAATAAATGTTTGCATTTTTCAAAAAAAATAATAAGATAGAATTAGAAAATTCCATCAATAAAATCATCTAGTTGATCACTAGCTGCATCTGATTCTGAAACATCATTAGTATATTCGATATCTGGCTCATTATCAGAGTCATAATCAGATTTAATGCCTGAAACAACCACAGTGGTCCTAACAGTATTTTGAAGACTTTCATCAATTTGAGTACCCCAAATAATGTTAGCTTCAGGATCCAATTTATCAGCAACAACTTGGACAATTTTTTCAGCTTCATGTAAAGTTAAGTCAGAACTACCTGATATGTTAACTAATGCACCAGTAGCGTTTGAAATATCAATATCAAGTAATGGGCTACTTAATGCTTCATGTACAGATTCCAATGCTCTGTCGCCAGAATCAGATTCACCCATACCAATCATAGCCATTCCAGAGCCACTCATGATACTTCTAATATCTGCAAAGTCTAAACTTACAAGACCTCTTTTAGTGATTAATTCAGTAATTCCTTTAACTGCTCTTCCTAAAATTTCATCAGAAACCATGAAAGCTTTATTTAAAGGTAAGTTTGGTGCAACTTCTAATAATTTATCATTAGGGATAATAATAACGGTGTCTGCAGATTCTTGAAGTTTTTCTAAACCTTGTTCCGCATTTTCCCTTCTTTTAATTCCTTCAGCAGAAAATGGTAATGTTGCAACAGCAACAGTCAATGCACCTAATTTTTTAGCTAATTTTGAAATGATGGGAGCTGAACCAGTACCTGTTCCTCCACCAAGACCGCAGGTGACAAATACCATGTCTGCACCCACTAATTCTTCTCTGATTTCATCTTCGCTTTCTTCAGCACATTCTTCACCTACAGATGGTTCTCCACCTGCACCCAATCCTTTTGAAGTTTGTCTACCTAATAATATTTTTTTACTAGATTGGCTATAAAATAAATCTTGAGCATCAGTATTTACTGCAATTGTAGTTGCTCCTTCGATACCCATTTCATTTAATCTTGAAATAGTGTTGTTACCTGCTCCACCAGCACCAACAACGAAAATTTTAGTTTTAACACCATCCATTATACTAATAAGCTCATCATCAATATCTGAGGAGATTTTTTCGGGTGTTTTTTCTTCCATTCTTTGTTCAGATTCTTTTATTGCATCATCTATAAATTTCACAAATTAACCCCACATACTCTGCTATTAAAATAATTGTTAAATATTTCTATTGCAACTAATATTTAAATGCAACTACTTTTAAGAAAATATGGAAAAAATATATTATTATAAAATATATTAATTAATCCCTAGGCATTGCAATAATTTCATGGAATTCCAAGTCAAACAAGTTTTTAGCATTGGCAGGAGTTAAAATAACTGCACTATCAACACCATGACCTCTTCCACCAATTGCAATAATTTCTTCACCAACAGGAATTAAACCTGCATCAGCAGCCATTATTGAAATTTCAGCCGCCACTTTAATACCATGGGAAAACATTCTAAAAGTATCTGCAACCACATCCAATGGAGAATATCCACCATATTTATTAGTTACACCTCTTGCAGCCCCACTAAATGCATGTAATCCAAAGTAAGTTACAATTCCTTCATCTTCTAACTTTTTAATCATTTCATCAGAAATATCAGATTCATTAGGACCGCTAAAACCACAATGATGAGTTACATTGATGATTTTAACCTGATCACCCACAGCATCTGCAAGCTTCAATGCAGATTTTCCTGATGCAGAAGCAATAACAATATGTTTAATTTTAGATCCCTCGCTATACCAAGGTGCTTCGCGAGATGCAAAATCTGGCATCGCACCGGTACCGGTGATGGTTAAAGTCTTGTTAGTGCCTGATCCCGTGATGGAGTAACTCGTATCTCCCCAAACCATCGTATAGAACGACGAAAAAACGGCGAGGAACGCCATAACAAATATCTTTTTCTGTGCCGAAAGAATATAATTAACTACGTTTTTCATATGACTAGTACCTTTTAATGATCTTTTTATATTGTTCCGCCCTTTGTTGAACTGTCCGTATATATGCGGACCTCTCACTATTTCCTCTCCGTTTATTATCTCCGCATGCTATGCGGAAAAACCTTGTATCCGCTTCTCATCGCTTATCTCCCTCCCTCTCGCCGCATGGATTTTCGGTATTTTTCTTTAACATCTAATTCTCCTTACCCTATTGGAAAAAACGTAATCCTTGGACACTTATGCTCCAAGGATTAGTTTCCCACAATTACGTGAGTAAGTAAATATCAAAATCGCTGCAAAAGTACTACTTTTTTCTCAATCATGCAAATAAAATGTATATAATTTCTTATAAAATTACGTTTTGTACATTTAATTTTGCATTTCCACCCTCAATTCCGATATTTACAACACTTTCAATGTTCTATCTGGTCCCTCCATACCCTGAAAATCAGCGTTCATTATTCCGGATGTTATCCGGACTCCCTCCTCCTGTAGGGGGAGGTTAGGAGGGGCTCATTTTCTTTAACATCTAATCCTCTTTACTTAACCCGTGCACCCAGCACATCGTACATCCGTCCTTTGTACATCAGATAGAGTTTGCCGTCTTTGAGAACCTTTGTACATTGTACATCTGTCCTTTGTACATTCTCTATTCCTTGCGCCGTAGCCTTGCACAGCACCGCCATCGGGATGAACACGTCGGCTGCCCCTTTGGAGCTCAGATGCACATACGCGTCATGCACGCCCTCTAAGTCGCTCTCGAACGTGACAGTCACTTCGCCTCCTTCCTTCGGCAGGGTGCTCTTGCTCAGGCTGAAATCGGTGTAGCGGTTGCCGCCTACCTTCAGCGAGATGTCTTCCGTCAGGTTCTCGCCGGTGACGGTGATAGTGCCTATCTCGCGTGATACGTTCACTACGGCGAGCGAGTCGATGAGCATCGTCACGCTCGGAGTGATGGTCGGCAGGTCCGTACGGCCCCAGCTGACATTGTCTACATAATAGGTCACAACGCCCATGCCGCCGTTCGGACCCGCATAGCGGAAAGCCATGAAGAACACGTCGGGGATGTTCGGCTGGTTGTTCAGGTTCAGGTGGAACGTGCGCCATTCTTCGTTCTCGTCACCCGTGGCGGGGATGGCAAACGAACCGCTCAGGTCCTGGAAATAGATATGTTCGGGGTCGCTCGGGTCGATGAAATACACCTCGAAAGTGGTGCTGCTCCCGTCTTCCGGCAGGTACTCTGCCATCACGTCGAACGTGAACACCCGGCCTTGGGCGTTCTTGTAGTCCAGCGCCGGCGTCACCAGCCATGCCTCCCAGATGTCCGTGGAGTCCTTACCGTACTGGTATGCCGTGGCTTTGGCGCAGCGGTTGTCTGCGCGCGGAGGTGTGGCGCGGCTCTCGTCGTAGCCCCACCACGGACGCGCCTCTAACGGTGCTACGTTCTGCCAGTCTGTTAACACCAGCGTCTCGTTATGCTTGCCGCTCTCGAAATCTTCTTCCAACAGGGCGTACGGATGGGAGGTGTCCCAGGAGAACGCCGTCTGCCAGTCTATCGTCTCTTCGCTCTTCGCGGCTGCCGTGCCGTTCAGCGTCACTACGACCGGCGTCGCCCCTTCGCTCGTCAGTGTCACCGTCGATTGGTACGTACCAGCCTCCAACGGCGTGAAATAGACCGTCACTTCCGTCTCGTAGTTCTTGGCGAGCATGCTCTCTAACGTAGTAAATGCCTGGCCTTGTACGTGGTTCACGGTCAGGAAGACGTAGCCTGTGCAGTTCTCGCTCTTTACGCTGAACTTACCGCTCACCTGCTTACCCGCTACCGTCTCGAAGGTGGGGATCACGGACGGTGTCACGGTGATGGTCGGCGTGGCATCCGGGTCGGTGCAGCTGGCGTTGAGCGTGATGGACTGGAACAGAGACGTGTGGTTCGTGTTGTCGATATTCAGCACGGCCTTGTGCGTGCCCGCTTTCGTAGGCGCGTAGGTGATAATAAGGTCGCACGCGCTCTCGTCCGCGCTCATGGAACTGCGCGACAGCCTGAACTGGTCCGCGTCTGTATAACTCAACTCAAACGTCGTCGTGCCGGTGATGTTGCCTTGCTCGATATGGAGGGTGGGGAAGTCCACGCTCTGCCCTTTCTCGCAGCTCATGGAGGAGAGGCTCTTGGGCGTTACCGTGATATACGGCTCGTCCGGCGCTGTCGTAGGTAGCGCCTCAAAACCGAGCGAGTCGATCAGCACGTAGCTCTTGGCGGTGGCTTTGAACTGTAGCATGAAGGACTTCGCTTGTGCCGGTCTCGTCGTCTCCACCACCAATGTCTGCCACTCGTTCTGCACGCTGTCGCTCAGCACCCGCTGCAGTTTGGCTGCGTCGTGGGTCTTCAGCCCGTCGGCTGTCGTCGCATGCTCCCAATAGGCGTCCAGCGAAACTTTTCCGCCCGAGGCGATCGTCACCGCCTTGTAATGAACCGTCAGCCGGAACGGTACGTACGCGTCGTATGCGGCGTCCGTCAGACCGGTGATCTGCTGATAGACCGTCATGGCGGTGCTGCCGCCTAACTTCATCGCTGCGGCACCCTCATACACATCCGTCTTCTCGGACAGGATACCGAAACCCGAGCAGTCCCATGACGCAAACTCCGTGTAATTGCCGAATATACCGCCGTTCTTGTCCTCGTAACTCTCAAACCCCGGGTTCTGAATCAGATTGCCGGACGTCTCTTCTGCTGATACAGGTGCACCCATGACGAGTGCACCTGCCAGCATAACCATAAAAATACGCTGTTTAATCATAAATCTCCATTTACAAATTTCAAATCCCTTCTCCCCCTCTGAGAGGGGGACGGGGGTGTCTATAACTCGCTTCCTAATACGTTGAAGGTCTTTCCGTCCCGGAGAATGACAATCTGTCCGTCCCGTACGGTCTTCACCGCCTTGCCCTGGCTCTTCACGGTGCTGATGCCTGTAGCAGTACGTGCTACGCGGTTCGTCACGTCGGCACTTGCGCTGATGGCAATGCCGCCGGTGGTGTAGATGACGTTACCTACGATGTCAGCCTTGTCGGGGATAGCCTCGCCGATGATGTCGCACCCTGCCGGCACCTGGATGCGGGCGGTAGCATTGCCTTGCGCGATATTGAACCATCCGGCGGCGAACTCCGTCTTCTCCGTGTCGGTGAACGTCACTTGCGTCAGCTGGATATATGCCGGACCGTAACTCATTGCGTCCGCTACGCTCACGGCGATCGGTGTCAACTTGTTATTCTTGCTCGCTACGGTCACATCGCCGGTGATAGTCACGGTCGGGAAACCGCGCAGGTAGTCCTCTTCGTCGATGCGGATCGAACCCAGACCGCTTACCTTGTCGCCGACGGCTAACATATAATAGCCGTAACCGCCTGCCTCAAGCAGATCCTGTACGATGATTGCGCCGCTCTCGTCTTGCAGCACAGGATTGTACTCGATAAAACCTACTACCACCGGCTCGCTCTCCAGAACCACCGCCTCGCCTACTGTATAGGCTTTCAGTGCCGCGATATTGGCTACCTTCGGCGTCGGAGCCACAGCCGTCCAGCTCACGCTGATTACTTGGTCGCTCGCGCCTTCCGACGACAGGGTGATGCTCGCGCTTCCGCTACCGGCAGCTGCTGCCGTCAGCGTCAGGCTCAGCGTATATCCGCCTTCTGCCTCGGCGTCCTCCTTGCTGATGGAAGTCGCGGAAACGGCTACCTGCTCGTCACTCGAAGCAACCGAGATAGCGCCCGTCAGATAGCTGCCCTGAACGGTCACGCTCTTCACGGCCTCTACGCCTGTCGTCACCTCGCCGAAAGCTACGCTGCTCTCCGTGCTGATAGTCGGTGTCTCCACTACCGGCGCGTCGCCTGCCTCAAACAGATCCGCCCACGCGGTGGCTACCTTCAACTCGTCAATGAACATGGACTGTTTCGTGGAGGCAGAAGCGTAGAGCATAACGCTCGTCAGCTGGTCTGCGTCAGCCTTGGTGCCCGAACCAACCTCGCCGCCGGTGGCATTGGTGGCGGATTGCTTGCAAACTAATGTGGTCTCGGCCTTGCCGTCCTTGGTGGGGTTGATATACAGGAACACGCTGTCGTTCTTCTCGCCGTCCACCCATCTGTATTCGGCTACTACAAGATAGTTCTTGCCAAAAGTCATCTCGCCGGTATAGGAAATGAAAGCTGCCGACTCCGCCTGCTTGGCGATACCTAATTTATACCCATCGCCCTCTGCCTGATATTCGATACGCAGATAGTGGTTGTTGGCATTGGAGAAAGAGTTGGTCTTGGTGCAGAGTGCCGAGATGTAGTCACGTGCGGTGGCGGAACCTGCGGCACCCGTTACATTGATGATAGCGGACATGAACACGCTCCCGCTGTTTACGGCCTTGAACGCACGGGCTGCTTTTTTGCCGAATGTGGCTTTGTATTCAACAGAACCGGTGTTGTCTGTTGCGGACTTATAGCCGGCATAGGTCAGATCCTTGGTGGTGCTCATGTAGATCTGACCGCTACCGTTGATATTAGTCCAGCCGGTTGTGGCAATTTCTTCAGCGAAAACATTTTCGTTCGTTGCTAATGTCTCAGTGGTCTGCGCAAAGTGCTCTGTCAGCAGCACTTCGGCGTTCACGGCGCTTGCGGCTATCACCGCCGCGCACAAAATTGTAAAGATCTTTTTCATACCTTAAATATGTTTATTTCTTATATCATCTCCAATTCCGACGACAAAGATACTGCTTTTTTTTGATATACACAAATTTTTTAGGAGTTTTCTGCCAAAAAAGTACAATTTATGAGCAAAAAGTAAGAAAATGCACAAAAAAGGTGTTTTTCTGCCAAAATATTTGCATATATGTTTTTTTTTGTTTACCTTTGCGCTGATTTTGTGACAAACTGACAAATCGAACATGCCGATGTCGCTATTGTCTTATACTGTCTTATAGGATGTCTTATCGGACCAATGTCGGACTAATATCGGACCAATATCGGAAGATAGTCGGACTTCTATCGGAGTTTTATCGGACTTTCGTCGGAGGTTTATCGGACTTTCGTCGGAGGTTTATTGGACCCAAATCACACTTTTGTTTAACCCTCGGCACATTTGCCGAGCAAATTATAAACTATAAAACGTATTAGTCTTATGAAAAAATTTCTACTCTCGTTCCTGGCTCTCGCCATAGCCGTTTTTACGTTTACTCCTGTCCATGCCGGGGATTATACCGTAGAGACACTCCCTGCACCGGCATCACCTACTTTGAGTTACGTGATACCACTTGTTGCTCCTGCGTCTTCTGGTTCGGGATTTTCGTCAACTACTGTAACTTCTTCGGTTACACAACAAGTATTTTTAGCTTCGGAACTAACATCATTAGGCGCGTCTGCTGGTAATATCAGAGGTGTCAAATTCTATTATGGGGGGAAGGGAAATAACACAACCGTTGCTTCAGTGACTCGCTCTATAAAAATTTACATAACCCAGATTACTGAAGACAGTCTCAAATTGGATACGCTTGGAAGTGAACTCAAAAGATATAGATTCAGCTTTAAAGATCCGGGGGCGCTTGTTTATGAAGGAACCATTACAACCGAAGAAATCACTTCAAAACAGGTGAAAGAACTCCCTATAGGTTTCAACCAAGGCATACTTTCATGGGATGGTATGAAAAATATCCTACTGACCGTGTTTGATGTGACCAATGAATCATATACTTCTGAACAACAAAATTTCCGGTTTGTGTTAAAATCCACTACAACACCCCGTTATGTGCACCAATATTGGGTAAGTGGAGGTGATAAAAAAGCTTCGGATTATTTATCAACTCTTGCTGGATTAGAAGGCTGTACTTATTATAGTGGGTCTGGAACTTCCCAGAAAACCCAAATAACAGGGCACTGTTTTGTTCCTAAAACCACTTTCACTATTGTTCCGTCCATTCCTCAACCCACTTCGCCAAGTGCGACAAGCATTTCTTCTTCCTCAGCTACCATCAATTGGGTTGCTGCGGCGGGCGCAGATTCCTATGAAATCCGTTATGGAACGACTTCCGGTAGTCTTGGCGCTGCAACAAATATCGGCAATGTAACTTCCTATACCCTTACCGGATTAGAAGACGAAACAACCTATTATTATCAGGTTCGCACGAAGATAGGTTCTGATTATAGTGCTTGGACGGATGAGTCCTCATTTACTACTCTTGCTGCTTCGCCTTTTGTGTACAAAGGTATCACTTTCTCGAAATGGAACACAGCGACGTCAATGCCAACTTCCGGTAACTATTATCTCAATACGGATGTTGAATTAAGCGCGAATGCTTCGTTGACAGGTGATCTCAATTTGTGTCTAAATGGGCACAACCTACTCACCTATGCATACAAAATAACGGTCAGCGGACACACTTTTGCCTTATATGATAATGAAGGAACGGGTGTGATTCGGGGAGCACATCAAACTGCTTACTCAGGTTTGATTTATGTAGAAGCTGATGGTGTTTTCGCTATTGGTGAGGGTTCTGTACAAAACATCGCAGAGGAGAATTCTGTCGCCATCTATAATTTGGGCTTACTCAAACTGTCAGGCGCACCCACTATCTCCGGCGTGACGGCAGGCATTCAGCTGGCTTCTTCTAAATACATTACCATCGAATCCGGCAAGCCGCTCACGAATACCACTCCTTATTCGGTAAATTCGGCTGCTCAGACCATCACTTTCGGATGGTCAAATATGGGTGGTGCTAATCCGTCTGATTATTTTACTTCTGCCAAGTCCGGCTATGCCGGTGTATGCCTAAACGGGAGCGGAGAAGCGCAGTTGGTACGCGTTATGTCGCTTGATCAGGAGGAGGATAACGCCTCTGCTATTTCCAGCAGCACTTACGCAGGCCAACTGATTAATGTCTCCCTCACCCGCTCCCTCACCTCTACCCAGTACAACACCTTCTGTCTGCCGTTCGCGTTGGATGATGACCAGTTGCAGGAGTTCTTCGGCTCCGGCTACGACTTGCAGGAACTGACCGGCTCCTCGCTTGACGGCGAGACGCTGAACCTGGAGTTTACCAAACGCAACGCCTTGGAGGCCGGCAAACCCTATCTGTTGCAACCCTCTTTCAATGTGACGAATCCCGTCTTTGAGGGCGTGACCATCACCGCCACCTCGCCCGGCACCTCTACGACAGACTGTGTGGACTACAAAGCCGTGTATTCCCCCACGGAGCTTGCAGGCGGTAACCGGAACCTCCTCTTCCTCGGCGCGGGCAACGAACTCTTCTGGCCCGAGAGCACAGGCAACCTCAACGGCTTCCGCGCGTATTTCGAGATCAAGGATGCTGCCGCCCAAGCCGCTAAACGCGCACGTATCTCCATGGGAGGGAAGATAGCGACTGGCAACCTCTCCCCGACCCTCCCTCAAGGGGAGGGAGTGAAGATTCTCCGCGACGGCAAACTCTATCTGATATACAAAGGACAGATGTACGATGTACAAGGGAGGAGGATTTGAGGACACCCCCCCCGGCCCCCTCTCAGAGGGGGAGAGGGGTTTTATAGGTTTTTGTTTCATTTAAGATAATTAACGACAATGAAAAAGATGTATTATAGTTCACCCAAAACAGCAGTGACGGCTCTGCTGCACCAACAGATTCTCTGCGCCAGCACCCCCGAACCGGAGCAGCGAGTAACCGGCACCGTCGTCCACGGCGGCGACAGCTCCGGCGATGTATCCAAAGCTTTCTGACCGGCTCTCTCCCGGAGCCTTGTCTTCCTCCGCAACCGCACTGCGGGATTATTGTGCTTGTCTGTTCGAAATGTAATTTGCAATTGACAAAATATACAATTTTTCCACTTTGTCTCCCTAAAATTTGCATATTTCAAAAAAAATATGTATCTTTGCGCCCTGTTTGTTGTATTTTGGAATAACTTTATTCATTAATGGAAATATCCGACAGAATAAGAAATTTCCAACATGCAATAAACAAGTTCATGGACCAACCATAAAGTGTGGATAATTGCCAAGTGGACAGGCAGATTTCCACCCTGTATTATGAGCGTTTGCAATTAAGCGCGGACAAAATGGACACGGCGAGTCCGCAATCTTAAACACTGAAAAATAAAATCACCATAATATTAACTAAAACAAACAATTTTATGAAAAAATCAACTTATTTATTAACTCTCCTGCTCACGGCACTATTCTGCCTTCCGTGGGCAAGTAACGCTTGGGGGGATGAGGAGATTATCCTCTCAGAAGGCTTTGAGGGTACTCTGTCTGACAATTGGACAAAAGTTAGTTGTCACAACAGTTCTATTCCTTATAGTTCCGCAAAGCGTAGCGGTACGAAAGGTTTCCGTTTCTATTACAACACAAATCCACCGCAGTATTTGATTTCCAAGGAACTTAGTATTCCGAGTGTTGCTACCGGTGTAAATGTAACATTTTGGTACAAGAACTATTCTTCGAGCTATCCGGAAGTATTCCAAGTCGGTTATTCGACAACTACTAATTCGACAGATGCATTCACTTGGGAAACTCAAATAACGGCAAGCAATACTCAATGGACTCAATATGCTAACAGTACACCATTCCCAGTTGGAACAAAGTATATAGCTATCAGGTATAATTCAAACAACACATACTACCTTTTCATTGATGATTTGGAGATAAGTTATACTTATGTGGCTTCTTGCCCCAAGCCAACTGATTTGACAAAAGGCGCAGTAACTGCAACATCTGCAACATTTACATGGACGACAGGCGGTTCTGAGAGCGAGTGGCAATACATCTGCCTTCCGGCGGAAACTGCACTCGATTGGAGCGATGCAAATGTGCAAACCGCCACTACTACGTCAGCTACGGTGAATAGTCTGACAGCCGAGACAGACTACAAGTTCTATCTCCGTGCTTATTGTGGCACAAGCGATCAGAGCTTGGATGTTGTCAAAGAGTTTACAACCCCTTGCGAGGCTAAAGCTGTTCCGTTCCCTGAGGATTTCAATAGTGCTACAGGTACTATACCTGAGTGCTGGTCAAGAATTGCTTATACCAGTGGTACCAGTTCTTATCCTTATTTGAATAGTTCTAACGGAGTAGGAAGTTCGAAATGTATGTATTTCTATGGAGGGACATCGTCTAATTCATCTATCCTGATTTTACCGCAGTTGGATGCACAAACCAATGCGCTGGCTATCTCATTTGATTACAGAAACACCCAAACAGGCACAAACTACGGACAAGCCATACTCGGATACATGACTGATCCTGCTGACGCCTCTACATTCCATCCCATTAAATCTTTTACACGCAATACCACCTATACGTCTGTCGAAGAAGAGTTGATGACTGGTGCTGATGCCAATTCCTATATTGCTATTCAATTTGCAGGCGGAACCAGCAATTCGTATTTAGCGATTGATAATATAGTAGTAGCACTGCCTGCTTCATGCAAAAAGCCCGGCGATTTAAAGGTTGCAGCAACCTCGCCGACTTCTATTAAAGCGGCTTGGACCGCTAAGGGAGAAGAGACATCATGGAATGTTCGTTATTCTACCGATGGTACTAACTGGACAACTGTAGCTGCGGCTACCAATCCTTTCACACTGACAGGACTGACCGCAAGTACCGCTTATGAAGTACAAGTTCAGGCTAACTGCGGTGGTGAACAGAGCGATTGGACGGCTTCGAAAACAGCTACCACCATGTGCGCGCCTACAACAGGTATCGGTTTTTCGCAAGATTTCAATACGGAAGCTTATGGTAGTGGTGTTTTGCCGAGTTGCTGGTCAAAGATCACTAATGACAATTCGTATCCGAAAGTACATAACTTTTATGCAAAGGGATGTACCGGTAGGGATCTGTATTTCTATGGTGGTGTAACGGGTACTTCTGAGCAAATCGCTATTTTGCCTCCGTTTTCTGAGGCTACTAATACATTGTATGTAACTTTGTATTATAGCAATAGCACAGAGGAGTGTGATGGATGGTATGATTATTCAACTACATCTTATGGACAATTAGCGATTGGTTATATTACGGATCCGACAGATGCTTCGACTTTCACGGCGCAAGAGGTTCTTCCCCGTGTGAAAGCGTATACCAAGGCAGAAGTGGCGCTTGTTAATGCCCCAGTAGGTTCGTACGTGGCTCTTTGCTATACAGGAGGTTCTGTCGCAGGAGAAGTATATGTGGATGATATTGAGATTACGGCTATTCCTTCTTGCTTAACTCCGAGCGGATTAGGCGCTAATGTCCTTTCTTCTACCAGTGCACAAGTTAGCTGGACCAGTTCGGCAAGTGCATGGAACCTGCAATATTCTGTTAGTGGTGCCAACGAATGGACTACTGTTAACAATGTTACCGAGAATCCTTATACGCTGTCTGCTCTGGCTTCAAGTACAGATTATGAAATCCAAGTACAGACGGTTTGTGGCAGCGAGGAAACAAGTAATTGGAGTGCGTCTGCTTATTTCAATACACCTTGTGATGTAGCTACTATGCCGTTCAGTCAGAACTTTAATGGTTTGAATACTGCCGGTCAGATTCCGTCATGTTGGGATAATGAAGAAGGAACCACAACAACTGCTACCTATAAATGGAGTTATTATGCTAATGGTCATGAAGGTGCTTGTGTCCGTTTTGACTCTTATAACAATTATTCGGATTTAGATAACTACTTGAAGACTCCGGAAATTGCAGTGACCGAAGCCGCAATCTTGAGTTTCTGGTATAAGAATCCTGCCGGAGGAGATTATACAGTATATTATTCGCTGGATGGTGGTACAACAAGGACAGAGATCATTTCCGGTTTGACAGGTGTTACGGATTGGACTAAGTACAGTGCACAGTTGCCTGATGCTTGTATTGGCGAAAATGTAACAATCATCTTCAAGGGTACCAGTAATTATGCTTATGGTGATGCGTATCTTTCTTTGGATGACGTAAGTGTAGAGCCTGTTCCTTCTTGTGTTGCTCCTTCTGCTCCTGCAGCATCCTCAATTACTGCTAATTCGGCACAGCTGTCATGGACAGCCGGTGGCTCTGAGACTGCATGGAAACTGCAATACTCTACTGATGGAACTAACTGGATCGATGCTAATGGCGGTGCTGCTGTAACCAACCCGTACACATTGACGGGCTTGACTCCTAACCAAACAGCGTACTACGTACGTGTTAAAGCGGTTTGTGGTTCGGAAGATGAGAGCCAATGGAGCGATGTGTCAGATGTGTTCTATACCGAGTGTGAAGCACGCAGTTTACCGTTCAATGAGGACTTTAATGCCGATTTGGCATGCTGGGCACAGACCAACTGCGTATCTGGAACTGGATTGACTGACAATAAATTTATGTTCAAGTACACTTATGATCCTTCGCAATATTTGATTACTCCGGCAATAGACACAGAAAACAAACCGGTGACGGTAGAGTTTGATTACTATGTTAGCAATAGTTCTTATCCCGAAACTTTCCTGGTAGGTTATTCAACGACCACTAATGAAATTTCTGCATTTACCTGGGGTGAGGCTGTGACCGCAACCAATACCAGTACAAATGTATTGAGATACTCCGATGTATTGCCGGTAGGTGTTAAGTATGTAGCAATACAACATGCTTCGTATGATAAGTACTTCCTTTATATTGATAACTTTGCTGTAGAAGAGATGCCGGCATGTCCGAACGTGAAAGCTAACAGCTTGACTGCAAATTCAATCACAGCAAACAGTGCAACGGTTTCTTGGAGCGTAGCTTACAACGAGACCGCATGGAATCTTCAATATAAAGCCGAAGATGGTGAGTGGAGTGAAGCGATAGCAGTAGTAACCACTCCGTCCTACAGTTTGACAAGTTTGGACGCTAGCACCGTATATTATGTACGTGTACAAGCAAATTGCGGCGAAGATGGTACAAGCCAATATACGGATGGTGCATTCTTCTTCCAGACGGATTGTGAGGCCATGACGGTTGATTATGGTAACGAGTGGAACTACGGTTTTGAGGCAGAAGAGGGCGCAGCAGTAAATACAGTTCCTGCTTGCTGGAATCAAATATGCTCTATTGAAAATCCGTCATATGCATACGCACTGGTTGATAACGCAGGTGCTAAAACCGGTTCGCAATTCATGCACATGGAGGTATATCATAACTACAATGCAATCATTGTATTGCCTGCATTCACTAATGATCTAAGTGAATTGCAGATATCGTTTGCTTATCGCAACGACCAGACCTCAACATCTTATGGCCAGTTAGAAATTGGTTACTATCTCAACGAAACATTCACCCGCATTGGTGATAAATTGGCTCGGGTTGATTCGTATACCGACATGACGGTTAAGATGCCTGAAGATGCTCCGGAAGGTGCTAAGATGGCATTCCGCGTAGTAGGAAGCGGAGGCTATCGCAGAACCCACGCTTACATTGACGATGTCGTTGTAGGTAAGAAAGCGATTGACCTTGCACAAACTGACGATAATGGTGATGTGTTGGCTGCTCTTGAAGGCCAAGTAACAGATGTTGTTCTGGATCGTACTTTCTATGCTGACGGCGGTTTCAACACCATCTGCTTGCCGTTCGGTCTGCCGACGCTGGATGGTACTCCGCTGGAGGGTGGCGAACTGCTGGCGTTCAAATACGGCTATGTGGAGAACGGCGAACTGCTGCTCCGTGTATATCCGACCGAGGCTATTGAGGCAGGTGTTCCCTATCTGATCAGTTGGGCAGAAGGAAGCGATATCGTATCCCCGCTGTTCAAGAGCGTAACGATTGCCGCTTCCGCAGGAAAGTCCGTAGGTGAGAATGACGATGTGAAGTTCGTCGGTATCTTCGCCCCGGATACCTTCCAGTTGGATGATAAGACCAAACTCTTCATGCTGGCGAACAACCAAATCGCTTGGTCAGGTTATGACGGTCACAGCCTCAAGAGCTTCCGTGCTTACTTCCAGACCAACACGCCTGTCGGAACGGAGCCAAGCAATGCTCCTATCCGTCACGGTATGCCGGCGCGCATCGTGATGGGCGAGCAGATAGCTACCGGCTGCGAGAACATTCAAGGCGGGCAGGTACAGAGCCTCAAGGTATTGGAGAACAACCAGGTAGTTATCATCCGCAACGGCGTGAAGTATAACCTCCAGGGACAGAAAATACAATAAGAACCAAAACAGATAATATAGTTATGAAGAAGAATTATTATAGCCCCTCTGTCGAGACACTGACAGTAAGCACCTCCTATGGCATCTGCCAGCAGGTATCCTATACATTAGACCTTGGAACTCCGATTTCTGCTGGCGATCCGGATAATGGACGTTGATCCTCACGCCAATAGCGTAACTATTCCCTCAGCGGCACGGCAACCCCGTGCCGCTGTTGTGTTCTGTTATGATGTTTTATGAACTTTCTGAGAACTTTTTGGCTGATTCTCTTGCATATTCAAAAAAAATGTAGTATCTTTGCAGCGAAAAAATGAAAAAAGATGGTAGCTACTCAGTTAAATCCCATGCAGTTGAATGTGCTGAGCCTTATGTCATATATTGACACGGAGCAGGAACAGCAAGAGTTGCAGAATATTCTGTTGACGTATTACCGCAACAAAGCGGACAAATTGCTGCTACAGTTCCAATCAGAGCACAATATCTCGCAGCAGATATTAGACGATTGGGCAAATCAACACGAACGTATTCCTTACTGATGAAAATCGTTCTTGACACCAACTGCCTTGTTAATGTTATAATGCCGAATTCATACAATAATGATATTTGGCAAGCATTTCGTGCGTTCAAATACACGCTTTGCATATCGAATGAGATACTATTAGAGTACCATGAAATTTTGACCAAACGATATAATGTTGTCATCGCAAATACGATTGTCAAGGAACTATTGGAATCACCCAATGTACAAAAGATCACTCCCGCTTATCGCTTTTGCTTGATAACCGCCGATCCGGATGATAACAAATTTGTTGATTGTGCCATAACAGCAGGTGCAACTTTTATTGTTAGCAATGACAAACATTTTAAAGAATTGGATAACTATGACTATCCCAAAGTGGATGTTCGCCGGTTAGAGGAGTTTCTGCAAATAGTAAGAAAGCTATAAGCACATAAAGCTACAAAAATCGCACAAATATTTTGATATTTAGAAAAAAAGATGTATCTTTGCACCGAATTTTAAAACGGAGGTGTTCAGTTGGTTCGGCCCCAAGAGGAGTACGTCCCCAATCCTGAAACATTGGAGGCTGTAGAGGATATCAAACGTGGAAAAGTCTATCATGCGCGGAATATAGATGACTTGTTCCAGCAAATATTAGGCTGATATGTACGAATTGACCTTTTGAGCAAAAAATAGTCTCTCCCCTCTCCCCCATACCCCTACACCCCACTATGTATATTAAAAACCCTTCCGGAAATGAAAACGGAGGGGTTTGGCGTTTCAAGAAGGACGTTCCTGAGTCGTGGTTAAGCCGTTCTCGGAAGATGGTCCCGTGATGGTCCTGTGACTGAGAGCAAATAAATGTTGCATAATAGTTATATTGTGTGCATTTTTGTTCTATATGTTGGTTAAATGTCGCATTTCTGATTGAATTGCGTACAAAAATTTGCATAATTGAAGAATTTTTAGTAACTTTGCGCGCTTTTTGTTATTTTTGATAGACAAAAGAAACAAACTAAAATATTTTGTTACAATGAAAAAAATCTTTTCTGTTATTATCGCGGCAGTTTTGTTCTGCGCGTACGGCCATGCCGATCAGGCAGTCACTGTAAACCCCGGTGGAACTGCCACCCAGGGGCGTTTCCCTGTTTTTGGCGATAACGCCGATTCTCAGGGACAAAAGATGCAAGCCATCTATCTGGCAGACCAACTTAAAGGCATTACAGCAGGCAGCGAAATCAAGGCGCTGACCTTCTACTCCTCCAACCAAACCCAGTCTTGGGGCAAGGCTGAGTTCAAAGTATCTCTCGCCAAGACGGATTTCACCTATTTCCAGAATGCTTCAGGAGCCTATGCGACCGCGTCGGAAGGCAGCGCGCTTACCGAAGTATATGAAGGAACTCTGTCCGTAGCAGACGGGGAGCTGACCGTCCATTTCGCCACTCCGTACGCCTATGAGGGCGGAAACCTGCTTATTCAGGTAGAAATCACGAGGGCAGGCACCTATTCCGCCTCTTCTTTCTATTCCGTGAATTCGGATTACCTGATTAAGTACGCGAACAGTGGCTCTTCACGTGTCAACAAACAGCCGAAAGTCACTTTCGTGATAGCAGGCGGCGATACCGATCCCGTCAGCGAGACTTGCAAAGCGCCTACCGCTGTTACCGTAGAGAAGGTGACGGAGGCTACGGCTACTGTTTCGTGGCAAGGCGAAGCATCGCAGTACCAGTACTGTCTTGAATTCGAAGGCGACATGCCCGACTGGACTGCCGCCAAACTGACGGACCAGAAGTCTGTAACCGTAACCGGTCTCTATGACGAGCAGAAATACTATTTCTACGTACGCTCCTATTGCTCCGAAACAGCAGTAAGCGAGACCGTGAAAGCTACCTTCAAAACCGCTTGCGCCCGTCTGAACGTGCCTTGGATAGAGACCTTCACACGTGATGCTTCCGGCAGCGAGACCGTCGGCGACGTAGCTCCTGAATGCTGGACTATTTCCTCCGCTGCCCCCGCTGTGACTATCGTAGCAGAGAAAGAGGATGACGGCAGCGGCAATCAGATACCTACCGGCGAACAACATCTCACCGCCCGTGGAGGCGGCGCTAAGCCTCAGGTATTTGCGATGCCTCTCTTCAACGCCCAACTCGACACCTGCGAACTGGCGTTCGACTACTGCACTTCCGTGATTAGTGCGGACTACGGAGTATTGGAAATAGGCTATATGACCAACCCCGCAGACGCTGCTACTTTCGTCTCCCTGAAGACGCTTGAGCAGACAATTACTGGTGACTACAAACATGTGGTATTCCCCTTGGATGTCCTGCCCGCCGGAATAGAATATATCGCTTTCCGCTTTGCCGGAGGTACCAGCAATTTCGGCAGCGCGTCACTGGATAACTTTGTTCTCGCCGGTATCGGTCATTCCGGCGAAGTGGATCCCTCGCAAGAAGAACTGGCGGACGCCAATATCTATGCGCTGACCTACTGCCAGGCGCAGTTTATGTGGTATTCCTACAACGCATCGGCTTTCGCAATCGCGCTCTTTGACGCTGATGCGCAAGCAATGGTTGCCGGTACCGTCGCTACTACCGAGGAGTGCAACCGGTTCGCTTATCAGGATATGGAGTCCGGCGAGTTCGGCGGATTCCCCTCAGGGGACGACACTGACAACCACTATTACTGCTCCACCAAGTGGATTCTCAATGTGGATGAGGCCGGCTTGCAGAAAGGCGATTCATGGAGTAAGTGCGTGATTAACGTAGGCTCCATGTTAGGTCTGGCTCCGGGTAAGTATCAGATTCAGGTCTATGAACTGGTTCAGACAGGCGAGAGCAGTTATGAGAAAGGGGAGTTGTTAGCAACTATTCCGTTTGAACTCGTTGCTAAATACGTAACCGGTTTGAAGGCCGAAGTGGCTGAAGACAAAAAAACTGCTACCCTCACATGGGAAACACCTGAACTCGGTGCGGGCGAACGTCTCTACGTACGCGTATGGTCCGGCGAGACGGTAGCATACGATAACTTCAATACCAATGCCCGTCCGGCAAGCCCGCTGACGGTGGAGGTGGTAGAAGGCAAATCCTACACCGCTATCGTGCAGGTAGTGGATAGATATAACAACGCGCTTGGTCAGGAGATGGAGACTAACTTCACCGTAGGCGTGAACAACTACGAGCCCGCTAACCCGCACGCAGAGGTAGCAGGCGGCGATAATGTGACCTTCACGTGGGAGGCCGTTGCAGCCGCCGACCGCTATGTGATTACCCTCTATTGCGACGGCGAGTTCTACTCCACGCTGACCGTCAACGGCACCACCAAGACGACTACCATGCCGAAAGACGGTACGTGGTCCTGGACCGTACAGGCGTTCAACCAAGGCGCTAACGGCAACTATTTCGAGGCATCCAACGCTGTTGCCGGTAACGATTTCGTGTCCAAGGCAGCGGAGATCCCTACAGATGCTGTAGAACTGGATGTAATAGGCCTTAACGCATACTATATCGAGCCGAACACACAGTGGTATCAAGAGGGCAAGAACGGATGGTTCCTGCAATTCGGACTGAACAATGCCGGCTATAACTTCGCATGGTTCTTGGTGTACACCAATAGTGCAGCCGCCCTCTCCGGCAACTATAACCTGACTCGTCAGAATCTGGATGGGGATAGTGATGGCATCTTTATGGACGGAAGCACTACTCCGCTTGAGGGTACTGATTCAGAGGTGCGTCTCCAATTCGACGGATTTGACGAGGTGGAGGTTGCAAGTGGTTATAGCCTCACACAAGCGTTCTACACCGGCTCCTTCCGTCTCGTAGGTGCGGATGGTAAGACCTATGTAGGCCGGTTCATGGAACTGATGTGCAGTTCGGGAGACTTCACCAACTATGCCTCCGGCAATCCTTCCAACCATATCACCCTCTATGACGAGGATCCGAGCTACTTTGCCGGACAAGGTATCGAGACCATCGCTACTCCGTCCAAGGACGCACAGAAAGTACTCCGTGACGGTCAGTTGCTTATCCTCCGTGACGGCAAGACCTACAACGTGCTGGGCACGGCTATCAAATAATCAGCCAAGCATGGCTGATACGAGAAGGGACTCCCGAGCGGGAGTCCCTTCCTTTTTGTTGTTACTGATTTTTTTTTTGTTCCGTTACCGCAGCTCAATTCTGCGTGAAACGGTTTTTCCGTTGACTTTTGCGAACAGACGGTAGGTTCCGCGGTCCAACTCGAACTCTGCGAAAGTACCTTGCTCTTTCTTCAGCAGTTTGCCCTGCATCGAGTAGATACGTGCCTCCTCCATCTGCGTGGATGCTACTACCAGTGTGTTCTCGCGGAAACGTACAGTGAAGTTATCATTGTTCTTCGCGGCGTCCGCGTTGCTTACTCCAGCCATCAGGCTGCAAACGGTCAATAGAATCAAACTAATCTTTAAACCAATCTTTTTCATAGTTTGTCCTTTCTTTAAATAAACTAAAACTAATACCTTAGATCCCGAACACTTTCGAAATCGAGTGCAAAGGTACTGCCTTTTTTTGACTCCTGCAAATAAATCGGGCACAAAATGATAAATTTCCACAAAATGACCAATCGAGTTGACAAAATAACAGCAGTCGCTGTGGGCTGTTGACATTTTGCTATTTTTGCTTTGCATGTTGCTTATTTACTTGCGCGGATGTAAAGCGGGATAGAAATAGCGAGAAACACGAAATTCGGCAGCCAAGCTGCGGAAAAAGAAGACATTACATTGTTTACCGAGAACGTCGTCGAAACGGTGGAGAATAGGATATATCCTGCGGTCAGCACAATACCGATACCGAGGTTCTTGCCCATGCCCCCGCGTACCTTGCGGCTGCTCATCGTCACGCCCAAGAGCGTCATGATAAACGCGCCGACGGGCGACGCCCAGCGCTTGTGGTACTCCACTTCGAACGCCTTCACGTTGCCGCTGCCGCGTTCGCGCTGGCGCTCCATATAGTGGCGCAGCTCCGGCGTGGTCATCTGTTGTGCCTGCTGGGCGGAGATGAAGATCTCATCGGGTGTGATAGGCAGCGTGATGTCCTTCCGCTCTCCGCGCTCCAGACTCTCGCGCATGCCCGTGAAGGTACGCTGCGTGTAGGTATCCAGATGCCAGTTGTAGAGCGAGTCGTAATAGATACGGTCCGCCGTGATACGGGACATCAGACTCTTGCCCTCGAAACGCTCTATGGAGCACCGGTAGCCGATATTGCTTCTCCGGTGGAAGGACTCGATATAGAGCACCGTGCCCGGCTCCACTTCCAGTTGCATATGACGGGCGTTGTCCGTCGAGAAATGCTCGATATACTTGTCGGTGAACGTCAGGATCTTCTCCGAACTCTTGGGGATGACCCATCCGCCCAGATAGATGCTTAAAAAGAAAAGCAGGGTGGCGGAGAACATGTACGGCCGCATCATCCGGTGGTAACTCATGCCTGCCGCGTGCATGGCGATGATCTCCGAGTTGCCCGCCAGCTTGCTGGTGAAGAAAATAACAGATATGAAGATGAACAGCGAGCTGAACATGTTCATGTAATACGGGATGAAGGGGAGGTAGTAATCCAGAATAATCTCTTTGAGAGGAATCTGCTCCTCGAAGAAGTCATCCATCTTCTCCGTCAGGTCAAAGACGATAGCGATGGACAACACCAGTACGATGGAGAAGAAGAACGTCCCCAGAAACTTCCGGACAATATACCAATCAAGGCGTTTCACGCCAATTAATAATTAACAATTAACAATTTATAATCTCTTCATAATGTTTGGCATGACGGAGGCTTTCCAGGCGCTGAAGTCGCCTGCGAGAATATGTTGTCGCGCCTGTGTCACCAGATCCAGATAGAACGCCAGGTTATGAATCGACAGAATCTCCAGCCCCAGCATCTCCTGCGCGTGAATCAGATGCCGTGCGTAGGCGCGTGTGTAAGCGTGATCGACATAAGAGCAGCCCGTGGGGTCGAGCTCCGTGAAGTCGTCCTCCCATTTCTTGTTGCGCAGGTTCATCACGCCCTGCCAGGTGAAGATCATGCCGTTGCGTCCGTTGCGGGTAGGCATCACGCAGTCGAACATGTCTATGCCGCGCTCGATACCCTCCAGGATATTCCACGGCGTACCTACGCCCATGAGATACCTCGGTTTGTATTCCGGCAGGATGTCGTTGCATACCTCTATCATCCCGTACATCACTTCCGTCGGTTCGCCTACGGCCAGTCCGCCGATAGCGTATCCGTCCCGGTCCAGATCGCGCAGCCGCTTGCTGGCGTCCTGACGCAGGTCGGTGTAGGTACAGCCCTGTACGATAGGGAAGAGATGCTGTTTGTAGCCGTATAGGTCTTCCGTGCCGTCAAACCGCGCTATGCAGCGGTCGAGCCACCGGTGGGTGCGGTCCATGGAGTCCTTGGCGTATTTCCTGTCCGCCGTACCGGGGCAGCATTCGTCGAACGCCATCATGATGTCCGCGCCTATCTCGCGCTCGATGTCCATCACGCTCTCCGGCGTGAACAGCAGCTTGCGTCCGTCGATATGCGAGGAGAAACGTACGCCCTCCTCCGTCATCTTGCGGATGTCGGTCAGCGAGAAGACCTGAAACCCTCCGCTGTCGGTCAGGATAGGTCTCGTCCAGCCCTCAAAACGATGCAGACCGCCCGCCTGACGCAGGATATGAGTGCCCGGACGGAGGTACAGATGGTAGGTGTTGCCTAAGATGATCTGCGCCTTGATGTCTTCCTCCAGCTCCTTGCGCTGCACGCCCTTGACCGTGCCTACCGTACCTACCGGCATGAAGATAGGCGTCAGGATATCGCCGTGGTCGGTGTGAATGACACCGGCGCGCGGACCTACGGACTTCGCTTCGCTATGTAGTTCGAAAAATGCCATGTGTTATAGTTTGTCTAGTTTACTAGTATTACTAGTTATCCTAGTTTGTTCCCCGTCTGGGGAAATACAATACTGGGTTTGAATGTCTTCGCCTCCTCGGGTGTCATCAGCGCGTATGCCATGATGATTACCGTATCGCCTACCTTCACCAGATGCGCCGCCGCGCCGTTGATGCAGATACAGCCCGATCCCCGTTTGCCGGGGATGACATAGGTCTCCAGCCGCGCTCCGTTGGTGTTATCCACCACCTGCACACGCTCTCCGGCATATATATCCGCCGCTTCCATCAGCGCCTCGTCGATGGTGATGGAGCCGATATAATCCAGATCCGCCTCAGTCACCTGTACGCGGTGGATCTTCGATTTCAGTATATTCAGTAGCATAATGAAGAAAAGCGGCGTTGTTTTTTACGCAACGCCGCTCTTTTAATTAGATCCAACGAACGTAGCAGAAATCCATGCGGTGGGGCAGGAGCTCGTTCTGCGGATACATACGCAGACAGAACTTCATACCGCCGGCATAGTCCAGCTGATAGACGTTTTCGAAGAACAGGTGGCTGCCTTCGCTCTTCACCAGTCTCAACGGCTCTACCTCGTAGAGCTTGTCGTTGTTATGGGTGGAGGTGCGGATAGCTACCAGCTCTACGCCCAGACCCTTGTCGTTCAGACCGTGGGTGTCCAGCTCTACCGCTACTTTGAATTTGTCGCCTACATTGAGGTTGGCCAGATCGACCTCCTCTTTGCGGACTACCTCGATCTCGTCCCAGTGGGCTACCATGTTCTCTTTCCAAGCCGCGATCTCCTTGGCTACCTTGTAGTTGTCGGCCATCAGCAGGTTGTGACGTTTAGCCAGCTTGTTGTAGAACTTGCTGAAGTAGTCGTCGATCATGCGCTTCATCGTGAAACGCGGCGTGATTTTCGTCACGGAGTTCTTGATATACTGGATCCACTCGGGGCTGTATCCCTTGCTGTTCTTGGCGTAGTACAGCGGAATGATCTCGCGCTCGAGGATCTGGTAGATTGTTGCGGCATCGAGCTGGTCCTGGTGAGCCTGGTTCTCATAGGTGCGTTTCTCGGTCAGCGCCCATCCTGCACCTTCCACGTAACCCTCGTACCACCAGCCGTCTTTAACGGAGAAGTTGAGTACGCCGTTCATCTGCGCTTTCTCGCCGGATGTACCCGACGCCTCCAACGGACGGGTAGGCGTGTTGAGCCAGATATCCACACCGCTGATGAGGCGCTTGGCAAGACGCATGTCATAGTTCTCGAGGAAGATGATTTTGCCCAGGAACTGCGGCATACGGCTGATCTCGATGATACGTTTGATCAGTCCCTGGCCGCCGCCGTCTGCGGGGTGAGCCTTGCCGGTGAAAAGGAACACTACCGGGAAATCGGGGTTGTTCACCAGACGCTCCAGACGCTCCAGGTCGGTGAAGAGCAGGTGGGCACGTTTGTAGGTGGCGAAACGGCGTCCGAAACCAATAATCAGGTTGTTCGGATTCATCTCGTTCAGCGCGCGGACGATACGTGCAGGGTCGCCCTGCGTCTTCATCCAGTCCTCGCGGAACTTCTCTTTGATATAGTCCACCATCTTGCGCTTCAGGCTCATACGGGTGTTCCAGATCACCTCGTCCGGAATGTCGTTGTACGGCTTCCACATCTCGAGGTTCGACTGGTCCGCCATCCAGCCTTTCGGCAGGTATTTCTGGTAAATATCTTTCCACTCGTGGGCAGCCCATGTAGGCATATGCACACCGTTGGTCACATAGTCCACATGCAGCTCCTCGGGGAAATATCCGGGCCATACGGGGCTGAACATCTTCTTCGAAACCTCTCCGTGCAGCCATGATACACCGTTTGCCTCTTGGCAGGTGTTGAGCGCGAACACGCTCATCGAGAACTTCTCCGAGTTGTCGTCCGGATTGACGCGGCCCATACCGATCAGGTCATGCCACTCGATACCCAGTTTCGGAGCATACTCGCTCATGTATTTGTAGAACAGGCCTTCCTCGAAATAGTCGTGGCCGGCAGGCACCGGTGTATGGCAGGTATAGAGACCCGATGCACGTACTACTTCCTTCGCCTCGTTGAAACTCAGTCCCTCGGCTACCAGGTCCACCAGTCGCTGCAAGCCCATAAGAGCAGCGTGACCCTCGTTGCAGTGGTAAACATCCTTCTTGATGCCTAATTTCTTGAGGGCGAGCATACCGCCGATACCTAACATGATTTCCTGTTTGATACGGTTCTCCCAGTCGCCGCCGTAGAGCTGGTGGGTAATCTGACGGTCCCATTCGCTGTTGAGCTCGTTGTCGGTATCTAACAGGTACAGGTCCATGCGGCCTACTGCCACTTTCCACAGATATGCCTTCACGGTGCGGCCCGGATAAGGAACCTCTACCACCATGTTGCTGCCGTCTGTTTCTTTCATCTGCGTGATAGGCAGGTTCGAGAAGTTCTGGGCCTCGTAGTTGGCAATCTGCTGTCCTTCCGGAGAAAGCGTCTGGGTGAAATAACCGTAACGGTAGAGGAAACCGATGGCAGTCATATCTACGTTGCAATCCGATGCCTCCTTGATATAGTCGCCGGCAAGAATACCCAGACCGCCCGAATAGATCTTCAGCACGTGGGTCAGACCGTACTCCATCGAGAAATAGGCGATGGTCGGTTTCTTCTTGTCTTTCGGAGCGTCCATGTAAGCGCGGAACTCGGCGTACACCTCGTTCAGCTGCTTCATGAATTTGGCGTCCTTCGTCAATTCTACCATGCGGTCGTAGCTGATGATATTCAGCAGGACTACAGGGTTCGAGTCTGCGCGGTGCCATGCCTCGTTGTCGATGTAGCGGAACAGGTCTTTGGCGCCTGCGTTCCAGCTCCACCATACGTTGTATGCAATCTCTTGCAGTTTGCTCAGCTCTGCCGGAAGAGTAGCATGGATGTTGCACTCCTTCCAAACCGGCTGATTGACATTACTTACTTTTACTTTCATAGGTAATAATTATATTTTGTTTTATTATAGTCTTTATAGTCTTCGCACGTATTTCCGCCCGAGCTTCCCGGGATTTCCGGGACGATGGCAGAAAAAAAGCGCACAAAGTTACTGCTTTTTTTTGAAATATGCAAATTTTTTTGTACCTTTGTG
>CACYKR010000020.1 GCA_902774995.1 uncultured Bacteroidales bacterium | reverse complement strand
TTCTTCACGCCGTCGATACAGGGTCCGAAGAGGTACAGCGGGAAGGGTTGCCACTCGTTGCGTGTCCAGGCGACGTGATACGCCCTGGGACAGATATCCACCGAAGAGGGATTGCTCTTGGTAAGCAGAGAATTGCCCAGCGCGGTGAAGGTCTTGGCATGTTTTTGAATGACCTTGTAGGGAATGTCGTCCTCTTTGTGCACCTGCACATGGAGGCCTTTGTATTGCATGCAGAAGATGCCGTTGGCGGCTTTCCTGTCTCCCCGGTATTCGGTATCCAGCGTGTCAAGGCGGCAGTCCGCCGTGATGCCCACCAGCGGCCGGACGAGCGGGTTGAGGAACGAGACGGGTATATCCGTAGCATGGAGGGAAGCGGAGAAATCGCAGGCGCTGTTCATCGTCATGGAAAAACGGGCTTGCGCCTTGCCTTTCCCAAAGGGGCAGCTGCCGCTCACGCGCATCACGGTTCCCTCGCGATTGGAGATGCCCGTGGCAGTAGCGCGTATTTTTCGCAGGGAGAGATGGCCGATATTCTTTTCCGTGGTAGCGAGGGATATGTCTATCTTCCTGAGCTGCGCGTTCACACGGCTGACCGCGAAGGACACCGGCAATGCCATGAGTATCTGCTGCGGCATGGCGAACGGCTCTTTCGGCGCATAACGGGCGTCGCGATAGACCTCCATATGCTCCACCGTAGCGGTAACCGTATCCAGAGTCAGGTCTTTGGCGAGGGCTTTGCGGACAGGGTTGAACGGAGAGACGGAGACTTGTCCCACGCGCATGTATATCCATGTGACGGGTTCGTGTACCATCTCCGCCAGCCGGTTGCGGGGCATGGTGTTTGCTATCCGCGTGCTCGCCAGAGTGAGCGGACCCTGGTTCTCTTGCTCCAGTCCCCTTGCCTCGATGCGCATGCTGCTGTCCGGCGTGAGCACTGACGCGTGCGCCAGCGAGAGGCTATAGACCGAGTCGCAGTAATGGAAGGCGGTGTCGTACGAGAGGTCATGGACCGTCAGCGAGAGGCTGTCCGCAGCTACGTCCAGTTGCGTCCGGACGCTGTGCAGCGCCAGCGAGGCGTTTTTGAGACGGAGGTTCCACAGCACCGCCTGGCGGAGCGGGAAAGGCTTGGGCTGCGCCGTGCTGTCTTGGGGCAGGGTAGGGAATGAGCGCTCCGGGTGCTCCTCGTCCAACCACAGCTCCACCCTCGGCTCGGAGATATACAGGTCGCTGACGACGAGCTCTTTATGCAGCAGCATGGAATAGAAGAGCCTGCCTATCTCGATATGATCAATGGTGACAGAGGCACCGGGACGGAGTGTGTCTTGCGGCTGCAACGGTTCGCCGCGGTACTCGTAGTGCAGGTCGCTGATGCCCGCCGTGCCGCTGAAAAGACGTATCTGTATCGTCCCGCAGGAGACGGAGCCGAACGCTTCCGGCAGTGTTGCAAGCGCACTGTCCACACATCGCCGGGCGAACCGCGAGAGGAGTACGTCTGCCGAGATGAAAGCCGCTGCGCCTGCCGCGAAAAAGACGGCGAGCAGAGCCAGTGCTATTTTCTTGCCCCGTGTCATCGTTTAGCCAGTTTCATAACTTCTTCGGCGATGCGTCGGGCGGAGTCTTTTTGCGCGAGTGTCAGTATATGGGTGTGCAGGCTCTCCAACCGCTGCTCGTCACGGATGAGCTCCAATGCGGTAGGAATGAGTTTCCCGGAGGCCTCTGAGTCTTTGACGAGCACCGCTGCATCTCTGTTTACTAATGCCATGGCGTTGTGGGTCTGGTGGTCCTCCGCTACGTTGGGGGAGGGTACCAGGATAGCGGGTTTGCCCAGGAGACAGAGCTCGCTGATGGAGCTGGCGCCTGCGCGGGAGATGACGAGGTCGGCCTGGGCGTACCGCTCGGGCATGTCGCTCAGGAAGTCGCGGCACTCGATAGCTTCCGGCTTCCCGGCTGCCTCCCATGCCGCACGGCATTGGTCGTAATACGTCTTGCCGGTCTGCCAGACGACGTGTATGCCGGCGGCTTTCAGCTGCTCCAGACCTGCTGCCACAGCTTCGTTGATTGTCCGGGCGCCCAGACTGCCCCCGATAATCAGCAGATGCTTGCCCTTTGTACGTTGTACGTTGTCCCTTTGTACATTAGTCAGGTTCTGCCGAACGGGGTTGCCGGTCAGGATAATCTTCTCCGCGGGGAAGAAACGCTCCATGCCTTCGTAGGCTACGCATATCTTCGCCGCTTTGTTACGGAGGAGCTTGTTGGTCACGCCGGCGAAGCCGTTCTGCTCCTGGAGCAGGATAGGGATGCCCATCCGCGCCGCCTGCCACATGGCGGCGCCGGAGGCATAACCGCCAACGCCGACACCTACGTCCGGACGGAAATCACGGATGATCTTCTTCACCTGCCTGAGTGACTTGAAGAGATCCCACAGCACGGAGATGTTCTTCCACGGCTGTGCGCGGTTGAAACCCCGTACGGGCAGGCCGACGATCTCGTAGCCCGCCTGTGGCACGCGCTCCATCTCCATGCGCCCCAGTGCGCCTATAAACAGTATCTCCGCCTCCGGATCCAGCTCCTTCAGCGCGTTCGCTATACTCACTGCGGGGAAGATATGTCCTCCGGTCCCGCCGCCGGAAATCAAGTATCGCATATATTTTACAATTTACAATGTACAATTTACAATGTACAATGTACAAAGGGCTTACGGAGTTTGGTACAACGTTTTAAGATCCGTACGGACTCTTCAGTTTGTACAAAACCTACTAGGACGCTTTGTTAATTGTTAATTATTAATTGTTAATTGTTAATTATTAATTATTAATTATTAATTTTTTACTCGTAAATATCCTATCGCCCACCTCGCAGTTGATACACTCGTGGTGCTGGCAGTAGTTTTGGTAGAGGTGCAGCAGTGCCTGGGTGTCCGCAGCGGAGCGTACCTCCTGGCCTAACACCCGCCACTGGCGGATGATACTGTTGTTCTCCGGCGCTATCTGCTCCATCAGCGCCATCGCCGCCTCCGCCTGTGCGGGCTGGTGACGGCTTATCGCGTATGCGTATTTATAAGGAATGACGGTGTTGATGAGCAGAATGTCGATACTCGCCTTTCCCATCTGATCTACCTCGAAGAGCGGTACCAGTTCCCGTAACTCCTGCCGGTCGAGGATCTTGCTCAGCAGCGATTCGGACCGGTAGAGCAGTTGGGCAAACTGCCGGATACGCAGCTCCGGGCTGTTCTGCGGCCGGAGCCTGCCGTGTTTCCATATGCTCCCGTCTATCGGCTCCAGCCCGAATTTCGTCCGCAAGAACGTGTATTCCCTTAGCAGCTCTTTCTCCTCCGCGGAGGCCGGCTGGGGCTCTTCCAACAGCCCTGCCTGACCCATCAATATAGCCGTCAGCTGGAAGAGGCTGTTACGGTGTTTCTGCAGACACGACAGCGGGGTGTGGATAGCCAGTTCCTCGAAAGGCACGCTGTTGGTGTGAAAACCGAAGTTGCGTGCCAGCGAGATATACAGCGCGTGCTCCCAACTGCCTTTGGTGATTTCCAGAAGCCGGTCGATGGACGCTCGCTTGCATTCCAGCCGTTTGTGCAGAAGGGTTCTCCGCCAGCCGTCCGTCAGCAATGCCGGCTCGCTCAGCAGCTGCTGGGCGCAACCGATACGCCCTGCGGCGCTGTCCATCTGCCGCGCCGCTTCGAAGAGTCCGCTCAGGTAGTCCTGACCGCCAGGGTACTGCAACTCGCATTGGGGTACCGCCTCGCCACGCGAGTTATACACCGGCTTGTCCGCCGTCCGTACCACGTGCAGCACCACGGTGTCGTAGGCTTTATCCAGATGGTGGCGGTGTCTGACCCAATCACCGGAGTTGACGTGTATCTCGATGTTTCCCACCCACTCGCGTTCGCCGATACGGATCCGCGCATGGCTGTAGTCCGGCCCGGCGTCCCGGTTATGCTCGCCCACCGAGAGGATCTCCACCTTCCGCCCGTCTGTTGTCTGCTGCGGGTACCCCGCCCACAGACACCGCTCCCAGATATAATGCAACAGTATCTCCGGCATCGACAGATGATTTATAATTTTCGATTGCTGCTGCAAATTTACTACTTTTTTCCGACATACGCAAGAAAAATGTACACTATTTGGGAATTTGGTGCGTTTTTTCCTATCTCCTCTGCGCAACAAAATGAAACGCGTGGCGGTGTTTTTTTGATGTTTTTCGTGCTCTCTTGCACGATTTGAGAGTTGCACCAAAAGTTTCTCTTTTAAGAAAAAAAACTATTTTTTTGCTTTTTTATTTGCGTATATGAAAAAAAAGTTGTACTTTTGCACCGTATTCCATAATCTGCACTTCGTGAGATTATATTTTTTATAGTCCACGTCAGGGGAGTGTCCTTTAAGTGCGGTGGGGTACGGACATGATGAAATAGCGTCTTACGCGCTTTGTTTTGACTTACAGAAATCTGGTAAATTTCACAAGTTGTTACAAAACAAATGCGGCACTAAGATGCCTATGGTATGTATATACGTGTATACGCGTGTGCGTGTACCTTTATATATATGTACGGCGTGGGCTACGGTGTTGCTGTTTGTAACAAAAGGCAATACCAGAGCCTCTGTAAGTGGAACGGCAAGATTGCAGTCCCGCTTTCGTTTTTATATGGGCTTTGTATGGCGGAACTTCAATCATTGAAGCTCCGCTTTTTCATATGTCAAACGGTCTTTGACATATTGGATTACCGTAAAAAAAAGTCGAAAGTCGAAAGAAAAAAGACAAAAGACTTGCATATCTCAAAAAAAAGCTGTAATTTTGCAGCGCAAAATCAAATGAAAGGATAGAGTTATGTCTGAAAAGGAAAGAAAAATTGAGAATGAGCGTAAGGCCGTATTAAATCTTCTTCTCAAGAAGACGGGATTAAAATACAAAGATCTGGTAAATGCGCAAGTAGGTATGTGGATGGCTGGCAATATTGATTTATTGTCTGAGCAAGAGAGACAAATGTTCCCCAATTTAGCTTTCTAAAATGACAGCGCGTATTAAACCATACAACCCCAACCATATCTTCGTAGATACCAATGTGATTATAGGTGCCTATTTAATGGGAATCGAAGCGATTAAGCCTTCCAAGATTCGAATCATCTCACGTTAATACATAGTTAACACAACAAAAAAGCGGTAATCCAAAGTGGTTTACCGCTTTTTTGTTGTTGTATTTTGACCACTAAAAAAATCTGTTTGATTTGTGCAATCTGTGAACAGAAAGAAATAATTTTTGGAATATTTTTGGTAATTTTTGACCTTAAAAAAATCAGTTTAATTTGTGTAATCTGTGAACAGAAAGCAACATAAAATAGCAGTCAAATACGACAGTCGAACGACGGTCGAACGACGGTCGAAGATGACGTTAGTATAATGTAACAATAACAACCCAAAAAATAACTAATTAACGAGGGCAACAACCCTCAAGTATTAACTAAAAACAATTACAATTATGAAGGTTCGTGCTAATCGAGTGTAAGCTTGCTTACCCGACTTGACGAAGCCGAAACTCCAAAAGTTTAAAAACTTTTAAATTTTTAAAGTTATGAAGAAAATTTTTCTAATTCCGCTATTGACGCTACTATGTAGCGTTATGGCATGGGCAGGAGTCGCAAAAATTGGGAACACCCAGTATGAGACTCTGAATGCGGCATTTGCTGCAGCCCAAAATGATGATCAAATTGAGTTGCTTAAAGATGTAACAGTATCGACAGTTATTGGTATTAACTCCAAGAATGTCACTTTGCACATGCATGGACATAAGATTACCAACAACGTGTCTTTTAACAGAGCATTCCGTATATACGATGCTACTTTTACTATTGTTGGTAACGCAGATGGTATAAGTGCAAATGCTTCAATGGAAATTCCTGATTCTAACATCGGGTCATTTGGATTTATTGACTTTAGAAGTACATCTAATGCTACTACTGGTAAAGAACGCCTTGTAGTCTATAATGTGGACTTTGAAGGAGCAACTGCAGCAGGTTCATTATTTGCATTCAGAGCAGATGGTCAATCTATCAAGTTACAAGATGTAAATGTGATTTGCGACAAGGGTATTAATACTGGTGTCGCACAGGCTAACGCAACAAAATTTGCTGATATTGGTCGCGCAGTTGGTGAGAATTATAGTATCGTGAATGGCTATAATCTAGACGTAACTGTAGAAATCATACGTGGTACTTATACCTATGATTCTTATAATACGTCAGCTGGTGTTTTCCAAGCAGGTGTTTATGACGAAGACAATTGGTCATATAATGACCCTACCATCGTAGTATTTAATGGTGTTACCGTAAATACAACTTGTGGTCCTATTTTAGAGGCGCATGGTAAAGTGACATATACCAATTGCCAATTTAATATTGTTGATCCTAACAACATACATGCATACTTACAAACTAGTGCTGCCGTAGCATTAGTTGGTGATTTAACTGTTAATTCAGGAAACTATGTTGGCAAGTATGCAGCATATGTATGGAATTCGGGTGGAACTATCAATATTAATGGAGGTAACTTCGTGTCGAATGTACAGGGTGGAGCTGCGCTCTGTGCCGATGCAGCCACCAAAGGTGATGCCATAATCAATGTTTATGGCGGAAACTTTGACGGAGCAATTAAAGCCGGAACAAATGGAACAGCAAAAGCCGAAGTAAACATTGTGGGAGGTAATTTTAGTAACGCTTCTTTCCAAAAGGTGGGCGAGGCGTCTTCCATCAATATTACCGGTGGTACATTCTCTGGTACCGCTATCACAGCAGAGTCTTTGGCTAATTATGTAGATACCGAGAATGGCTACATCATTACTCCTAATACGGATGGCTCATTTACCGTTAAAAAACAACAATCTACTGACGCAACCGATGTAGCATGGACTACCGCTACTGACTGGAGCGACAATACAGTACCGTCTGCTTCTTCTGAGGTTACCGTGAACGAAAATGTTACCGTTACTGTTGGCGATGGAACTGAAGAAGTTGCTGCAGAAGCACAAAGTATCGATTTGGCTGCAGGTTCCACACTCATTGTAAAAGAGAATGCAACTCTTATGGTAGGTAAGGGTGGTATTGCAGGTACTGGTTCTGTAAAGGTAGAGGAAGGTGGTCAACTCTTGATCAGTCCGTTGACAGACGCACCGGTTCATCCCTATGGAACAGTTACCTACAAGGCTGTACACGCAAGAAAAGCGCCGGGAGACTTTACTGGAGAAGGATACTGTTGGGAGCACATTGCTCTGCCTACCATTGGTTATCCTGATGATTTGCACTCGGATGCACCTTCATATACTACGTATCTCAATGCTTGGAATTTGAATACAGGTTGGGTAGAGTTGACTAATTTCCATGATCAATTTACCGAGGATTTCAAGGGCTACAGTATTACCAACAATAGTCCTGATGGTAATGTTACATATACATTCACTGGAACATTGGTTGGTAATGTGGATCAGACGATGAATTTCAGCGCAGAAGGATTTACCTATTTTGCAAATAGTTATACCGCCCCGATTGATATTACTTCTTTGTTGATCAAGTTTGAAACCGGTTCAGAAGTACAACGTGCAGTATATGTATGGGATCCGGAGCAAGAGCACTATATGTCCATTACGACTCGTAATGTAGGACGTACGATCGGTTATGATACTTATCCTTCTGAGATTAAACCTATGCAAGCGTTCTTCATCTTCAGTCACGATGCAGCGAGCCAAGAGGTGTCGTATGAATCTGCTGTATGGGCTCCAATGATAGCAGGTGGCTATGCCGCTCCTTCTCGTGAAAGAAGCGTAAATAACGATATGGTTCTTACTATTGTCTCTGAAAACGGTCGTCATGATAATCTTGTATTGAGCGCAACAACATCTGCTAACGATAATGAGGTTCTAAAACTGAAAAACCCCGCTACAAGTGTAAACCTGTATGCTCTTTCGGAAAATGGCGACATGTCATACTTGGCTGAGAGTGATTTCAATACTATTTACTTGGGCTTCACTACCAACCGCTCGACTTCTTATACAATCGAGTTTAGTGGCCTTACTAATGGCGAGTATGAGTTGTATGATATGGTTGAGAACCGCTCAGTAGCAATTGTTGAGGGTGCATCTTATGAGTTTACAGAAAACAGCAATAGTACGGTGGAGAATCGTTTCGCTGTTCGTAAAATCAGTAACGTAGCTACTTCGATTAACGATGTAGATGCAACAGGTGCATCTGTGTGGATGAATGGCGATAATATGACCATTACGAACAACAGTGCTTTGAATAGTATCAATATCTATTCTATTAATGGCACATTGGTAATGTCGCAGCCTGCAACAAACAATGCGATTGAGACCATTAGCTTGAAAAACTTGAATAGCGGTGCATATTTCGTAAAAGTAGGAAATGTAAGCAAGAAATTTATTAAGTAATTAACTGATTGTTTTGCGGCGGGATACGCTGCCGCAAAACAATTTCTATTGAATTGAATATGAGAGTATATATTAAACCTGTTACCGAATATACCATCGTACGTCATTTCGGGGCATTATGTTCCAGTCCATATGCAGATCCCCAAGACCAAGGAGGAGGTGGAGGAACAAATAGCGGACAAAATTTAGCTCCGCAACGTAAGGTATTTTAATGGTAACCACAAAAAATAAAGACAATGAAAAAGACATTTTTAACAATCTTAGCCGCCATCTCTATGATGAGCGCTTGGGCAATAGAAGATGCTACCGTAGATGTAACACTCTTGTCTCCCAATAATCGTTACAGCACTGTTCAGTTGGAGCAGGGTGCATTGTACACCAATGAGAAAAACCCAACTGATATCATTGCCAATATCAGTAATACTACTACGGCTGTTAACATTTATGCTATTGCGGATTACGGCAATATGTCTATTATGACAACCAACGACCTTTTTGGTACGTATCTGGGTATTACTACAAATGCATCTGCAGGAAACTACACACTTTCGTTTTCTAACGTATCGGGTATGCAGTTATATTTAGTAGATCATGCAGAGAACCAAATTAAAGCTATTACCGAAGGCGGTTCGTATGTCTTTACCGTTGCTGCTTCTTCGGTTATAGAGGATCGTTTTGAAATTTCGCGCAACATTGCCGTTACCACTAACGCTTACGGTTATGCTTCGTTCTCCCACGAGAATGACCTTATTCCTGTAGATGGTCAGACCCTCTACAAAGGTGCCATCAACGGAGACGTATTGGCTCTGGATCCGGTTGACTACGTTAAAGCTGGCGAAGGCGTCATCGTTTATGGCGTGCCGAGCACGACTTACTACTTCACAGTTGGTAATGGAGCAGCTGATTTCACCGGTAACGATCTCAAAGCTACTTCTACGTACAATACCTCTATGAAGAACGTCTTTGTCCTCAAAGGCAACGCTTTCTTGGAGTACGTAGGAACCAACGCTTTGGCGGCTTACAAAGCTTTTATCCAACTGCCGCAGAGCGGTGCAGGTGCTCCTTCCCGTATCCGCATGGTCATCAACGGCACACAAGGAGTAGAGGACGTTGAGACAGAGACTATTAAGGCTGAGAAATTCGTCGAGAACGGACAGGTACTCATCCGCCGCGGTAATGAGGTTTACAACCTCCAAGGTCAAATCGTTAAATAATTTAGGAGGACACAACTATGACAAAGAAAAATTATATTGCTCCTAATACGGAGATGATGAATTTCGGTTCTGCAGGCATTATGCAATCCCTCCAAATCATGACCGGTTCGGGAGCTGCTACAGTAGATAACGGAGAAGCGATTGACTGACGTATATCGTGATACACGATCAAGAACCCCACGCAGAGGCGTGAGGAATTTAGAAAAAGTTTTTTTGGTGGGTGTCCTGCGTTGTGAAACGCGGGACACTTTTTGTTATCCTTGCTCCCCTTTTTCCCTCCCCGCGTCTTTCCTTCCCGCGTCTTTTTCGTTCGGCATTTCCCATTCTCCTTTCGACACCCCCCGACCCCCTCTCAGAGGGGGGGAAAGCAGCCCACTCAAGAAAAACCGCCCCGAAGGACGGTTTTTCTGTTTTTTATTTGCATATGTGCAATATTTTTTGTAATTTTGCAGCCGTTTTTACGCAAAAACATGGAATACAAGAGTTATCAATCATCCTGTAGGATCCGTTTCCGTCGGTTCTGCCACAAGGCTTACGCCGCCTTCTGCTCCTTGCACCGCGAGGTGTCTATCGGGCGCGTGGCGGGTTACATGACCGACCTGGAGATGCTCAAACACGGAAAGAGCCTCGCCGCGATGGCGCTGCTCCTGTTCTCCGGCATCGCCGCCGCCGAAACGGAAGAAGGCGTACCGCCTGACTCCACGGCCTTAACCACGCAGCAACTTAGTCTTCAGGAGGTGCTCGTGGTAGCTCAGAAAGCTGAAGTCCATTCGGAAGCCTACCGACTCATTACGCAGGTGTCGCGCGCCGAGATAGAGGCGCTGCCGATACAGACCGTGGCGGATATCTTGCAATATCTGCCGGGTGTGGACGTACGTACACGCGGCGCTAACGGCGCGCAGGCCGACATCAGCATGCGCGGCGGCACATTCGACCAGGTGCTCGTCCTCCTCAACGGCGTAGCCCTCTCGGACTTCCATACCGGCCATTATACGCTGAACATACCCGTTTCGGCGGAACTGATCGAGCGCGTCGAGGTGCTGCAAGGCACTTCCGCCAACCTCCACGGCGCTTTCTCCGGGGCGGTGAATATTGTCACGAGGAATGTACAAAGGGACAATGTACAACGTACAAAGGGCGTGACCGTCAAACTGACGGGTGGCATGAACGGTCTCGTTAATCCTGAAGTGGCGGCTACCCTTGCCATTCCTGATAAATCCTCCTCCCTTGAGCGGGTGAAGAGCTCTGCTCGATCGGACTGCCGGTGGCCGTCCGTAGAACTCTCGGGAGGGGTTATTAATCTCTCTGCCGAATACAGCCGTGCGGAGGGCTATCTCGCTCCCCGGCCGACGGAGAAGGAGAAGACGGCCTGCAAGAACAGCGATTTCCAGTTAGCGAACCTCTATTTCCAGACCCGCTGGCGCGGGTTGGACGTGCAGGCGGGCGCGCAATGGAAAGACGCAGGGTTGGGCATGGGTTACGGTTTCGGTTCCCAGGACCAGTTCGACGCCACCCGCACCGCTTTCGCCTCCGCCAGATACGCACACCGCTGGGGTGCCTGGCGACTGGAGGCGCAGGCTGCCTACCGCGCCAACTACGACCGCTATGAGTGGCACCGCGGGCAGCGCCTCTACGGCAATTTCCATTTTGCCCAGACCGCCTCGGCAGCCCTCGCCGCCCATTACGCCTCACGCATAGGGACAACCTCTTTCGGCGTGAGCGTGCGCAACGAGAACATGCACTCCACCAACCTCGGCGACACCATTAATCCCGACGGCCAGGTGCCCAACATAGCGGATTTCCCGCTGTCGCAGGTGAGGGTGCTGGACCTCGTACGAGGAGGCAACCGATTCCATACCAACTACTACGCCGAGCAGACGTTCTACTACGCCGGCCTCTCGGCGTCCGTAGGACTCAACGGCACCTATAACACCCGCTTCGGCCATCACCTGGGCGGCGGAGCGAATATCGGCTATTCTTTCCGCAAAGGCGGCACACTGTACGCCAACGCCAACCGCTCGCTGAGGATGCCTACCTTCACCGACCTCTATTACAACGCCGGCAACCAGCTGGGCAACTGCGACCTCAAACCCGAAGAGGCATGGCTCCTCTCCGTAGGGTACAAGGGTGAATGGGGATTGGGAACTGTCAACTCTCAACTGTCAACTCTCAAATACGACAAAGGCTCTATCTCTTTGTCGGCTGACTGGTACTACCGTTGGGGCAGGAATATCATTGACTGGGTGTATGTAGCGGACGACGCCAAGCGTCCATACCACGCGCAGAACCAGCAGCAGGTCAATGCCACGGGCGTAGAGCTCTCCGTGGCATACCGGCTCAACCAATGGCTCCGGTGCCTCTCCGTCGATTACGCCTACACCTATCTGGATCTGGACCTCAAAGAGGCCGGTTCGCGGTATCTCGACTATCTGAGCCACAAACTCGTCATCCGTCTGGAGCACGGTATCTACAAGGGCTTCGGCGCCTCATGGACGGTAAGGTACCAGAAGCGCGAAGGCCAGTATAACAATGCGGAGGGGAAGGTGCAGGACTATCAGCCTGTATGGCTGCTGGACGGCACGCTCTTCTGGCAGAACCGGAACCTGCGTGTAGCGGCGGAGTGCACAAACATCACCCACACGCGTTATTATGATTACGGAGGGATACTACAGCCCGGAGCCTGGGCGAAAGTGAGCATCAAAGCGATGCTGTAAGTCTATTCCAAGGTCACGACAGGCGCCTCGTCTTGGCTCTGCTCTATCGTCTCATTCACCCGCTCGCGAAGTTCCATCTGCTCGCGGCTGACACCCATCATGATGCCGAAATAAATGGAGGTGATTAACACGGATGTACCGCCGCGGGAGATGAGCGGAAGTGGCTGACCGGTAACAGGGCCAAGACCTACGGCGACCAGCATGGAGATGAGCGCCTGGCACGTGATCATCAGCGCCAGACCCATCGTCATCAGCATAGCCGGCATGTCCGAATAGCGGCTTGATACATTGCAGGCGCGGAAGAGGATAGCCAGGTAGAGGAAAATCAGAAAAGCAGCGCCTACAATACCGCTTTCCTCCACGATGATAGCAAAGATATAATCGGCAAAAGCCAGCGGCAGATAATCCCGCTCTTTGCTGTTGCCGGGCAGGACACCTACCGGCGATGTGCCTCCACGGGCGATGGCAACCGAGGAATAGACCTCCTGGATGTTATCGTCCGTGAGTGTATATTTATCCGCTCCGTCGTCCGTGAAATGGCGGTCGATACGGCTGACCCACACCGTAGCGCGTTTGAACGGTCCGTCCATCTTCACGCCCGGACGCACAAAGGCGAACTCTACCAGGAGGTAGCCCAGCACCAGCGCCACCGCGGCAATGCCGACCACTGACATGGTGTATTTCCAAGGAATGCGCGCGAGGATCCACAGGCAGAAGACAATCAATCCGATAAGCACCGCCGTGGAGAGGTTGGACGCCATCACCGGCAGCATGACCACCGCCGCAATGATAAGCGTGCGGAAGAAATATTTCCGTTTGTCCTCCTCCGTGCGGATACGCGCCAGTTGGTCGGCAACCACGATGATAAGACTCAGTTTGGACAACTCCGAGGGCTGGAAGGTGATACCCGCGATGCGTACCCAGCGGGCTGCGCCGTTGATAGTCACCACCAAGGGGTTGCCGGGAATCATCGTCGAATAGACGAGCAGGGTACTGACCGCCAGCAGCACGTAGCCGCCGAAACGCACCCAATAGGAAGGTATATACTGGATACCGAACGCCGCAATGACACCCATGACGATGAAAAACATCTGCTGTCCGATAGGTCCGAGTGCCGAGTGGTGCATATACACCAGCGTACTGGACGCCGAGAACAGCGCAATGACGGCAACGACAATCAGGGCGATATATAACCCCCAGAACGTGCGGTCTATATTTTTCAGGTTCGGTTTCGTCATATCAATGGTCAATTACAATGCTCTGACAGCGGCCATGAACTGCTCGCCTCGGTCCTCATAACTCTTGAACAGGTCGAAACTTGCGCAGCAAGGGCTCAGTAATACCGTGTCGCCTTCATGCGCCGCCTCATAAGCCGCCTGCACCGCGTCATGCAGGTTGTCCGTGTCAATGATCTGAATGGGTCTTTCGACAGGCTCTGTCCCGTTTTGACTTTCGACTAATTTTCCAAAATGCTCCCTTAGCTTCTCGTTATGCAGGCCCATGAAGACGAGCGTGTGGCATTTCTCTTTCACCAGCTCGTCTATCTCGCTGTAGTCGTTGCCTTTGTCCTTGCCGCCGAGGATGAGCACCGTCGGGGTGGTCATCGCTTCCAGCGCGTACCAGCAGCTGTTGACATTCGTCGCCTTGCTGTCGTTGATCCACCTCACGCCGCGTACTGTCGCCACGTATTGCAACCGGTGGTCCACGCCTTGGAACGTCATGAGGCTCTCGCGGATAACCTCTTTCTTGATACCCACCACATTCGCCGCAATGGTAGCCGCCATGGAGTTCAGCACGTTATGCCGTCCCTTGAGAGCCAGTTCCTCTTCGCCGACCGGCAGCGGGTTAGGCTGTGTAAAACCGTAGGGATAGAGGGTGGCGCCGAGTTGCAGTTTCTTCATTTCCCGGTCAATGACGGGATCCTCCGCCCAGTAGATGAACGAGTCTTCTTTGGTTTGGTTCCTTGTGATACGGAACTTGGCGTCCACGTAGTTCTGGAACTTATAGTCGTACCGGTCCAGATGGTCCGGCGTGATATTGAGGAGGATCGCTATGTCCGCCTTGAAATCGTACATGTTGTCCAGCTGGAAGGACGAGAGTTCAATCACATAGTAGTCATGCTTCTCCCGCGCCACCTGCAACGCCAGCGAGTTGCCGATATTGCCCGCCAGACCGACATTCAGACCTGCCTGCTTGAGAATATAGAAAATAAGCGAAGTGGTGGTAGTCTTGCCGTTCGAACCGGTGATGCAGATCATCTTCGCGTTCGTATATCTCGCTGCAAACTCGATCTCGCTGATGATCGACGTGCCTTGCGCCTGCAGTTTCTGAATCAGCGGAGCCGTTAGCGGAATCCCCGGCGATTTAATGACTTCGTCGGCATTGAGGATCAGCTCCTCGCTATGCTTGCCGTCCTCCCATGGAATACCGTTCTGGTCCAGCAGCGCGCGGTACGGCTCGCTGATAGTCCCGCAGTCGCTGACGAACACGTCAAACCCTTTCTCTTTGGCGAGAATAGCCGCTCCTGTGCCGCTCTCGCCGGCACCCAACACTACGATTCGCTTCATAATTATCTTATTTTCAATGTTAATATCGTTATTGCCGCCAGGATGAGCGTCACAATGCAGAAACGCAATACAATCTTGGTCTCGTGGTGCAGGTTACCGCTACCTTTGAAGAGGATCGAACAGGTCGGATCGTTCTTGAGCACCTGCTCCACAGAGGTGCGGAAATGGTCATGCAGCGGCGTACGTTTCCATACGCGCACATGTTGTCCGCGTTTCTTATAGAACTTATACACCTGCGTCTGGATAATCACGCTCACGCTCTCCATCAGGAATATTCCGCATAGCACTGGCACCAACAGCTCCTTGTGAATCACCATCGCACACACGCCAATGATACCGCCTACCGTCAGGCTGCCCGTGTCGCCCAGGAACACCTGTGCCGGGAAACCGTTAAACCACAGATAACCGACCAGCGCACCTACAAACGACGCTAAGAAGACCACCAGCTCCTCGCTGCCGGGGATGTACATCACGTCGAAATACTCCGCCCAGACGACGCTGCCGCTGGTGTATGCCAGTATCAGCAAGGCGATAGCGATGATAGCCGAGTTGCCGGCGCACATGCCGTCCATGCCGTCGTTGAGGTTGGCGCCGTTCGACACCGCCGCTACCACAAACACCGTCAGCAGCACAAAGAAAATCCACCCGGCGCGGTATTTGTTCTCCTCTCCCAGCCAGCTGAACAGGTCGGCGTAGTTGAAGTTATGGTGTTTCACGAAAGGAATGGTCGTCTGCGTGGATTTGATCTGCGGTGTCTTCTCTACGACCACTACGTTGTTCTCTATATGGCTGGTGACTACTTCGTTCATGCTCACCGCCGGACAGAAACGCAGCGTCAGCCCTACAATCAGACCGAGCGTCACCTGGCCCGCTATCTTCACCCAACCGTTCAAACCGTCTTTGTTCTTCTGGAAGGTCTTGATATAATCGTCCGCAAAGCCCAGCGCACCCATCAAAAGCGTGGTGATGAGCATCAGGATCATATACACGTTGGTCAGTTTGCCGAGCAACAGGCACGGCACTAAGATGGCGGCAATGACAATCAGTCCGCCCATCGTAGGCACGCCTTTCTTCGCTACGTTGAAGGGGTCGGTCTTCTCGTCCCGTTGCGTCTCGGAGATGTTATGACGCTTCATGTAGTTGATAAACCAGTTGCCGAACCACACACTGATAAGCAATGCGATAATACCGGCGATGATCGCCCGGAAAGAGATGTATGAGAACAGCCGGTATCCGGGGAACTGTCCCAAAGAGGTAAAGAATGAATATAGCATGACAATAATTCGTAATTCTTAATTTTTAATTTTTAATTTACAAGTGTTTCCGCACTTGTTCGTGGTCATCAAAATGGTGCTTGACGCCTTTGATAATCTGGTAGTCCTCGTGTCCTTTGCCGGCTACGAGGATCACGTCCCCGCTCTGCGCCAGCGTGCAGGCCGTCTGGATAGCCGCGGCACGGTCCTCTATGACCAATGTGCTTCTGAGCTCCTCTTCCGTCAAACCTGCTTTCATGTCGTTCAGGATATCAGCCGGTTCCTCGTCCCTCGGGTTGTCACTCGTCAAAATCAACTGCTCGCTGCCGGCTTTCGCGATCTTCGCCATCATGGGCCGTTTGCCCTTGTCCCGGTTACCGCCGCAACCGATTACGGTGATCAATCTTGGCTTTCGACTTTCGACTTTCGACTTTTGACCATCTATGATCTCCCTTATCGTCTGGATTACATTATCTACCGCGTCCGGCGTATGGGCGTAATCGACAATCGCCGTCCAGCCTTTCGGGCTGCGGATGGTCTCAAACCGGCCGTTCACGGGTTTCAGCGTACTCAGCACACGGAGCACCTCCAACTCGTCAAAACCCAGACACAGCGCCGCACCGTAGATACAGAGCAGATTGCTTACATTGAACCGTCCCACCAACGGCACGAATACCTCCTTGCCGTTGATATTTAGCATCATACCTTCGAACCCTTCTTCCAATATCTGCGCCTTGTAGTCCGCCAGCGAACGGGTGGAGTAGGTGTGTATGGCGGCCTTGCAGTTCTGCGTCATGACAAGGCCGTTCTTGTCGTCTTTGTTCGTCACTGCAAAAGCACTTTTCTTCAGCCCGTCGAACAGCCGTTTCTTCGTGTCGCGGTAGTTGTCAAAGGTCTTGTGGTAGTCGATATGGTCCCTCGTCAGATTGGTGAACAGCGCGCCGTCGAAGTCCAGTCCCGCGATGCGTTCCTGGGCGATAGCGTGCGAGCTCACCTCCATGAATGCGTACTCGCACCCGGCATCCACCATCCGCCTGAGCAGGCCGTTCAGCTCGATAGCGTCCGGCGTCGTATGGGTAGCAGGGACGGCTTCGTCCTCGATATAATTGACTACGGTGGACAGCAGTCCCGCCTTGTGACCCAGCGCACGCACGAGTTTGTACAGCAAGGTGGCGATAGTCGTCTTGCCGTTCGTGCCGGTCACGCCAACCAGCGTCAGCGCCTTGCTCGGCTCGCCGAACCACTTGCTCGCTAACAGCCCCAACGCCTTGTCCGTGTTCTCGACGAGGATATAGGTCGTGTCGCTCTTTGTACATTGTACATTGTCCCTTTGTACATCTGCCATGTACTCTCTTTTGGAGAGGACAATGGCACTCGCGCCTTTCTCCACGCAGCCCTCAATGAACGTGTGTCCATCTACTGCTGTGCCTACCTGCGCGACAAATAGATCGCCTTCACCTATCTTACGGCTGTCGAAATGCAGACCGTTAATCTCCTTGTCCGTCGAGCCGATTACCTCAATCGGCTTGATCGCTGTCAATAATTCGCTCAATGACATATTGTTATATGTATTATCCCCTTTTCCCCTCCCTTGTGGGGAGGGTAGGAGTGGGGTTATCGTTTCTCTAATTTGCGTTCTCCGTCTTGGAAAACGTAGCACCCCGTGTACGCCATCGTCTTTTCTGCAATCACTCTCACTGTGCTGCCGCAGTCCATACCTGCGTCGTACGGGTATTGCGGGTCCTCAATCATGCAGATACACGTGTACTGCGGGTTCTCCTCCGGGAAATAGCCCACAAACGTCATCCGGTGGTGCCTGCCCGAATAGCCGCGGCCGGGGATAATCAGCTGCGCCGTACCAGTCTTGCCGGCGATGCTCACTAAGTTGCTCTGTGCCTTGCGGCTCCAGAGCTTCTTGGCGGCTGTTCCCAAATGGTCGTCCCAAACGACGTCATGCAGCGCCCCTTGTATATCCTGGATGGTACTGCGTCTGCAGATGGACGACTTCACCGCCTCCGGCCCGAAACGCTTCACCTCTTCGCCGTTCTGCTGGACAGCCGTCACTAACATTGGGCGCATCATGCGTCCGTTGTTGGCGATGGCGTTATAGAACATCAGAATCTGTATCGGACTCAGCTCCACCGAGTAGCCGTAACTCATCTTGCTCAGCGTCACCGTGTCCCGCGGCACATCGATACGCGCTTTATCGGCACCCGGTATCTCGCAATACACGCTGTCCATAAGCCCCATCTTCTCAATCCGCCGCACGAATTTCTTTGCCGAACCCTCATAGCTGCGGGTAATCAGCTTCGCCAATGCGATATTGCTGGAGACGGCCAATGCCGACCGGACGGTCAGCACCGTGTCCATGGGGTGGGCGTCGGTGTGTTTGGATTTGCGCATATAGACCCACGGCTGCCGGCTCACGCTCACCGTGTCGTCTATGTCGATCTTCCCGTCGTCCAGCGCCGCTACCAGGGCGATGGTCTTGAAGGTCGAGCCCGGCTCCACACGCTGCACGGCGTGGTTCTGCGCCTCGTAGTACTGCCCGTCCTCTTTGGAGCGGTCCAGGTTCGCTATCGCGCGGATATAGCCGGTCTGCGTCTCCATCAGGATCGCGCAACCCCATTGGGCGCTCTTCTCCTCCACTTTCGTCTTCAGCGCGTTCTCCACAATGTCCTGCAGGTTGGCGTCTATCGTCGTCACTACGTCCAGTCCGTCCTTCGCTTCCTCTATCGTCACTGACTCGTACCGGCCGCCGATCTTCTGGATACTGCTCATGCCGTCTTCGCCGCGTAGCTCTTTGTCAAATCCTTTCTCCAGACCCGAATTGCCCACGCCGCCTTCGCCGTAGATACCGCCTATAGTACGGCTCGCCAGGATACCGTAAGGTTTGATACGGCGGTGCTGGTCCTCAAAGAAGATACCGCTTTTGTATTTGCCTTTCTTAATCAGCGGGTTCTGCTCCAGCTCCTGCCGCTGCAGGTAGTTGATCCGTTTGTCGCACACTCTCAGCCGCTTCTCGCCGCGCTTGTAGGCACTGACGATCCGTGTTTTGTACTCCGCCTGTGTATGGCCGCCTGCCACCCGCGCCAGATCCAAAGCCAGCGTGTCGATATGGTTGCGGAACAGTATCCCGCCTTCCTCGTGCAACGCGGGTACGCGTGTATCCATATATATATAATATTGCGGCATGCTGGTAGCGAGCAGACGGCCGTTGCAATCCAGGATGTTTCCCCTCGTAGCCTGGATAGGACGGTTGGTAGGTACCTGTTTGGCAGCCACTTTCAGCCATTCGTCCCGCTCAACAGACTGCACATAGATAATCTTCGCCAATACGGCTGCAAAACCCAGGGCAATCACAATGAATATGATTGCAAACCTCCAGACCGTATTTCTTTGCTCGTCAGACATTAATCTTCAATCCTTACCGGCGGAATGGTGTTCTCCTGCAGCGTGCTTCCGTTCTCTCTCAGCGCCTCGATCACCGTGGACTGCCGGGTGATGTTGGTCAGCTCCGCGCTGATGGTCATATATCGGAACTTGGCGTCCAGCATCTCTTTTTTCGTGTCCGTCAGGCGGTGTTGCTGTTTGACGGACTGATAGCCGGTCAGGATATACAGAAAGATCAACCCCACAATCAACCCGACCAGCGGATACTGCTCCCTGAATCGTTTGCTGCGTAATTGATCTCCGTTTAGCCAACTCTGTATGTTATGCACGTCTGCCATTATTTCTTCTCCGCCACTCGCAACTTGGCGCTCCGGCTCCGCGGGTTCCGTTCTACTTCATCGTCGCTGGCTGTCCGCCCTTTCTCGATGACATCAAACGGAGTCAACGCGTTTCCGTAAAAATCTTTCTCTATCGTCCCTTCTAAATTCCCGCTCCGCAGGAAGTTCTTCACCAGCCGGTCCTCCAGCGAGTGGTACGTCAGTATAGCTATCCGTCCGCCGGGTTTCAATAGGTCCCTTGCCGCTACCAGCATCTCCCGCAATGCCCCCATCTCATCGTTCACCTCGATCCGCAGCGCCTGGAACAGCCGCGCCAAGTCTTTCTTGTACTGCGCCGGTATATCCAACTCTCTGCTATCCTCCATGCCTGGTGGAGTTATATGCAGGTTCAGCGCCGCATTAATCAGCTCCTCCGTCCGTAAAATTGGCTTCTGCGCCCGCGCCTTGACAATTGCCCGAGCTACTGCCCGCCCGTTCTTCATCTCGCCGTACAGCCAGAACAGCTTCGCCAGCTCCTCCTCACTGTAACTGTTGACTATGTCCGCCGCCGTACGCCTCGCCGTCTGGTTCATGCGCATGTCAAGCGGTGCGCTGTACCGGAAACTGAACCCTCGCTCCGGACAGTCGAAATGGTGGAAACTGACCCCTAAATCCGCTAACAGTCCGTCTATCTCTTTCACTCCGTAATAATCCATCCAGTTCCGCAGATACCGGAAATTGCTATGCACAAACGTCCATTTCGAATTATTGACAAATACCCCTTCGTCCTTCGTACATTGTACATTGTCCCTTTGTACATTCTCATACGCCTCTATATCCTGGTCAAACGAATACAGGTGTCCGCTTTCCTTCGTACATTGTACATTGTCCCTTTGTACATTCGCGTCTAGCCTCTCCAGAATAGCGCGGCTGTGTCCTCCTCCTCCGAAAGTGACATCCACATACACGCCCCCGGGCTTGATCGCCAAACCCTCGATCGTCTCTTTCAGCATTGCCGGTATGTGGTATATCGCTTCCATTTACTTCTTGCTCATTTTTGCACGCAACCGTGCCGCCAGCTCGCTCTGGCTGAGCCGTTTCGCAGCGAACGTCTCCGGAGCCCATACGGCAAACCGGTTCAGCATACCGACGAAGAGCACGTCCTGCTGCGCTCCGATAGTCTCCAGGTTCTTCTTTTGCAACAATATTCGTCCCTGACCGTCCGGCTCCATGTACTCCGCATCGGCCATGAACTGCATGAGAATAAGCTGATCCTCGGGATCCCACTCGTCGAGCGCTTGGCGCAACTGCTCCACTTTCTCATTCCACACAGCCTCCGGGTAAAACATCAGACACTCGTTGTCGGTATCGCGGCGCATTACAATACGCTTCGACTCCGCTTCCGCCAGAATCTTACGGTAAGCCGCCGGTACGAAAATGCGCCCTTTCTCGTCCAGCCGTCCTTCGATATTTCCTACAAATGTCTGCATATGCCTATTAAATTTTAACGTAAGACGGTGCAAAGATACAAAAAATATTTGATATACACCACATTTCCCCACAAAAAAAGTTATCAATTGTTTTATTAACACTATTTCGACATACATAGTGATATGCTAATATTCTTATAATCAGTGTAATATATAATTTATTAACATTTTAATAAAAAGTGGGGTAAAATGGAGGGTTCTCCTTTCTTCGAGTATAAATGCCAGATGTTTATCGTTCCCGTCTCACCCATGACATTCAAGCGAGCCATAAAAAGGCGCTCCCCGAAAGGAACGCCTTTTTGCTTCTAACCGAACCGGTTAGTATGTTCGCAGTATTATTAGCGGATCTGGCTACCGATTGCGTTATACTCTACGCCGTTACGCTTGATGATCAACTGACCGTCGCGGATTGCTTTGGATGCCTTGCCGGCATTCTTCTTGTCGGAGTTGATATTTCCTATCGCTTGGATGTCTTCTGCAGCCGTAATCTTGTAAACCAGCTCGCGGCCGTATTTGCTCAGTTTGATCTCATCGCCTACTTTCGGAAGCTCCGTGTCCGGCGCGAAATTCTCTTCTACACCCTCGATATACATGAAATAGGTATTGTAATTATACCAAAAGTCGGTTTCTCCGGACATCCATTCCATTACAATATTGTTTGCCCAATCCGGAGCAGTAATATTGTAATTGTATTGGTAGGTAGTAGTATCATACAGCATCTCAGTAGCAGCAAGAGGAATATCTCTATACCCTTTCAAACTACCATCGTAGTGCGACAGGTAATAGACACCGTTGTTTTCATCATAGTTGAGAAGCATATTGACGGTATCGCTATAGTTAGTGTAGCCAATGAGTTCTGAGTTATCCTCAAGCGTATAGAAGACACCGTTGAGCATGATATACGGGTCGCTATTAATATATCTATGCATTTTTCCCTCTGCATCTATTACGTATGTGTTAGCAGAGAAATACGGGTTCAATGAGTTTAATATACCGAAATTAGCACCTTCCTGGTTAAGACCGGTAAGCATTACAGCAAACGGCTCGTTGATAGTGATACCCTCAGAGATAACCATGTCGTACTCATCTTTCTGCTGGAAGCTGAAGTGAGCCATGCAACCGGGGATGTACTTGTTGTTGGTGGTATCATTGATGGTACAGGTTGCCGATGCAAGCATTTTTGATGCGTCAGCGGACATAATCGCAACTCCTAACTTGGAGAAGGTAGCAGGATTAGAAAGGAATTTTGCAGAGTCCTCATTGTATGTGATTGCCCGCAGAGCTACCGTAATCTCTTTGACAAAAAGAGGTGCTTGCGGTTTGTCGTATAATACTACCAATCCTGCCGGCTGGAAAGTGACATCGCCCTCTTCTCCTTTTTTGTAGGTCAGCGGTTTCGTACCATAGATATACGACCATGATTTGGTGTCCTTGTCTGTGTCCCAAATATTGATCATGCTGTTGTCATATCCGGTTTCCCTGTTGACGAACATTGCGTTTGTCAGAGGGAACATACCGTCATCGCTGATAGGGTTCAAGCAGCCGTTCCATACAAGCGTGTTGGCGATAGTGCTGTCCACAGGCTCACCCGGATAACCCATCAGGACGAAACTGTCTTTCACCTGCTCACCGTTTACTGTTTTTGAGGCAATCAGAGCCGGAATGTTAGGAGCGCCTTCCCATGGATAGAGCTGCATGGTTGAATCTACAAAATCCCCCTTTTCTGTGATGGTGAAATACTGGGAGACGCGCGGATACAGTCTGCTCTTCCATTCTACCGACTCGGCTCCCTCCGAGTAATTCATGTAGGTCCATTCCGTCAGGCCGTTTTTCCATGCGCCGACTAAGGACGGGTAGTTAAGCCACAGATACGAACCCTGGGGATCAATACCGCAGAAGAATGTACCCTCCGGTCTGGAATACATGGCGTAGAAATCCTCGGTCGCAGCTGCACGCGCTTTGGCGGGCTTCAATGCTGCTTCCTGGAGAGTCATCGGGGTGGCATCAGCTTTTTTTACCGTCGTGAGCATCTCCGGAGTAACTGCCGGTACTACGGTTTTTATAGCTGTGGTTTTCAACTCAGCGTGTTTGGCAGGAACGTTGATATCCATTCTTGCTGCTACGCTTTCATTAAGCTGGGCTTTCTGCGCGTACGAGAAAACACTTAATGCAGAAACAAAAAGTAAAATAATCTTCTTCATACTTTTAGTTTTTTTAGTTAAACAATAAATAAAACGGTTATTTCACGAATATCTTCAGCACATGCTCGGGATTGCTTTCGTTGAGCATATACATTTGCTGGATATTTAGTGTACTGCCTGATACAGAGGACAATGTAAATGTACCCGAGATGATATTGTTCAGCAGGGCGATACCTTTGTTCAGGTTATTGCCTCCGGCACGCTTGAGAGCGGCTTCGCCGTTCGTGTCCGCCGCCGAATAGGCTATTGCAATCTTATTGCCGTCCTCGCTGGTGGTGAGGGTATAGTAGCCGTCGTAACGCTGGTTGGAAACCGTAAAACGGATATGCAGCGCCAGTGTGTTGTCTGCCTTTGTAGTGAATGCCAGATAATTGAGTGTCGCATTCGTGGATTTGAGACCTTGCGCGAACGCGTTGTAGGCTGCTTGTGCCGCACTGCCGTTTTCGGTTGCACTAATCTGCCATTCGTTGTTGCGTGACAAGCGGAAATGGAAATACTCCGGGATGGTAAATGCCGAACGGATATAAGCGTTTACGCCCTCGTCCGTGCAAACCAGCTTGGTCAGCTCGTCGTTCAGCACAAAATGCTTCGCGTACTGGTTCTCCGCAAACAAGATACCCCGGTCATAGAAATCAACACCCGTACGGGTTACTATCAGCGGGAATACATACGCGTTCTGGACTGTTTCAGTCATTGCCATGTCGTTATACTCCAGCGGCAGATACGTTTTGTCATCAACGACCAGCTGGAACTGCATTCCGTTGTTTCCGCTGAATGTGTAGGCTTTTATCCGGTCAATGGGGGCAAAGAAGGTATCCCATGCAACGCCGGATTCAACCGGTGTCATGATACAACGGGCGCGGTTCTTCTTACCCATCAGTTCGATTTGGTCGCTATCGGCGCTGATGACGATGAACTCATAGTCTCCCTCATATCCGAGACCGTCACTCTGCGGGTCGGCGAACACACTGAATACGTCGTTGTAGGTCTTCATGGAGAGTACCGGACCTTGGGATGCGTCCATCGCCCATATGCTTTGGGCGGACTTGTACGTACCTTTGTTGGAGGTAACTTCATTCTTAGCTGCGATGGTGACAATGCCGTTCTTCTCGAATTTGAACAGGAGGACATGACCCTGTCCCTCTGGGTTGGTGAAATAATGCATCTCCCAGCCGTTTTCCGCAGAAGTCAGAATCTCCGCAGTTTTGGTCATGGCTGCTTCAGTACGCTCGGTTCCCGACATGTCGAAAAGTTCTTTCTCCTGCCGGTTGCATCCGCAGAACAAAGCCGTACCAAGAACTACGATGCTGAATAACGCTGTCTTTGTTATGTTGTGTGTCATAATTTAATCTGTTTAGTAACTATCGTTCATTACAATGTCATACGTGAGGGCGTCCTGGCGTCGCTGTACTTCAGCACGGATGGAGTCCAACTCGTAGTTGTATTTCTCCCTTAACCAATCCTTGCACATATTGATTTTGGTGTTGATGATCTCGGTTCCCTCCTGGCTCAGGTTCACCGCCTCAATGTGCGTATGATCTTCCGCCATCGTGAAACCGCGTGCCTGCCATACTTCGCGTGTGTCTGTGATATAGGAGGAGATGACCTCTACGAAATCCTCGTGTGCCTCGCTCATCGAGTAGGGGGTGACAAAGCCCAGTTTGTACGCCTCTGCATCAGTGCGGTTCTGCCATGCCTGCGAGTCATACAGACCGGCGGTTATCTGCTCGTATTCCTTTGGGAAGGTCTTGGTCTGGTGCAGAATGTGCGAGAACTCGTGGTGCATGACGTGGAAGATATATTTGTTCATCCACGCGATATTGTTGAGATCAAAATCATTCATCTTGTACAGCGTAATCTTTATACCGCCTTCCGCCACACCTAAAGTCTCGGTATGTTGGGCGGCATTGACTGCCGGGCTGCCGATGATATTGATGATACGCGGGGTGTAGGTTTTCAGGAACTCCTTTCCCATCTGCTTGTCATATACATCCAGCCACAGGTACTTCACGGCGTGAGCTACCATTTGGGCCTTCTCGAAAGAAACAGGCACCAGGTTGTAATCCATATCAGCAGAAGCATCGTTCAGCTTGTACTGGAATGATATGTTGTATCCCAGCGTATAGGTGTTGTACAGATATTGGTCGAACTCGTAGGTGTACGATGTCTTGTCGTCCGCCGTATCTTTGAAGATGGACTCAGAGTCCAGTTTCTCCTCGCATGACACCAGCGAGAGGAGAATGGCGACAGATGCAACTATTTTATATGCTACTTTCATCTTTTCTTCTTGTTTAATCCATGATTGATAGAGTTGACAGGGCTTGTTGCAACTTGATATACAAATCCAACAATCCGCCGCTCTCAGAGCCGGCTGTACTGATGTTTATGTTGTCTCCAACTACATTTCTCGGGTTCTTGGTCTGACCGCCTTCTATAGCCTCTTGCGGCAGCTGGATGGCACGGCGGTCATCGTTCCAAATCAGTTTCTTCGTTACTACGCCTCCGACACCGTCGCTGATTTCGTGCTCTAACTCGATACCGTAACGCTTGATGTCAAACCAGCGCATACCGTCGTGCAGCGTCTCGATACGGCGGAAGTGGAGCACGCACCAGATATAGGGGCGTTTGTCGGCAGAGATAACCCACTTGGAGCACATGTCTTCATTGTGCAATTCGGGCACAAGCTGTGCATTGCGGGTCTTGGCTGCATCCGAGGTGCCGTTACTGCGGGCAAAGAACTGGGTGATCTTGTCGGCCGTAAGCGTGGTGGTACACAGGTATCCTTTAGCCCATGTATTCATGTCCTCTACGGCAGATCCCAAATCGCCTTTCATAATCTCCGCCTCTGCGCGACAGAGCAGGGTCTCGCCCGTGGTGAACTCGCGGCGGAGACTGTGAGGATAACCGATACCGGCTTCTTTGTTGGCATATTCGAACGGCTCATAGACCTTGGCCAGCAATCCTCCGAACTTGTCGTCGAACCGCCAGATGTTAACACCCGGGAAACGGCTGCTCCAGCACGGACCCGAACCATTGACGGTATAGTCACGCGGAGCGCGGTTGAACGTGTAGCGGCAGTAGTCCGCCAGGAAATTGTACATCGCCGTGGAATAAGTCGTCTGCAAGAACAGGTTTGCCGGCGATGAAGCATCATACCATGCGTACATCTCCTGCTCGATATTACCCAGTTTCATACAGTTGTCCGCGTCAAACATTTTTCCCAAAGCTTCGCTGCTTGACGAACCCAATACGCGGTTGGCATAAGTAATCACTTTGTCGTAATCGCGGATGAAAAGGTAGAACCGGGCAGCGAACGCATATGCGGCGCTGACGTTGAAATGGTATTTCGGTACCGAGTAGTATTCGTCGCTGACCAGTGGAAGAGCGGCCTGTATGTCCTCTTCAATCAGACGATATACTTCGGCAACACTGCCGCGGTCGTATGCCGGTTTGACGGTGTTCTCAATATCCGTCATATAGTGAATACCGATATCCTGCTTGCTGGATTCAGGATCTTTGTATGCCTGGCAGAAGATATTGACCAGAATGAAGTGGTTGTAAGCACGGCATAACAACGCTTCTGCTTTCTCTGCACTCATGTCCTGGCCTTCTTCCTCCAGCTTCTTGATGGCATCCAGTGCCTGATTGGCTACGGCAATGTTTTTGTAGCAGAAGTTCCATATATAGTACGGAGAGTCCTGCGAGTTATCGGATGTAACATCCAGCCATGCGAAAAGCTCGCTCATCATCTGGGACAGCGGCGTCTTGTGGGCGGCTTTGGTGTCTCCCCACGGCGTGTTGTTGTCCACGATATTGTCGGAGCAGAACTCTCCTATCGGGCCGTAGTTGGGAGCGTCATACGCATTGACAAGCAGCAACTGTACCTTTTTCTTGGAATCTATCTCCGTACGCAGATCCGGGTTCTTGTCCAGGAAGTTGCAACCGGCAGACGCCAGCAGAATCGCTGACAGGACTATGTTGATATATACTTTCTTCATCATAATTTACTGTTTGATTTGTTTGTTAGAATCCAAGATGGAAAGTCAGTGTGAACTGACGCGGAACAGGGGATGCCGTACCGCCCACGTTAAAGAACTCGGGATCCATACCGTTCAGTTTCTTGTCTGCGTACAGCAGTGCCAGGTTCGTACCGCTGAGTTTGGCGGAGAATGACGATACGGCTTTCTGACCCTCAAACCATCTTTTCGGGAAAGAGTACTCCACGGAGATTTCTTTCAAACGGATAAAATCTCCTTTTGCTACACGCTGGTCGCTGTAGTTGTAGGCCTGGTAAGCGTAACGCAAACCTTCGATGGTCTCAAACTGGCGGCGGCTGGCAATCACGGGGATCGTAGTAGTAGCCTCGTCGCCCGGAGTCGTCCAGCGGTTCTTCATCTCGCGCGGGCTGGCGGTCAGATCGTCGTATGTACTGCTCCATGTATAGCACAGGTTGGACAGACGGATCACGTTGCCGAAACCGTAGGTGAAGAAGATTCCCACTTTCAGGTTGTTGAAGATGGTGAACGTGTTGCTGAAACCGCCGTCAATGGTCGGGTCGATAGGGCCTTCGTATTTCAGCATGCCTTCGTAGATTCCGCCCTCTTTGTAATCCTCTCTGTCCTGCATGTTGATTTCGGAATACTGGGTGGTTACAACGCCCGAGGTGGTCTCTGTCACCGGTCCGAAGATGTTACCCTTGTTGTCCGAATAGAAGGTGGGGAGTCCGTCTTCTGTCAGACCTGCAAAACGGAAGGAGAACAGTGCGCCCAGCGGGTAATCAACCATACGGCCTTCGCCCATACCCGATACCAACTGGCGGATATTGCTCTGGTCCTGCAGTTTTGTAATCTTGTTGGTATGGTGCGAGAAAGTCAGGTCGCTCGTCCAACGGAAGTTCTTGATATCCACATTGACGGTTGACAGCGTAAGCTCGATACCGGAGGATTTCATTGTTGCGTCGTTGGCAATCTTCATCGTCTCGCCGCCTACACCGGCAGTATATACATAACCGATGAGGTCGAAGTTGTTTCGGGTGTACCAATCGAATATAAGGCTCAAACGGTCGTTAAAGAAGCCCAGCGTTGTTCCGATATTGAACTCGTATTTCTTCTCGTAGGTCAGCTCCGAGTTCTCCAGACTCTCCAACTCGATACCTGTCTCTGTCACACCCGCCAAAGGACGCCAGGGAGAGTAAGCCATGAACTTGGCGAGCGAGTTATCCGCAGGACCGCGGTCTGCCGTCAGGGAGTAACTCAGTTTTAGGTTTGCCGTTGTCCACCATTTGTCGAAGGTGGGGCGCCAGAATCTCTCGGCATCGGCGTTCCATACACCGCTGACGTTCCACGTCGGCAGCCAGCGCGCACGGAGAGACTTGCCCAATTTGTTCGATCCCTCGTAACGGATAGTTCCGGTAACCGAGTAGCGGGACTTGTACGAATAGGTGGCTGTTCCAAAGAATGCCAGGTTGCGGTAGTATGTCGGATCGTTCTTGTAATACTGGGTGTTTTCCTCCTGTCCCTGTTTGAACACGTGGTAGTCATAGTAGGGCACACCGCCGTTCTCATACTGGTAGCCCCAGCCTCTGTTGTACACCGACTGGCGGTCGGTAGAGTTGCTCTCTACGCCGGCAAAAGCATTGATAATATGGTCGTCGCCTTCTTGACCGTTGTTGGCAAAACCGCGGTTGTAGGAAATCGTACCGCGCAAGTCAACGGACAGCAGTTTGTTTACGTACAGGTTATAAATACCTCCTTGCGGAAGAATGGTCTTCTTGGGGGAACTGGGATCGTCCGGGTCGTTGTACAGATACTCGTTGGCGTCACGGATCAGGTCGTTCTCCACGTCGCCGGGGTCAATACCCAGACCGGCACGATAGGCACGCGCCTGATTGGAGTTGTCCATGATGTTGTGCTCGCGCTCGTTGGAGTTGTATCGGATAGATGCCAGACCGGCAATCTCCAGACCCTTGATAGGTTTGTAGCTCAACTCGCCCTGGAACTTCACATCGGTACGTTTGTACTTCATGTAGTTCTGCTCCAACTCGTCGAAGATATTGAAATCGCAGTAGTTACGGCGGTATTTCTCGTTAGGATCGAGTACACGCGAACTGTTCATTGCGAACGAGAAGGGGTTGATATCGAATCCGCGGCTGACAACGCCCGTCACAGCGTCCGTCTGCTGGTCGCTGGTACCCGGAGCCTCCTGGTTGATGTAACTGCCGCTGGTAGCCACCTTCAAGGTCAGTTTCTGCGAACTGCCTTTCGGGAGGAGTTCGAAACTGGCGTTGGCATTACCGGTGTAGCGTTGTACTCCCGAGCGTTTGTACCATCCCGGATCATACATCGCGGACAACGAGGCACGCACTTGCGCCCTCTCCGTACCCGTAGTGAACGAGAGCGAGTGGTTCATCATCACGTTGTTGTTGAACAGCAGGTCAAACCAGTCCGTGTTGCGGTATTCCGCTTCGCGCAGATACGCATTGATGGCCGAAGGGCTGTTCTCCAACGCGAATTTGCCGGTCTCCGGGTCGTACGACTTGAGCAAGGTCAGCATCTTGCCGTACACACCGGCGTTCTTGGCGTTGTTCAGGTTGGAAGCCTCCAGCCATCCTTTGTTGGACAGCTCTTTGTAAATATCCATCTGCTCCTGCGAGTTACAGATATTGTAATCGCGGTAGGAGGGTTTCATGCGGTAGGTGATCTCGCCGGTGTAGTTGAGCGAGGTCTGTCCCGCCTTACCTTTCTTGGTGTTAACAACGATGACACCCGCCATGGCGCGTGCACCGTAGATAGAGGTGGCCGAACCGTCCTTCAGAATCTGGATAGACTCGATATCATCGGCATTCACGCCGGCAATAGCATTGGAAATCAGGTTGTCGGCGTTACCGCTGCTCAGATCGGCAGCGTCCACCTCAATAGCGTCTTCCATAATCACACCGTCAACCACCCACAGCGGCTTGGACGAACCGTAGATAGAGGTGGCACCACGCACACGGATCTTCGGCGCGGCACCGAAAGTACCGCTTACCGTCTGTACGCTCACACCGGCGGCACGGCCTTCCAGACTCCGGCTCACATCGGTCATACCGCTGAGCATGGTCTCCGAGGCATCCAGCTTGGTAGCTGCTCCGGAGAACAGACGTTTGTCCTGGGCAACCATTCCGGTTACTACCACTTCCTGAATCTGCTGGGTCTCGGTCTCCAGCGTCACTTTCATCGTGGGCTTGACAGGGACTGTCGCAGTCTTGTAGCCCAAATAAGAGATGACCAGGTTCTTCTTCCCCTCGGGGACCGTTAACTCGAACCGGCCATCGAAGTCTGTCACGGTACCGGTCGTAGTGCCCTCCACGAGGATGTTGGCGCCGATGGCTCCCTCACCGTTCTCGTCGAAGACCGTACCCGTTACCTTCGTCTGTGCCCACAATCCTGCGGACAGGAGACACATGCAGACTACTAATAAGTAAAATCGCTTCATTATATATAAGTTGTTATTTATTTTTCAATACGTTTCCCGTACGCGT
>CACYKR010000019.1 GCA_902774995.1 uncultured Bacteroidales bacterium | reverse complement strand
AGCCATTAGGCTCGGGGGCTGCGCATTTTCGATTTCCAAAAGCATTCAAAAGGGTTTATCTCTGTTTATGTTCTTAAAATTATCGCAACACTACTAATTGTGAAATAATCGTGCCCCTTGTGGGCTAAGAATTATTTGGAAGGCATCGCCTTCGAAGCTTCGCTTCCTCCCATCGAGCACGTTCCGTTGAACTGTGCACCCGGCTCTACGATCAAGGTCTTGGTCTGTACGTCGCCCTGGATCTTCCCGCTGGCACGGAGAGACAGCTGCTGGTGGCATTTGATCTTGCCCTCCAGAAGACCCATGATCTCTGCGTTGGCGCAGATGACGGTACCTTTTATCTTGCCGGCTTCGCCGATCACTACTTTGCCGCTGCAGTTCAGCTCTCCTTCGATCAACCCGTCAATACGGTAATCGCTGTCGGCGGTGATGTTTCCTACGATTTTGCTTCCTGCGGTCAATGCGTTGAACATCATTCCGCTTTGTTGTTTGTCTGCCATGATTCTATTGGGTTTAAAGTTTATCATTTGGATAGTTACATTGCTATTCGCACAAATTGCGTGCAAAGGTACAAAATTTTTTCCACATACGCAAGCGCGCACGCATTTTTCCTCATTTTTTGTGTTTTTGTATCATCAAATTTTCTTTATTATGCATTTTTTTGCACTTTCAACCCCTCGAAAATTTGCATTTCTCATTTTTTTGTTGTATCTTTGTAGCCGATTTAAGAAATAGTTCCGCTCCTTTTCTCCCCCTCTGAGAGGGGGTCGGGGGGTGTCCCATTTCTCCCCCTCTGAGAGGGGGCCGGGGGGTGTCCCCGCCTCCCATCGGACCTTTATCGTATCCTACCGCACCCTATATATACATAGTATATATCCCGTGATTTTGAAAACAAACCATTAAAACCTACCCCTATGAATACCAAAATCAACCCTGCTTTGTACAAAATGTACCTCCGCCTCCATGACACCTTGGGTGCGGAGATGGTTCACCGTCGCCGCCGTGCCTCCTCCAACTGCATCGAGGTCATCTTCCACGACACCCTTGTCAAATACCTGCACGGCCGTCTCAATACCCTCAAGGAGGCGGAGGCCTGCGGCTATTGGGTTATCTGCCGCCTGCAAAACAAAAGAGGTCACAAGACCTACCATGGAAAAAACGTGTACCGGCTTTTTCTCTCGCCGGTACACCCTAAGAAACGTCGTGAGGTTCTCGCTCCTGTCTATGCGCATTTAGCGCTTACTGCAAGGATTTGCGAAATAGTTCATACGGATGAGTTTGTCCGAGAGGGCGTAGGCTTCGCGGGCGCTGACAGGGCGGTGCTGGAGCATTGCCGGGGCGTCGGCGTCCAGCAGATCCACGCCCAAACCCCGCCATGCGTAGCTACTCTGGCCAATAGCATGCAGGACGGTAGGGAAAATATCCATTTGCAAGGCGTTGAGGTAACTGACGGATTGCGTGATACACGGCGAGACAAGGATGAAGGGACAGAGACCTTTGCCGTCTCTGCGTTCAAAATGGTTATGGTCTGCAGTGATGACGACGGTGGCGTTCTGCATCACCGCCGCCGTGTCCGCCCATTGGAGGAAGGCGCCTATCTGACGGTCGGTATAGCGGACGCTTCGTAGATAGGCTTTCTCCGTTTCGCTAAAACGGTTATCGAGCGTGACTGTGTCTTGCCTCGTGCGGAAAGGAGTATGTGTGTCTATGGTCAGGACCAGCACCGCCGTAGGGGCTTTGGCATGCGTCAGAAAACGCTGCGTCTCAACCATCAGAATACTGTCGTTCCAGTTGCGGAAACGCCGGGGACTGATCAAACGCTGAAAGCCATAGGAATGCGTCACTACTTTTTGATTCCAAACAGGTACAAAGTAAGGATTTAGCACCGCGCTGTTTGCATAGAAATGCGCCAGGTTGGGGTAGGTATTCTCCCCGAACTGGCGGCAGGCAATGCCCGACGAGAGGGGAAGCAGCCCTGTCTGGGTAATCAGTTGGCCGTCTCCGCTTCGGCCGTACACCTGCTGCGTCTCAATCTCCTTCACATACAGCCGCGGAAGGCTGTTGATATACGCATTGAGACACGGACATATGTCCCGACCGTAGTCGTCGTAAGTTTCTAATGGCCAGCTCTCCAGACTCTCGACCAGAATATAGACCAAATGTCCTTGTGGCTCGTTCGGGTGCTGTTCAGGCCGGTGGATATCGGCCAAAATAGTCTTCTCCCGTTCCGAAAAAGGCCGTAGGGCGTTCCATCGGAAGAAAGAGTCTTGCGCGATTTCTTTAGCGATCATAGCCAGGTGCGCTAACGGCGAATGAATAGCGATATAAAAGTTCCTTTCGGCGTGAAAGGATTGCATTTTATCCTCTTCGCTCTGCGGAAAATATGCGCGCCCTGTAGTTGCGAAAAGCCATAAAATTATTATTGTGCTCACATTCGCAGCTAATACACGGAGGCTTGTTGCTGGTTTTCGGGCGGGGATGACGACGAGGAGATAGGCCGCAAGAAACGTAGTGAGCGGCAGTAAAAGTTGCGGCCAGGCAAGGTAGGCGAGAATAGAGGATTCGAAGCCGCGGAGCTCGGAGATGCTGAACACGGCCTGAGCGTTCAGCCAGGCGTTATTAGCGGCGTAGTACCAGATAAGGGCGATAAACCAAAGGTCGGTGAGGATTAGAAAAAGTATTGCGTACAGGCGTTTGGGCAACCAGGCAATCATGCCTGCTCCCAATGCCGCCGCGCCTATGGACAAGTATGCACTGCATAACTGCCCTGCGTCAAGAATATTGTCCGCACCGGTACAACGCCGGAGAATAACGCATTTCAAAAACAACGCTGCCGCGAGCAGCGACAGCGTTATACATGCGTGTTTATTGACGTTCGTATGTCCCCATGAGTCCCCATGCATCGTCATAATAACTATACTCCGGATCACGAACATATACGCTCATAGTATTCTCGCCGTACCATTTAATCTTCACTTCCATCGGGTAAGAATAGCTTTGACCGTAATAAGAATAGGTCAACAGAAAATCACCTGTACACGTCGTGTTGTCGTAGTTGTATTTAAGCGTATGAACGGTCTTGTATCCGTCTTCAGTAATCGTTACCGTTCCTGTGTTGTCCGCATTCAAACGAATAACCTCCTTGGTGTCGTAATAATCATAATAACCACCACTGACCTTTTCCCATGTACCTACAATCGAGTACGAACTGGAGTCACCGTTTGTGCCGCTTTTCTTCTCACATGCCACGAAAAGGAAACTTGCCAATACCGTTACAAAACCTGCAATCAGCAGAGAGAGTTTGAGATTTTTCATAATAATTGTGCCCTTGTTATCCCGTTGGGCTTCGGTTTTTAATGAATAATAGATGTTTGCAAAACAATTTCGCCTGCAAAGGTACTCATAATTTTTCATATACGCAAGAGAAATGTGTATTTTTTTTAAAGAAAAAGACGCGCGCGCTTGCGTATTCCAATAATTTTTACTACATTTGCAGCCGATTTTGTGTGCAGTTATGAAAATACTTATTGTTATAGGTCTTTTATTGGCAGCCATGGCGCTGCTCAGTGTAGGTGTGATCTTCCGCAAGGACCACTCTTTCCGATCGCAACATATCACGGAGAACGAGCGGATGAAAGAGAACAAGATCCATTGTGCCACCTCGCAGGACCGCGAGATGAGACGCAGCAACCCCCGGCGTCTGGAGGTGAAGGATTTATAGAAAAGCAAATAAACAAAATACTATTATGAACAAAACTCAAGTTATCGTAAATTCTGTACTGGCAGTAGCAGTTGCTGCCTTGTTTGTGCTGTATTTCACAGGAAACGGCCAAAAGACAAAGACGAGTGCCGCGCAGGAGGTTGTTGTGGACGGCGAGCTGTTGCCTATCGCGCTGATCAACACCGACTCGATCCTCAAACACTACACCCTCGCCGTAGAAGCGTCCGAAAAACTCATGAACCGCTACGAGGAGTCCACCGTTAAACTCGACACCAAAGCCAAATCGCTTCAGAAAGAGGCGGAGACCTTCCAGCGCGACGTCATGGATTTCCAGCGCAAAGTAGAGGCCAACGCTTTCCTGAGCCGTGAGCGCGCCGAGAGCGAACAAGCCAGACTGCAGAAGAAAGAGCAGCAGCTCATGGCCAAGCAGCAGGAGCTGGAGAACCTGCGTCAGAAACTCAGCGCCGATTTTATGCAGGAGCAGAACGAACTGACCCAGCAGCTGAGCGACTCGGTACAGCAGTACCTGCGCGAGTACAACGCCGACGGTCATTTCCACCTCGTCCTCAACGACGCTACCGTAATGAACAAAGTAGCCGGATATGACATCACCAACGAGGTCATCGAGGCACTCAACAAAAGGTATAAGAAGTGAAAAGTGAAAGGTGAAAAATGAAAGGAATAAGGAATAATAGCAGAAAGTTGTTAGGACTCATAGTCCTTTCAATTTTCAGTTTTCAATTTTCAACTTCTTGGGCTCAGCGTATCCCTCAGGCACTGGAGTACACGGAGATATACGATTTTCTGGAGGAGCTGACGACTGACGGCGTCATCTATAGCAACAGCGCCATCCGTCCTTACACGCGCGACGCCATCGCCCGGATGCTACAGGAGGCGCAGAGCAAAGACTCGCTGCTGAACAAACGGCAGAAAGAGGATTTGCAGTTCTATCTCCAGGACTACGCCCTCGAACTGGATACCCTCCCGGTCTATTCCTCCTACGGTCATCGCCATGTCACCCAGTGGATAACCAAAGTGTCCAACCTCTCCTTGGCGGACCCCTCGCTGCATATCCTCACAAAAGACAAGATCTTCAAGATGCGCGTCCGCCCGATACTGGGTATGGATATCAACTACAACGTGCAGAAAGGGATGATTACCAAGCGGTGGTACGGCGCGGAGATACAGATGGATATAGCCCGCCATCTCTCTATCTGGGGATCCATCCGTGACAACAGCTGGAAGGGAACCGGTTACCTCAAAGACAAGTATTACCCTTCGAATACCGCCAAGATGTACGGTGCGCGTCTGACTCAACCGGGGTATCTGAACAACCTGCCGGGCGTGCAGTACAAAGAGGCGGAGTACGGGGGCGATTACTCCGACGCACGCGGCGGTATATCCCTTTATATGTGGTGGGGATCTATTGGCGTACAGCGCGAGCGTATCCAATGGGGCGACGCGCAGCACGCGTCGAATATCCTCTCGGCGCATAACCCCGCCGTACCCATGGTCACCCTCCAACTGACGCCCTGCAAGTGGTTCCAGTTCGATTATTTCCATGCCTGGCTGCCGAGCAACGTGATTGACAGCACCTATTATTATATGGAGCGCGAGAAAGAAGGGGAGATGCAACGCGAGTACCGTCCGTACAACAAGTTCATGGCGGCAAACATGTTCACGTTTATGCCCGTCAAGTATATCCAGTTCTCGTTCGGTAACTCGATTGTCTATGCGGAACGGAACGTCATGGCGCAGTATTTCATCCCCATTGCTTTCTTCAAATCGTTGGACCACCTGTTCACCAAAGGGGTTAACTCGGAGAACCAGAACTCCCAGGCTTTTGCTACCATCACCGTCCGTCCAACAGACCACCTGCGGCTCTACGGATCGTTCTTCCTGGACGAGTTCAAGCTCTCGCGGCTCAAGAAATCCAACAAGGAGAACAACCCCGTCTCCTACCTGGTCGGCTTTAACTGGAGCGGTTGGCCGGTACGCGGGCTGAGTCTTAGAGGAGAGTTCATGAGAAGCTACATAGCCTGCTACACTCATTCCATCCGCGTCCTGGACTATACCTCTAACAGCTACCAGATGGGGCATTACATGGGCGATAACGCCCAGTCGATTTTTGTGCAGCTGGCTTACCGTCCAACGCGCAGCCTGCGTCTCACGCTCGATTTTACACAGGATACCAAATACCGCGCATACGACTATGTGCGCGCCTATATCGCCGGGCAGCGTAACACCGCTACGCCGATTATTGCCCAAAAACCGTTCAGCGAGAAGATTTGGCGGAACAATGTGCTGAAATTCAGCGCCGTCTATGAGGTCTTCAATAACTGCTACGCACATGTGGACCTGAGCTTCAACAGCGCCAAAGCCTACGCTCCTGCCTCCGACCGGATCTTGGGAGAGGACCGCGGATGGAACGCCGACGGCACTTCGAAGGAGTTGGCAGGTGCCGAACTCGTCAACTATTACGCCAATAAATATGCCCCGGTGTATTTCCAGGGCACAAACTTCATTGTCAGCTGCGGACTGAGCTTCGGTTTCTGAAAAACCTTACTCTGCTCCCGGTGTGCTGCTCATCCGGTGATAATCCCTTCGGGCTTGAAACACCGCCTTGCAGGCACCCCAGCGGCCTTGAAGCAGATAGAACGCCGCTGCCGCGTAATCTAAAAAGAAACGTACAAACAGCACTCCTCCCGGGTGTTGTTTGTTTTTACGGATCATGAGGAGGTTGTTGCGGTGGTTGAGATAGGTCTTGCGCGGACTTTCGTAACCGAGCGAACCGCCGCCGAGGTGGTACACTACGCTCTGAGGCAGACAGACGAGTTTCCAGCCCCGGTTCCTCATCCGCCAGCAAAGGTCTATCTCCTCCATATGGGCAAAGAACGACGCATCGAGTCCCCCGCAGTCCTTATAGACCTGTGTACGCACGCACATGCACGCGCCGCTTGTCCAGTCCACCTCTGCCGCGGAGTCGTACTGACCTTTGTCTTCCTCCACTTTCCACAGCACCCGCCCGCGGCAGTAAGGATAGCCCAAGCGGTTGAGATACCCCCCCGCAGCGCCTGCGTGTTCAAAGAAATTCCTGCGTTCCCAGCTGCGGATCTTTGGCTGCACGGCGGCTACGTTCCGGTGCGCAGCCAGATAGTCGAGTAGGGGAGCAAGCCATCCTTCCGTTACCTCCACATCGCTGTTCAGAAGCACCGTGTAGGGGCTGTCGATTTGCGAAAGGGCGCGGTTGTAGCCTTCCGCAAAGCCGTAGTTGCGGTCCAGGACAATCGTTTTTACGGACGGAAACTCCGTTTTTAACACCTCCAGGGAGTTATCCGTACTGCCGTTATCGGCTACCACGACCTCGCATTCCGGCAACGCCGTGTGCTCCACCACGGAGGGCAGATAGCGACGGAGCATCTGAGCCCCGTTCCAGTTCAATATGACGACGCTGCATCTCATTGTCTTGACCATTTCCAGCGGTTATGTGTCCAGAGCCATATCTCCGGCTGACGGCGTATATTGTCCTCCAGCGTACGGGCATAGAGGGTGGTAATCTCGCCTTCCGGTGTGTCTTTGGGCGTCTCGGTGATGAGGTTGAAACGCGCCCTGTACTGCCCCCGCTCCGGTCGGGTGACGGTCAGGCAGAACACCGGATAACCGAATTTCTTGGCGAGCATCTCTCCGCCGTCCAGAAAACCAGTGTCCTGATGGAGGAAATCGACCCATGTGCGGGTCACTTCCGGCCGTGGCTTCTGGTCGCTGATAAGACCTAATACCACCGGGTGGTGCTCCGCGCGGTAACGAACCATCTCCCGGAGAATCCTCCTCTTCTCTACGCATACGCCTTCCCGCTTGGCGCGTATAGCAAGCATCATCCTGTCCATCGGTTCGCTCTTGAGCTGGCGATAGACGTTCATCTCCGTCACACCGGGAGATAACCACTCCTGGAAAGACGCCATCCACTCCCAATTGCCCAGATGGGAAAGCATTACAACGCATCCGCCGTACTCGCGCGCACAACGGTCAATCATCTCCAGGTTCTCAAAATGTACATGGTCACGGAGCAGCTCGGCGTTGGTGCGCCGGTAGCCGTAAACGGTCTCTACCGCCGAATAAGCAAGCTGGTGATAGAAATCCCGCTCGATACGCAGCCGTTCCGCTTCCGTCTTCTCCGGGAACGCGTTACGCAGATTCTTGCGTACCATCTTCCTCCGGTAGCGCACCAGATGATAGAGCAGCGGGTAGAGCACCCCGTCCGCCAACAGGTAATGCACCCTTAAAGGCAGGCGGCTCAGAGCAGCGGTACAATGAAGTAGCATAACCAGCAGAATACAGTTAGAACAGGTGCCGCTAACAGGATACTGTCAAAACGGTCGAGCACACCGCCGTGACCCGGTAGAAAACAACCGGAGTCCTTCACGCCGATGGAGCGTTTGAAAAGGCTCTCCATCAAATCGCCCAAAGTACCGAAGATACTTGTCAGCAAGCCGAAAAACAACGCGATTAACCATCCTCCGTGTTCTGCACGCAGGGCGGTAAACCATCCGCAACGGTACGCGGCATACGCGGCTATGAGCGCAAAGAACACTCCGCCTACCAGTCCCTCCCAGCTCTTCTTGGGACTCACGTGCGGCGCCATTTTATGATTGCCTTTCGCTCTTTTGGCGGTCAGCGTACCTACGCAATAGGCTCCCGTATCGTTTGTCCATATCAGCACAAAGAGCGTTAGAAGAAGCCACTTGTCCAAGTCGTAGAGCAGGCGCAAGGAGGTCAGCGGAAGCGCAATCATTATCTGCGAGATAAGCAGGTTGCCCCAGTTCTGCAGCGGTTTGCCGGAATGGTTCCATATCTCGTCAAGCAACGCTACCAGCATAACCGGCAAATATGCCGCTACGAAAACATACACGAAAGGAAAAGTATAAAACACACTCACCAACCATAATATAATCGCGCCTGCCGCTGCGCAGCAACGCTGGAGAATATGGGAGTGCACCAGACGGTGAAACTCATCTACCGCCAACAGACTGACCAGCAGAATCAGGCCTGCTATAGACCAACGGCTCCATAGAATACAGCCTACCACACACCCTACGAAAACAATCCCGCTAAGGGTTCTTTTTACTAATTCGCTCATACGTAATCACGTTTATGCCGCAAAATTACAAAAAAAAATGTACCTGACCAAATTTACAGGCAAAAAAATAACAATACCGGGTCATTTTTTGTTCTGCAAGCAGTATTTATTTGCGTATGTCAGATTATTTTAGTAATTTTGCATGCAAAATTGAGCAACTATGGACTATAACAGCATTGAGACGGCCCTCATGGAGCCGGAAGAGAAAGAGTTGGTGGAATATATTTTCCGCGTCATCCCGGATCAGGACCGCGGAGAGCTGACCGGCGATGACATATTGCTGGTGCTTGATCTGATGGACGACTATCTGGAGGAGCAGGGCTTGCTGAGCGAAAACCCCGAGACGGGCGAGATGGAGTATGCCGAAGGCGAGGTGGATGAGACCGCGCAGCTGGACTACGTTCTTGCCGCCATGAAGGAGGAGGGACGCCCGATTAGCGCCGTGCAGGTACAGCTCATTCAGGACGCCGAGCTCCAATACGGCATTGAGAAAGGCTACTACGAAGAGGAGTGAAAAGCAAATCGTGAGGAAGATTGCTACCATAGGATTTTTTGACGGGGTCCATTGCGGACACCGTTATCTCTTTGACCGCTTGAGTAGGGAATCGCACGAGCGGGGATTGGCGCCGCTAATCGTGACGTTTGACATCCATCCACGGGCTGCCTTGCAGGCGGATTATATCCCGAAACTGCTTACTACGCCGGAGGAACGCGCAGCTCTGCTTTCGCAATACGGCGAGGTGCTGATGCTTTCTTTTAGGGATGTGCAACCGCTCACAGCGGCGCAGTTTCTGGAGCTGCTGCATACGGAATACGGAGTGGAGGTGCTGCTCATGGGCTACGATCACCGGTTCGGCTCCGACCGGATGACCCATCCGCAGGACTACCGCCGCGCAGGGGAAGCGCAAGGGGTGGAGGTACTCCCGGTTGGCGAATACATAGACGGCGAGCTGCATGTGTCCTCTACGGAGATCCGTACTGCCTTGGAGCACGGTAACATAGCCGTAGCCAATGAGCTGTTAGGCCGTCCCTATTGCGTGCGCGGAAAAGTGGTTCACGGCAAGGCGGTAGGCCGTACCATTGGTTTCCCTACGGCCAACATTCTACCGGACAGTCCGCTGAAAATCATCCCGAAAACAGGGGTGTACATGGCGAAAGTCAATACCCCTACCATGGATAACGCCCCCGCCTTTGTAAACATCAGTGCGGAGGGCGTGATAGAAGCCTATATACCGTCCTTCAAGGGCGATTTGTATGGGGCAGAATTAGAGCTCCGCTTTGTGAGATATTTGCGCGAAGAGCGGAAATTTGATTCTTTGGAAGATCTTCGGCTGCAGATCAAAGCCGATGTTGATAACATCCTGCGTCCGGCTTGAGACCCTCGCGGGAGATACCGTTACGGTCGGTCTTAAGCAACTCCTGCGCCTCGGGATAAGGCAGCGTCTGAATGCTGTCGCCTATACCGATAGCCGGACTTAGCGAGTCAAGCCGGAAATCATAATAGATGTATTCCTTATATTTGAAATAATCGTTGCGGAAGACAGGTATCGTATCCGATGCTTGCCAATAGGCGTTATCATGTGCTCCCGGCATCAGAAGCGTGTCGGTCTTGAGGTAGTTGCCGATAAAGAGCCCCGGATAATACTGCTCAAAAGGCGTTGCTACTACCAGTTGGTTGGAGCGGTAACCGGTGATGACGGAGTTGGCGAACGAGGTCGTTGTGCTCTCGCTCTTGCTGAGATTGTCGATATACACCGCAGCCGTCTCTTCCTTCGCCGCCGACTGGATACGTACGTCCGTAGCGCCGAAATAGGAAGCGACAGTGGTGTGGATGAAATCATGCTTGCCGCCCGAACAATAGACGCAATAGGAACCGCAGTTACTGATCTCGGTATTGGTGACCAGGGCGTCGGTGTTCACAAGCACCAGACCGTAGAGCGTGTGGTTATGAATCCGGCATCCGTTCATCTGCAGGGTCGGACGGTTGGCGCTGGTGTTCATGCAATAGAGTCCTACATTGCCGGAGAGGATATCTACGTACTCAAACGTGTAGCTCTGTTTCTGCCCGGCTTGGAGATAGATGCCGTTCCAACTGCCTCCGGCATAGAGGTAAGGCACGTGCTCAAAGAGCTCGTCCAGTCTGTCTCCGCGGATGAGGATAGGCTGCGCCAAGGTTCCTTGCGCCTTCACGTTTCCCAAGGCGTAGATACATGCGCCGGAGTGCATATATATCGTAGCGCCGGGCAGAATAGTGAGCGTACCGCTGACGATAAGCGTATCGAATACCAGATAGGGTTTCTTGCCCGTGAAAGTGAAAGGACCGGTTTTCTCAGTGCGCCCGCACCCTTTCCTGCCTATACGTATCACGTCCTGGCCGTACGCCTCCATCACTACGGACTGCGTGGCGTTGTTCGTCAGGTGGAAATGCAGCTTGTCGGAGATATACACCGGGGTGTCGGTAGCCGTGGCGGGCATCATCACGCGTACAAAGACAAAGAGCGAGTCTCCTCCGTTGACTTGCAGTGATGTGAGCCGGCTCAGTTGCGGCTCGCCATCGACGTTCACCTGAAAGGCCGAACCGTCCTCCATCCACACGCGGTCTATCATCACAGCCGCCTTATTGGGGTTATAGACCATGACTTGCGCCGTGGCAGTTCCGCTCATGGTGAAGATGGTATCAAACGTCAGGGTGTCGCATGAGAAAGCGAGACGCAATGAAGCATCTTCGCTGACCCGGTACTCGCGGCAACCCATAAAGAAAGACAAGGGGACAATGTATAATGTACAAAGGATAAATATGTGTCGTAAGTTTTTCAACGCACTTATTCGAAATTGAAGGTAAGACAAATAGCATGGCTCGTCAGGCGCGAGAGCGCGTCGGTGTAGAATGCGTCCTGCGGCGCTAACTCCATACGGTTGGCGGAAGGGTAGAGCAAGTTGGCAAAACCGATGCGGTAGGTGATCTCCGGACAGAACTTGAACCATCGGAAATACAGATCGACCCCGAAGCCCACTTCGCAGAAATAATCCATCACATTGAGCAGCACCGGCTTGTCGCGGTCACGGCTGACATTGAAACTGACACCGCCGCCGCCGATGACATACGGACGGTAGTTTCCTTCCCGCGCAGACGACCATTTGAGATATAGCGGCAGATAAACGGGCATGGCCAGCACGTCTATATGATTGGCAAACTTACCGGGCGTGCCCTGCACGGGTCTGCCCGACTCGGATTTGTAGGTCAGGGTACGGCTGGTGAACTGCATTCCCGGACAGAAACGGAGGTTGAGGTATTTGCAGAGTCTCAGGTCTCCGATGAACCCTACATGGAAACCCGGCAGCAGCGAGCTGACGCGGGCGTGATAAATCTCCGTCTCACCGGTAATCGGGTTCGTTATCGGCATTTCGCTGTCCGTCACGCTGAAAGTGGAGAAATTAAGTCCCAACTGAAAACCGAAGTGAAAGAGCTTGTCATCCACGTAGGGTCTGTTCTGCGCCATCTGCGCGAAGGACGTAGAAAATTGAACACTGAAAATCATAAGGACAATGAGTCCTGACAATCTCTTCATATCTATCCGTAAACCTTTCACTTTTCCCTTTCAATTATCATTCATAATCACTGTTGCTGTTTCCGCTGTCATCGAAATCGTCTCCGTTACCGCCAAGGTCGGCGTCTTTGCCGCGGCGTTTGCCTTGCTGGTTGCCGAAGTTATAGGTGAGCGTGAGGCTCACGGAACGGCTGTGCCATCTGTTTTCCGAGAACTGCCAGAAACCTTCTCCCCAGGTGGTGTTCTGCCGTGCCCGGCTGTCTAGCAGGTCGCGTACGTTCAGCGCCAAAGCCAACTGCTTGTTGAGGAAAGTGTGGCGAAGGCCGATGTCGATAGAGTAGCTATGGCTCGTCGTACCCTGCGCCACCACCCGCGGAGAGCGGTAGTTGGCGGAGAGCTGGCCGCTGAAATTCTTGGTGAAGAGGAACTGCGCATTGACACGAACCGAGCCGGCGAAGATATTCTGGCCGGGGATATTGACGTCAATGGCTTTGCCCTGATAGGTCAAGGTCTCGTTAGCGGCAGAGACGTTGTTCCAATAGAAATTGGCGGAGGTGGTGAGTTGGAGCAGTTCGCCGAAGAGGCGGTTCTTAGCTACAACTTCCACACCAAGTTCCTGACGGGTACCTATATTAAAATAGGTGTTCTTCATCACATTGCCGTCCATGTATTTATAGTTCTGCACGGCTCCCTCGCGGTATTTCCAGAATACACCGGCAGAGAGCGTGTGCCGCTCCCAGGTCTTGAGATAATTGAGCTCCAGGTTGTTGGAGTAAGCGGGCAGCAGATCGACGTTACCGAAACTGATATTCGTGCTATCGGAGAAGTCCATGCGCGGGTTGATCTGGTGTCCGCGGGGACGGTTCACACGGCGGGTGTAGTTGAGTTGCAACTCATGGCCGTTGCCGAAGTCATAACTGATATACGCGCTGGGGAATAGTTGGAAATAAGCGGTGTCTTTCTTGTTCGGGAAAGAAGCATACGCGTCCTGCTGAGCACCCGCAGCGTCTTTGTAGTTCGAGTCCAGATGACGCATGTAATACTCGCCGCGCAGACCTACCTGAACGGACAGCTTGTTCCAGAAACGGTTGCCGTAAGTGATGTAAAGAGCGTGGTTCTGTGTCAGACTGTAGAAATCCGTGTAATAGGCGTACAGCTCTTCTTCCTTGTCGGCAAAGATGTTATGCGCGTCTGCGGTACTGTTGTTCCATCCGCGGGTGTAGTTATACCCGGCCTCCAGACGGCTCTGCGGGGTGGGCTTCCACTCGTAATCAGCCTTGAGTTCGATACTCTGGTCCTTGCTGTAGTTCGTCTGGTTCTGATAAGAGGTGTCGGATTCAATCTGGGTGTAGTCCGTCTCCTGGTTCCAGGAGAAGTTATTATACGTACCGCTGACCATCAGCTGGTGGTCATCCATTTTGAAGGTGTAGTCGAGCGTCGCATTGCCGCCGGGGTGGGAGCCTGTCGAGGACTGGTCACGGGTGTAGTCCCGCAATACGGAGCCGTCCGGAGCGGTCAGCAGGTAGGTGCGATGGGTGGAGTTACTCATCTTAAAGACCTTCGGGTCGCTTACCATGCCGAAGCCGGAGACACCTATCGTGGAGTACTCCGAGAGGCGGAAATTAAGTCCCGCCCGCGCAAAGAGTCCTCCGCCGCGGTGGGTCTGCAGACCCTCCTGCACCAAGTGGCTCTGGATGAGGGCGGAGTCCAGTTTCTCCGAGCCTTCGCCGGAGAGGTTGTACCGGTCAGTCTTACTGCCGCCATTACTGATATGGTAGCGGTAACCGACATTGAAATATCCGTCCACGGGGCCGGCATTGAAATTGATGTTAAAACCGAGGTTGCCTCCGGGTGGTACGTTCCACGGCGCAGCCAGCGAATAGTCCAGACCGGCTTGTACCGAGCCATAATAGCCCGCCGAGCGGTCTTTTTTCATGACGAGGTTGATGATACCCGAAGTACCTTCCGGCGAGAATTTGGCGGAAGGGTTGGTGATGATTTCTATCTTCTCAATCGTACCGGCGGGCATCTGTTGGAGCACCTGACCGCGGTTCTCGGAGTTGAGACCGGCGGGCTTGCCGTTGATCCATATCTCCACGTCCTCGCTGTTACGGAGAGAGATAGTACCTTCCTGATCTACATCTACGGAAGGGATGTTCTCCAGTATATCCGTGACGGACGCACCGGCGGAAGCTATGTTCTGATCCACGGTGAACACTTTCTTGTCCAGTTCAAAGCGCATGGAACTGCCTTGACCTACCACCTCCACTTCGCCGAGCGTCTGGGTGGATTCTTTGAGGAATATACGGCCGAGGTTCACCTCTTTGCCGCTCAGCGTCACTTCACGCCGTTGTTCCTCGTAGCCCATGAACGAGATGAGCACGGTGTATCTGCCGTCTTGGAGATTGGAGATAGTAAACGAACCTGTAGCATCGGAGACCGTTCCTCCGACGGGGGTGTCCTCTCCGCTACGGGTCACGCCTACGTTGGCAAAGTCAATCGCCTGGCGCGACGCATAATCCATCACACGGCCTGTGATGATATTTGCGGCGAGGAGGGTGTAGCAGAAAGCCAGCAACCCGATTGTACCCAATAAACGTTTCATGTATGTAATCTATAATTAATTGTTCCCGGCGAGCAGCCATTCCACGGCCTTTGCATAGCCGTCCGTGCCTTGTCCGATGATGCTGTGCGCACTCACGTCCGTCAGAAGACTCGTTCTGCGGAAGGGCTCGCGGCGGCTGATGTCGCTGATATGCACCTCCACCACCGGCACTTCGCTCTCCGCCACCGCGTCGCGCAACGCCACGCTCGTATGGCTGTACCCGCCGGCATTGAGCACGATACCGAGGCATTGGTCATTTGACATTTGGCATTTGTCATTTGTCATCTGAATCCAGTCGATGAGGTCGCCTTCGTGGTTTGACTGACGGTACAGGAAGTGGATATCCGGCCACTGACGCTGGATATCCAACAAAATCTGTGCCATCGTGCGCGTACCATATATTTCAGGCGCGCGTGTACCGAGTCGGTTCAGATTAGGACCGTTGATAATTAGAATCTGCATTATCTCGCTCCGTTAACTGCCAGAAGGAACTCGTCGTTGTCTTCCGTCCGCTCCATATAGGTCTTGAGTTTCTCCATGGCCTCCTGACCGTTCATGTCGCTCAGCTGCTTGCGGATCTGCCACATACGGCTCAGCACGTCGGCCGGCAGCAACAGGTCGTCGCGGCGGGTGCTGGATGCCGGTATATCTACGGCGGGGAAGATACGGCGGTTGGCTAACTTACGGTCGAGCTGCAACTCCATGTTACCCGTTCCCTTGAACTCCTCGAAGATGAGGTCGTCCATCTTACTGCCGGTCTCGGTGAGTGCCGTAGCGATGATGGTCAGACTGCCGCCGTGCTCGATGTTACGCGCAGCGCCGAAGAAACGCTTGGGTTTATGCAGTGCCTGTGCCTCCACACCGCCGGAAAGCACTTTGCCGGACGAGGGGGCCACCGTGTTGTACGCACGTGCCAGACGGGTGATCGAGTCAAGCAGGATAACTACGTCGTGACCGCTCTCCACCAGACGTTTGGCTTTCTCGTGAACGATGTTCGCTACGCGTACGTGGTTGTCTGCCGGCTCGTCGAAGGTAGAGGCAATCACTTCCGCGTCCACGCTTCGAGCCATGTCGGTCACTTCCTCCGGGCGCTCGTCAATCAGCAGGACAATCATATAGACCTCGGGGTTGTTCTTCAGAATAGCGTTCGCCAGCTCCTTCAACAGAACGGTCTTACCGGTCTTCGGCTGGGCTACAATCAGTCCGCGCTGACCCTTGCCGATAGGCGAGAAGAGGTCGATCATACGAACCGAGAGAGAGTCGTTATGACCGGTGCAGAGTTTGAATTTCTGGTCGGGGAAGAGCGGGGTGAGGTTTTCGAATGCCACACGGCGCTTTGCCAATTCGGGATCAAGGCCGTTGATACGGATGACTTTGTCCATCGGGAAGAACTTGTCCGGCTGCGGGTTGACGCGGATGGTACACTCCACGGTGTCGCCGGGTTTGAGGCCGTATTGGCGCACCTGGTCCTTGCTTACATAGACGTCGTCGGGGCTGGGGAGATAGTTGTAATCGGCGGAACGCAGGAATCCGTAGCCGTCCGGCGTACACTCCAATGTACCCATCGCTATCACATTCTCGCCCAGGTTAGGCAGTACGAAACTCGGAGTCTCTTCTTCCTGTTCTTCGGCAGGAGTCTGCGGAGCTTCGGAAACCTCTACGGCAGCCGGCGTCTCTTCCTGTGCCGGAGTTACCTCCGTGGCAGGCTCTTCCTGTTCGGGAACGGCGTTTTTCTTGGGGCGTCCGCGTTTTTTTGTTTTCGGAGCGGGTGCCTCCTCCGTTGCGGCAGGGGTCTCAGGCTGGTCTGCCGTCTTCTCTTCCTTCGTGACAGATATTTTGTCTGCCGGCGTCTTGTCTCCGGGAACATCGCCAAGAATACCGCCGGCTTGCTGTACGGTCTTATTGGGCTTGTGGTTGTTTGCCTTCAAGTCCGCCTGCATCTTCGCCATCTCTTCTTTCTCGGAACCTACGGTAGCTATCACCTGCTCGCTTTTCATGTTCGAGGTATTGACCTTGGCGGCGGTACGTTTTACGCCGCGTACACGCTCGCGCTTGGACGGCAGACCGGCAGCGGCGCGTTCGTCCTCTTTCGCTTGGACTACGGCTGCGCGGTTGTCCGCCTGGGCGTCCAGAATAGCATAACTGATCTCGCGTATGGATTGGCTGCGACGGGGACTAAGACCCATGCTCACCGCAATCTCACGCACTTCATCGAGCGACATACGCTCGAGTTTTTGTAATTCGTATTGCATAGATAAAATAAAATATATTCTTGGAAATATTTGAAAAAAAAGACGCTTTTTCTCAAATCCGGTGCAAAGGTACGCAAAAAAAATGACATATGCAAATTTTTTTGAGCAAAAATATCGTCATCATCCGATAAAAGTCTTACTAGAGTCTTACAAAAGTCTTATAAAAGTCTTATAAAATGTATAAAAAACTCACAACCGCATTATCTGCGTTTTGAGAGATTGGCAATGTGCTGTCGAGGGGATGCCGAAAAAGAGCGCAAAAGCGCTTAAAACGCAAAAAAATGCGATTAAATTTGCATATGTCAAAAAAAAGCAGTAACTTTGCACGGAATTTTGATTATAAACAAAAACAATTATAACAATGGAAGAAAACAACCAGAATCAAGAAGAATTAATCAAGAACGATCACATCATTCCAGTGAAGATCGACGAGGAAATGAAATCCTCGTATATCGACTACTCGATGAGTGTGATTGTGAGCCGTGCGCTGCCGGATGTGCGTGACGGCTTCAAGCCGGTTCACCGCCGTGTGCTGTTCGGAATGAACGAGTTAGGCAACACGAGCGACAAGCCGACGAAGAAGAGTGCCCGTATTGTGGGTGAGGTAATGGGTAAGTACCACCCGCACGGCGACAGTTCCATCTACGGCACACTCGTCCGTATGGCGCAGCCGTGGGCAATGCGTTACTGCCTTGTGGATGGCCAGGGTAACTTCGGTTCAGTCGATGGCGACGGCGCAGCGGCTATGCGTTATACGGAGGCGCGTCTGTCGAAGTTAGCGGAAGAGATGCTCCGCGACATCGAGAAGGACACCGTAGATATGCAGAACAACTTCGACGACTCGCTGAAAGAGCCGACGGTGCTGCCTTGCCGTTTCCCGAACCTGCTGGTGAACGGTGCGAGCGGTATTGCCGTCGGAATGGCGACGAACATGCCGACGCATAACCTGGCGGAGGTGATAGACGGCTGTTGCGCGTATATCAATAATATCAAGGCACGCATGCACGACGCGAGCGTGGAGGATATTACGGTGGAGCAACTGATGGAGTACGTGAAGGCTCCGGATTTCCCGACAGGCGGTACTATCTACGGCTATCAGGGTGTGCGTGACGCATACGAGACCGGGCGCGGCCGTGTGATTATCCGTTCGAATGCCGACATCGAGACCGACGATAACGGCCGTGAGCGTATTGTGATTACCGAGCTGCCGTACGGCGTAGTGAAGAGCGACCTGGTGAAATACATCGCCGAGCTGGTGAACGACAAGAAGATAGAAGGCATAGCCGACATCAACGACCACTCCAAACGCGATATCCGTATCGTAGTGGAGATCAAGCGTGACGCCAATGCTCAGGTAGTGCTGAACAAACTCTATAAGTTCACCGCGTTGCAGTCGAGTTTTGCAGTCAACAATATCGCGTTAGTGAAAGGCCGTCCGATGCTGCTGAACCTGAAACAGCTGATTGGCAACTTCATCGAGCACCGCATGGACGTTGTAACCCGCCGTACACGTTACGAGTTACGCAAGGCCGAGGAGAAAGCGCATATCCTGGAGGGCTTGATCATCGCCGTGGATAACATCGACGAGGTAGTACGTATCATCCGTGCCAGCCGTACTCCGGCGGACGCCCAGACGAACCTGGAGAAACGCTTCGAACTGGACAACCTGCAGTCGAAGGCTATCGTAGATATGCGTCTGAGTGCCCTCACGGGTCTGCGTATCGACGAGTTGAAAGCCGAGTATGCAGAGATCGAGAAGTTAATCGCTCACTTGAACGAGTTGCTCGCCAGCGAAGAGCTGCGTTACGATCTAATCAATACAGAGCTTATTGAAATCAAAGACAAATACGGCGACGAGCGCCGCACCAAGATCGTGAAGATGGCCACCGAGTTCAACCCCGAGGACATGTACGCCGATGACGATATGGTGATTACCATCTCGCATTTAGGCTATATCAAACGTACTCCGTTGGCTGATTTCCGTCAGCAGAGCCGCGGCGGTATCGGCTCAAAGGCCGGTACAGCCCGTGACCAGGATTTCATCGAGCGCGTATATCAGGCTTCGATGCACTCGACGATGATGTTCTTCACGGAGATGGGACGTCTCTATTGGCAGAAGGTATATGAGTTGCCGGAGGGTAACAAACAGTCGAAAGGCCGTGCTATCCAGAACATGATTAACCTCCAGAAAGGCGACAAGGTACGCACCTGTATCAATGTCAAGGGACTCAACGATCCGGAGTATGTGGAGAACCACTTCCTGATTTTCATCACCAAGAACGGTCTGATGAAGAAGACCACGCTGGAGGCGTACAGTCGTCCGCGTGCCAACGGTATCATCGCACTCGGTCTGCGTGAAGGCGACGAACTGATCGGCGTTGAACTGACGGACGGTCAGAGCGAAATGATGGTAGCTTCCTACAACGGCAAAGTCGTTCGTTTCAATGAAGGTGGCGTGCGTCCGATGGGACGCGGAGCAACCGGCGTGAAAGCGATAACTTTGGAAGAAGACGGTCAGGATCGCGTGATTGGCATGGTTTGTGTAGAGAAGGGTACAGACAAGACCATTCTCGTTATCTCGGAGAAAGGCTTCGGCAAACGTACGCCTGTCGATGACGAGGAAGGCAACCCGATCTATCGCGTGACCAACCGCGGCGGCAAAGGCGTCAAGACCATCGAGATCACCGAGAAGACCGGTAACCTGGTAGGTATCGAGGCAGTCACCGATGCGGACGACCTGATGCTGATGACCAAGAGCGGTACCGCCATCCGCATGGATATATCGACCATCCGTCAGACGGGCCGTGCCGCACAAGGCGTCAAACTGATTGAACTCCAGAAACGCAACGACTCCCTCGTCAGCGGTTGCATCGTTCCGAAAGAGGAGGAAGAAGTACCAAGTGACCAAGTATCAGGTACGGAGGAAGAAACAAATAATCAAGAATAAATTTATTATTTATGAAAAAGACATTGATTTTGGCAGCTCTGATGCTGGTTAGCGCAGGCTGCTTTGCACAGAAGAATCCGGCTGTCAAGAAAGCCAAGAGTCTGATGAACGGCGACACCCCTGATTTCGCAGCGGCACGCGCTTCGGTGAAAGAGGCGTTGGAGCAAGAGCCTACTGCCGAGAACTACTACTGGGCAGGAATGATCGGTTTCAAAGAGGCTGAGCGTCAGAACAACAACCTGTATATGGGTCTGGCGAAAGACATCCCGACGGTAGGTGCCGCCATGGAAGAGAGCGTGGAGTATCTGGTTAAAGCCGACGAGTTGGCACAAGTGCCGGTTCTCAACAAGAAAGGCGTAGAGGTTCCTACCGATCCGAAGATGCGCGGCAAGGTAGCGAAGATGCTCATGACCTACTACAAGAGCGATGACCTGGTGCGTTACGGCGCTTTGCTGTACGAAGCCAATGACTTCGCCGGCGCGTACAAGGCGTTCAAGACCCATCTGGATATCCCTACGTTAGCTCCGATGCAAGACGAGAAGTATCAGAAAGAGATGCCGCGTGACACCACGTATGCCAACTATCAGTACAACGCCGCTTGTTTCGCTTACCGCGCAGAGATGCACCCCGAGGCTATCGAGCTGTTCGAACAACTCAAAGACGGTGAGATAGAGCCGATTATGGTGAACCAGTTCCTGTGTCAGGAATATATGATGAGCAAAGACACGGTGAAGTTCGTAGAGGCATTGCACCACGCTATCCTGCGTTTCCCGCAGGAGGACTGGTTCATCCAGAACCTCGTCAGCTATGCCGTTCAGGCTCACCAGGAGGAAGAGGCTATCGCTTTCTTCACCTCGCTTATCGAGCAGAACCCGCAGGAGGACCTGTACTATATCAAACGCGGCGTGCTCTACGAGATGCTTGACCGTTATGACGAGGCCATGGCTGATTTCGACAAAGTGCTGTCCATGGATCCCAACTCCGCAGACGCTATCGCCGGTAAGGGCCGTGTATATTACAACAAAGCCGTGAAGCTGAACGAGGCTGCCGCTTTGGTATCCGACGCCGAGTACAAGAAAGCGCTGGACGAGATGAACGCCGTGTTCAAACAGTCCATCCCTTATTTCGAGCGCGCTCATGAGCTCCGTCCGGACAACACGACGTACATGCAGACGCTGAAGATGCTGTACTACCGTTTCCGTACCGAGGAGGGCATGCAGGCCAAATACGACGAGATCGAGGCGAAACTCAACAACCTCTAAATGGGACGTATCTTAGCAATAGACTACGGTCGCAAGCGCACAGGATTAGCCGTTACGGATATACTCCGCATAACGGCTAATCCGTTGCTTACGATCGAGACCAGAGAACTGATGAAATGGCTGGCTGACTACTTTGCCCACGAGCCCGTGGACGAAGTGGTGATCGGTCATCCGACACAGATGAACGGCGAGGAATCGGAAAGCATGAACTATATCAGGCCGTTCATGGGGGAGTTCAAGAAACAATTTCCCGACAAACCTATAACTATGTATGACGAGCGCTTCACCTCCGTGTTGGCGCACCAAGCTATGATAGCCGGCGGCATGAAGAAAAAAGACCGGCAGAACAAAGCCGTGGTGGACAAGATCGCCGCGTGCATTATATTGGAAGGCTATATGGAAAGCCTTCGTTAAACCGTTAAATCGTTAAACCGTTAAATCGTTTATGATTTTACCTATATATTTGTACGGCCAGCCGGTACTGAGAAAACAGGCTGATGAGATAGAGAACACGCCGGAGTTGAAACAGTTCATCGCCGATATGTACGAGACGCTGACGCAAGCGGAAGGCTGCGGTCTGGCGGCTCCGCAGGTAGGCAAGCCCTGGCGGCTGTTTGTGGTAGATGGCACAGAGCTGGCAGAAGACTACCCGGAGTGCAAGGACTTCAAGCGGGCATTCATCAATCCGGAGATTCTGGAGACAAGCGAGGAGACATGCACCTACAGCGAGGGCTGTCTCTCCCTGCCGGGTATCAGCGAGAATGTCGTCCGTCCGAAGACCATCACTATCCGTTACCTCGACGAGGATTTCAACGAGCACGAGGAGACGTTCACGGATTTCCGGGCGCGTATCGTGCAGCACGAGTACGACCATCTGGAGGGCCACGTGTTCACCGACCGTATCTCGCCCATCCGCAAGACTTTTGCCCGTAACAAACTGGCGGCGATAGCCAAAGGCAAAGTGGGGGCGCGATACAAGTACAGGAGAAATTGATGATTTATAAATTATGGGGATCTTATCTATTATCATTTTAGCTGTCGGTTTGGCTATGGACTGCTGCGCGGTATCCGTAGTGCAAGGCTTGACATCGGACACACACGACCTGTCCAACCGTCCGCGGCCGTTACTGATGGCCCTGATCTTCGGTATCTTCCATGCGGGGATGCCGGTGATAGGTTTCTATGCCGGCAGTCTGTTTACGGAGTTCATGCAGCGTTACGCGCCATGGATAGCATTGGTGATTTTGGGATTCCTCGGCGCGAAGATGATATGGGAGTCGTACCACGAACATGAGGACGCGGCGCAGAAAGCCTCCTGGTCGCTGACGCACCTGCTGATGCTGGCGGTAGCTACCAGCGTAGATGTGTTAGCAACGGGTATTCTGTTTATCCCTTATCCCGGACAGCTGTGGTGGTCGGTGCTGACAATCGGCGGCATCACGGCGCTGTTCTCGTTCGGCGGGTATCTGCTGGGCGTGTTTGTAGGCCGGTTGAAGATCAACATGGAGCTGGTGGGCGGACTGGTGCTTATCGGGCTGGGTATAAAGATATGTATTGAAGGCGTATGTTTGTAATAGGTGACACACTAGTCAGCCTGGATGTGCTGGAGAAGGAGTTCTGCTGCGATCTGGACAAATGCCGCGGCTGTTGCTGTATCGAAGGTGATGCAGGAGCTCCGTTGGAGACCGAAGAGGAACAGAAAATCAACGAGATACTTCCTCTCCTGCTGCCGGACATGACGCCGGAAGCCAAGGCCGTAGTAGCGGCACAAGGTATAGCGTATAACGATCCTTCCGGAGAACGGGTGACATCAATCGTCAACGACAAAGACTGCGTCTTCGCCCGTACGGACCATAACGGCTGGTGCTACTGCCTGATCGAGAAGGCCTATAACGCCGGCAAGATTGATTTCAAGAAGCCTGTCTCGTGCCATCTCTACCCGATACGGCTGTCGCAAGTAGGCGGGCGCGTAGGAGTGGAGTACCACCGGTGGGACATATGCCACTGCGCACGCGTCTTAGGCAAGAAGAACCACGTGCCGCTGTATCAGTTTTTGAAAGAACCGCTGATCCGGCGTTTCGGCAAGGAGTGGTACGACGAGTTGGAGTTAACCGCAACAGAATGGAAGAAACAATGCGAGCAGAGATAATCACGATAGGAGACGAGTTGCTGATCGGCCAGGTGGTGGATACCAATTCCGCCTGGATGGCGCAACGGCTGAACGAGAACGGTATCGAACTCTATCAGATCACGTCCGTACACGACGACCGTGCACATATCACCGCGGCGCTGGACGAGGCTTTCGGTAGGGCGGACATCGTCCTGACAACCGGCGGCTTGGGGCCCACCAAGGACGACATCACCAAGCAGGTGCTATGCGAGTATTTCGGTACACACCTCGTGGAAGATACGCGGGTGCGCGAGCATATCCATGAACTTTATAAGGAGCGGCCAGACGTGCTGAACCGCCTGACGGCTACCCAATGGCTGGTGCCGGAGTGTGCGGAGATATTGGAAAACAGGGTAGGGTCCGCGCCGCTGATGGTCTTTTACAAGGGAGACAAGATTCTGGTCTCCATGCCCGGTGTGCCGTACGAGATGAAGATTGCCATGGACGAGCAGATACTGCCGTATATTGAGACAAAAGTAGAAAGTCGAAAGTCAAAAGCAATCATCCATCGTACTCTGCAGGTGACGGGCATACCGGAGTCGTCGCTGGCGATTATCTTAGAGGATTACGAGAACTCCAAGCCCGATTACCTTCATTTGGCTTACCTGCCCAAGGACGGAATCATCCGTCTGCGTCTGTCGTCCTACGGCGAGGCTTCGGAGGCGGAGATGAGCGACTGGTTCGGGCGGCTGAGAGATCTAGTGAAAGAGTATCTGATAGCCGAGACGGACGAGCCGTTGGAGGTGATTGCGGGACGCCTGCTGCAAGAGCGCGGCGCTACTATCGCTACGGCGGAGAGCTGCACGGGAGGCAAGTTAGCCGCCTTGCTCAACAGACACGCCGGCAGTTCGGCGTTCTATTGGGGCTCCGTCGTCAGCTATGACAACAGCGTCAAACAGCATCTCTTGAGTGTTCCTGAAGAGATGATAAAAACGCACGGCGTGGTAAGCGAAGAGGTAGTGCGCGCAATGGCCGAGTCCGTTCGCAAACTGATAGGGACTGATTATGCGATTGCTACCAGCGGCATTGCAGGACCTACAGGAGGCACGCCGGAGAAGCCTGTCGGCACGGTGTGGATAGCCTGGGCAACACCCGAAGGCACCACCGCCGAGTGTTTCCACCTGGGCAAACTCCGAGAGCAGATCACCGAACGCGCCTGCATGAAAGCACTGATCGGACTGATACGGTTGTTAAGAGAATAAGCGATGAATAGCATAGAGCAGTTTTTGTTTAATCCGTCGATCACGCAGTCGCTGCTGTGGCTGACGATTGTGATGACTATCGGCCTGTGGCTGGGCGAGAAAGCAAAGATACGTCATTTCTCGTTAGGGGTCACCTGGGTGCTGTTTGTGGGCATTGCGTTTGCCTCGGCAGGCGTGCAGATAGACCACTCGGTAGCGCAGTTCGCCAAGGACTTCGGTCTCATCCTTTTCGTCTATTCTATCGGTTTGCAGGTAGGCCCTTCTTTCTCACCATTCAAGCGTGGTGTGCTGCAACTGAACATGCTCGCCGCGGCGATAGTGCTGTTAGGATGCGTGTGCGCCATCGTACTGCATTACGCCACGGGGATAGAGATGGGTACGATGGCGGGCGTGATGTCCGGTGCAACGACCTCCACACCTTCGCTGGCGGCGGTCCAGCAGGCGTATTTCGACCTGACGGGCAGTACGAACCCCGACATCGCTACCGGCTATGCGGTGGCGTACCCGCTGAGTATAGTAGGTATCATCCTGGCGTTTGAGTTGATACGGCTCTCTTTCCGCGTCAGTCTGCCCGAAGAGGAGAAAAGGCTGCGAGAGGCGGCGCAGAAAGACAACGAGGAACCGCTCTGCGTGGATATCACCCTCAACAACCCCCAGATAGGCTTGCTGACAATGAGCGAGTTGATGCGTATCTGCCCGGTTAAAGAGATGGTTGTCAGCCGTGTCATCCGTCCCGACGGGTCGGACGAGCTGGTGAACGAACAGACGACCTTCAGCAACGGCGACACGCTGCGTATCCTGACCGACAGACAGCATCTCGACGCCTTGCGGTTGCTGGGACAGATGCAAGACTACGACCTGCGTGTGCAGCATGAGAAATCCGACCATCTGATCTCACGCCGTATCGCGGTGACCAAGCCGGAGTGCAACGGCAAACGGATCCGTTCTTTCAATCTGAGGCAGCAGTACCACGCTACCATCACGCGTGTCAGCCGAGCAGGCATAGACTTGCTGGCTACGGACGACATGATTCTGCAACTCGGCGACAGACTGATGGTGGTAGGTGACAAACATGACGTGAGCCGCGTAGCGGAGACTTTCGGCAACGAGCTGAAAAGGCTTGATGTGCCGCATCTGATGCCGGTGTTCTTCGGTATGGTGTTAGGTATATGCGTAGGCTTGCTGCCTATCCCGTTGCCGGGCATGGGGCAGACGTTCAAATTAGGCCTTGTAGGCGGTTCGCTGATCGTAGCTATACTCATCGGCCATTACGGACCGTATTACAACATGGTCACTTTCTCCACCACCTCGGCAAACATGATGGCGCGCCAGTTGGGCCTGACGCTCTTTCTGGCAGCCTTGGGATTGAGTGTTGGAGAGGGTTTTGTACCAACGCTTATGAACGGCGGCTATCTATGGATCGGATACGGTTTCATCATCACCATCGTACCGTTACTGGTAGTCGGTTCTATCGCCTATAAATGGCTGAAGATGAATTATTTCAATGTCGTTGGTCTGCTCATCGGTTCCATGACGTCCGCTATGGCTTTGCCTTATGCACAATCGCTCTCCAACGAGAACAACCAGGCTTCCGTGTGCTATGCCACCGTCTATCCGTTCACGACGTTCCTGCGGGTGATGGCAGCGCAGCTATTAGTGCTGGTTTTTTGCAGTTTCACTCCCTACGACTCCATCCGCCCGGAGTTCCTGCCACCGGCTGTCAATACGATGACCGGCGAGGAATACGGCCCTGTACTGAGCATGGATGATAACACATTGTATTTCGTGGGACTGAACCGCGAAGATGGTTCTGCAAGCGAAGATATATATGTTTCGCGCCGCGATTCCAAGACGGGCGAGTGGGGTATTGCACGCCGTATTCCCGAGCTGAGCAATCCTTACCGCAACGAGGCACCTACATCCGTATCCGGCGACGGGGGGATGATGCTGCTGTTTATCGAAGGACGGATGTGCTTCTCGCAACATATACCGCACCGCGGCTGGACGGAACCCAGGCCGTTGCCGCAGACCTTGCAGATCGGCAACTGGCAGGCTGATGCAATGATTACCGCAAACGGCAAGGCACTTCTTTTTGCCGCCAACTATCCGGCAGAAGGAGAAGACAAACCGTCTCTCAACATTTTCGTTTCCGTCCGGGATGCGCAGGGGCGGTGGGGCAAACCCTTCTCTGTCGGACCGGCTATCAACACCCGGGGCATGGAGCGCTCGCCGTTTCTGCACCCGGACATGAAAACGCTCTATTTCTCCTCCGACAGGGAGGGGACGATGGGCGATCTGGATGTATGGGTGAGCCGGCGGCAGAGTGACACCTGCTGGAACTGCTGGAGTGAACCGGAGAACTTGGGGGAACAGATCAACACCACGGGAAGAGACTGCTGGTACAAGATCACGACAGACGGCAAGACGGCATATTACGCGCAGAAAGCCGGTCGCCGGCACGACATCTATTCCATCACGCTGCCGGAGGACAAACGACCGGAGACGATTACGGTACTGAAGACCAACGAACCGACGCCTATAAACAACCTGCTTTTTGCCACCGCAAGCGACAGTATCATGCCCGTCTCGCTGCCGGAGTTGAGACGCATAGCCGACTTGGTGCGGACTTACGGCTACCGGGTGCAGTTGGCCGGTCATACGGATAATATAGGCAAGCCGGAGGATAACCTTTCCCTTTCAAAGGCTCGCGCAGAAGCGGTCCGAAAGCAGCTGATAGCTTATGGTTGTGAACCGGAGAGAATCTCAGCCTTGGGCTATGGCGATACGAGACCGGTAGCCTCCAATGAGACGGAGGAAGGGCGTCGGCTTAACCGCCGTGTGGAGATAACTATTGAGACAAAAGTAGAAAGACAAAAGTAAAAAGTAAAAAGACAGAAAAATACGAGAAAAGAGTGGCATATGCTTGCATATGTCATTTTTTTTTCGTACCTTTGCACCCGCAAAATAAATGTAAGTATGTTTGATAATTTAAGCGAACGATTAGAACGGTCTTTCAAGATACTGAAAGGTGAGGGCCGTATTACCGAGATTAATATTGCGGAGACAGTAAAAGACATCCGCAAAGCCCTCTTGGAGGCGGATGTGAACTACAAGACGGCAAAGCAGTTTACCGACCAGGTGAAGGAGAAAGCACTGGGTCAGAACGTGATGACCAGTGTCCGTCCGGGCCAGTTGATGGTGAAGATTACCCACGACGAGTTGGCTGCTTTGATGGGTGGCGAAGCGCAGGAGGTAAACCTTAAGGGCAATCCGGCAGTCATACTGATGTCCGGTCTGCAGGGTAGCGGTAAGACCACGTTTGCTTCCAAACTCGCCAACTGGCTCCAGACCAAAAAGAACAAACGCGTGATGCTGGTAGCCTGCGACGTATATCGTCCGGCGGCTATCGAGCAGCTCCGTGTGCTCGGCGAGCAGATAAACGCCAAAGTCTTTAGTGGCGAAAACCTCTCCCCGGCCCTCTCCTCAAGAGAGGGAGAACAGAAAGATCCGGTTAAGATAGCGCAGGCTGCTATTGCGGAGGCGAAACGCTTGGGGTACGATGTGGTGATCGTCGATACTGCCGGCCGTCTGGCTGTCGATGAGCAGATGATGAACGAGATTGCGGCTATCAAAGAGGCTATCACGCCGTCCGAGACGCTGTTTGTCGTGGATGCCATGACCGGACAGGATGCCGTCAATACTGCCAAGGAGTTCAACGACAGGCTTGATTTCGACGGCGTGGTACTGACCAAACTGGACGGTGACGCCCGTGGCGGTGCCGCACTCTCCATCCGTTCGGTGGTGAACAAACCGATTAAGTTCATCGGTACGGGCGAGAAGATGGAGGCGCTGGATGTGTTCCACCCGGCGCGTATGGCGGACCGGATTTTAGGAATGGGTGACGTAGTCTCCCTCGTAGAACGCGCCCAGGAGCAGTACGACGAAGCCGAGGCACGCCGCATCAGCAAGAAGATTGCCAAAAACCAATTCGATTTCAACGACTTCATCGGCCAGCTCAACCAAATCAAGAAGATGGGCTCTATGAAGGATCTGATGAGCATGATTCCGGGCATGGACAAGGCGCTCAAGGGCGTTGAGGTCAGCGATGACGCCTTCAAACCCATTGAGGCGATGATCAACTCCATGACTCCGGCAGAACGTGCCAACCCGGGTCTGTTGAACGGCAGCCGCAAGAACCGTATCGCCAAGGGAGCAGGCGTCACCATAGTGGAACTGAATCGTTTCCTCAAACAGTTTGAACAGACCTCCAAGATGATGCGCAAAGTGCAACAAATGAGTTTTAAACGCAGATAATGGCAGAAGAAGAATTCAAGACATATCAACCCCGATGGGAGGAACGTAAAGCGAGCAAACGCAAACACCGCCACCATCATCATTATGATTCTTCATCCTCCGACAGGCTGACTAACGGTTGGGGCGGATGGATGAAAATGCGGGACAAACAAGCCTATTACGGCCTGATGTTTGTTGTGCTTTCCATACTGGCCTTCGGAGGATATAAGTTGGGCAAGATAGTGATAGAGGAGATCCGTTCGATGCCCATGGATGATCCTAAGACGGAGATGAAGGTGGACGAACTGAATATCCGTAAGGTGGATCGTCAGGACGCTTTGCTGCTTGGCGACAGTTTGGCACAGACTTACAACATCGACTCTTCGGAAGTGCGACGCGTACAGACGGAGATCCACATGCACCACGTCTATCGCCCGCCGCGACGGGAAAATAAATGGTACATTACCCAGCGCGAATGGAAGGATATTTGGCGTAACATCCAACGATGGAAACAAAGTAATATAAACGATAAACGGCTTGATGAGCAACAATCCGAGAAACAAGCAACAGAGGAGAGAAAAGAATGATTTTGGACGGTAAGAAAGTAGCTGCCGAGATTCGGGAGAAACTGCGCAAATCGGTGGCTTTCAATCTGGCGAACGGCCTGCGGGTTCCTAAACTGGTTATTGTGCTCGTGGGGCATAATCCCGCTTCGGAAATCTATGTGGCGAATAAAATCAAAGCCTGCCAGGAAGTCGGTATAGATGTTGAGAAAATAGCTTTTGAGGAAGATATCAAGGAGCGTAGGTTATTGACCGAAATTCGCAAACTCAACAATGACCAGTCAGTAGATGGATTTATCGTCCAGTTACCGTTGCCGGAACATATCAGTGAGTCCAAAGTGCTGACAACCATCGATTTCCGCAAAGACGTAGATGGTCTCACCCCCATGAGTATGGGACGCGCAATCCAAGGCCTTCCCGCTTTCCGCAGTGCCACTCCCGCCGGAATACAAGAGTTGCTCAATGCCTATAATATCTCTACGGAGGGCAAACACGTGGTAGTCATCGGACGGTCGAATATCGTAGGCAAGCCCATGGCAATGATGCTGATGCAACGGCCGTATCTCTCTCTGCCGAACATGAGTGCCTCTTCTATGGGAGATGCTACCGTGACGGTTTGTCATAGCAAGACACGCAATCTGGATGCCATATGCCGTTCGGCGGATATCATCATCGTGGCAGCAGGCTCTCCGAAACTGCTTAAAGCCGGCATGGTCAAAGAGGGGGCTGTAGTAATCGACGTGGGTATCAACCGTGTCGATGACGCCTCTTCGCCACGCGGATACCGGTTGGTAGGAGACGTAGATTTTGAGAACGTAGTATCCAAAGCATCGTATATTACGCCGGTTCCGGGCGGAGTTGGACCGATGACTATTGCGATGTTACTCATGCATACCTATGTCGCCTATAACGGCAGGGTGTTAGGATTGAAAATGAAATAATGGATATCTTATCGAAAATAGAAGGACTGGAAGCGAAGTTCCACGAGGTTTCCCTGTTGATTACAGACCCGTCTGTCATAGCCGACCAGGCGCGTTATGTACGTCTCAACCGCGACTACCATGACTTGGAGCGTGTGCTGGAATGTGCACATCGCTATAAAAAAGCCGTGACTGACCTACAGGACGCCAAAGACCTGTTGTTCAACGAGACAGATGCGGATCTCAAGGAGATGGCGAAAGCGGAGAGAGACGAGTTGGAGCCGCAGATACCCAAACTGGAGGAGGAACTCAAACTCCAGCTGCTGCCTCAGGATCCTGAGGACGGTAAGAATGTTGTCATGGAGATTCGTGGCGGAACGGGAGGTGACGAGGCTGCGCTTTTTGCCGGAGACCTTTTCCGTATGTACACCAAGTATTTCGAACTGAAAGGTTTCAAATATACCGTCTCCTCTTTCACGGAAGGTGCCGCCGGAGGCTACAAGGAGATTATCTTTAACGTCACCGGCCAGAATGTCTATGGTACGCTCAAATATGAGTCCGGAGTCCATCGTGTGCAGCGTGTGCCTGTTACGGAGACCCAGGGACGTGTCCATACTTCTGCGGCTACGGTAGCCGTACTGCCGGAGGCAGATGAATTCGAGGTACATA
>CACYKR010000018.1 GCA_902774995.1 uncultured Bacteroidales bacterium | reverse complement strand
TATTTTTATTATATAGAAAAATGTAACGGCTATGATATGATTTACGTTGGAGCATGGATGCTTGGCGAACTTATATCGCAAAAGTGTGGCTTGCCAATAAAAGAAGCCGATTCAATAGAAAACGAGATTTTGAAAGAATATTAAAATATGCACGATAATACATATATATGGACTAATGATGCGCAAAAACTACTCAAAATGATTGTAGAAGGAATCGCATCTCATCAGCAGGAACAAGGAGAGTCTATTAAAGAATGGAATGTTCTTTTGTATGACAACAGAAATAATAACATACCTGAGATTCCCCATGCTGCGATATTGGTACGTAAAATTAATGGAGAAGAAAAAAGAACCTGTTTATCTCTTCACGCATATAAAAGAATAGGAGCTGAAGAAAATAGGCAAGTAATTGTGGTAACTCCCCACTTTTGGACTTCGTACGTTGGAAAAAATGCCCATTCATACAATGAACTTGAAGATTTGTTAAGAAATTTTGATAGTCTAATTGAGACTTATTTTGCGGCTCATATATATGAACTTCAAAAACTTTGATATATTATAACAAACAATATTATTAACTTAAAATTTTAACATTATGAGAAAGTTTAAACTTTTTTCAAGAGAACAGGTAGGGAATGCCTCCGACACAGGTAGGCAATACTCCCGTCCCGATTCTCTCTCGTTAGTGTCTCGCCAGTCTGTTTTGGCGTTCCTACTGGTGCTTCTGACCACCGTTTTCGGCGTCGGAAATGCGTGGGGAGAAACCTCTACCTTGACTTTTACTGCTGCATGTGGTGGTTCAGGAACGGCAGATGATGGTGTAGAATGGACAGTAACTTCTGATGGAACGGAATCAAACTTTGATAACTCAAAAGGAATACACTATGGAACAGGCAAAAAAGCTGTCGGTAATATAGTATTAACAACATCTGGCATAAGCGGAACAATCACACAAATAAAGGTCAATGCTAGTGGCGCAAGTGGAACTTCGGCTAAACTTAATGTTACAGTAGGTGGAAATGCTTTTGGTTCGGAACAATCATTGACAGCAACCGCCACACAATACACACTTACAGGTAATGCTTCTGGCGAAATAGTTGTAACGTTATCTCAAACATCAGCAACTAAGGCTCTCTATTGCAAATCTATTGAGGTGACCTATTCTGAAGGTGGCAGCTCATCTGAAACGACCGTTAAAACGCTCAAGTCGATTGCTGTTGAGGGAATGACCACTTCCTATGAGCAAAACGACGCTTTCTCGTTTGATGGTACTTGTACTGCTACCTATAGTGTAACCAAGAATAATGTTCCTCAAGATGATGAAGAGAAAACGGTTACTCCGACTTCTGTTTCTACTCCCGATATGACCGTAGCCGGTGATAAAACTATTACGGTTACTTATATAGAGGACGAAGTGGAAAAATCTACTACGTACAATATTACCGTTGCCGCTGCGGAAGGTGATAAGCTGACACGTGAGACGACCGGCGTGACCGGCAATTCCTATACCGACTGGAGTGAAAAGACAGTTGCTTCTGACGCCGTATATGCAGGTCAGTCGGCAGGTGGAAATGAATCTATTCAACTGCGTTCAAAAAACTCTAATTCAGGTATTATTTCCACTACTTCGGGTGGACTGATTAAGAAAGTGAAAGTGGTATGGAATTCCAACACGAGCAATGGCGCTGTTCTTAATGTGTACGGTTCAAATACTGCATATACTGCCGCTTCTGACTTATATGGAGAAAATTCAGGTACTCTGTTAGGAACTATCGTCTATGGAACATCCACTCAATTGGAAATTACCGATGATTATGAGTATGTGGGTGTACGTTCTAACAGCGGTGCTATGTACTTGGAGTCTATTACCTTTGTTTGGGAAGCCGGTAAGCAGTTGGAGTCGATTGCGGTTAAGAACAATCCCGGTAAAGTAAGCTATAATATTGGTGATGCGTTTGATGCTACCGGTTTAGTTATTACCGCTACTTACGATGATTCTTCTTCGGAGGACATCGCTTACGCCGGCAATGAAGACAAGTTCTCGTTCACGGGCTTTGATAGTTCGGCAGCTGCGGCTGCACAAGCAATTACCGTTACTTACGGCAACAAGAACACTACGTTCAATGTAGAGATTAAGGACGCTACTTTGCAGACTGTAACCGTCAGTGGCACGCCAGCCACAACTTCTTATACTGCCGGCGACGCGTTTGACCCCGCAGGTCTGACCGTTATGGGGCATTATTCCGACAACTCGGACGCTCCTATTACTTCAGGCATTACTTGGTCGTATCCCGATGACAATGCTACTTTGGCGGTAGGTCAGACCTCTATCCGCGTGGTAGCTACTGTGGAGGAAATTGCCAGTGAGGCTTATACCGTTAATGGACTGACTGTTACAGCCGCTCCGTTAGTAGCAAGTTGGGTGGCTTCGGAGCATTATAACGAAACAACAGATATGACGGAAGAAACGGTAGCCTTTGGTCCGAGCAACAATTTCTCTATTGTATTCGGCGCGGGCACCAATTCTAATGCACCTAAATACTATACCTCAGGAGAGGCTGTCCGTGCATATGGAGGCAATACATTTGCGCTTTCTTCGACCGGCTATAAGTTTAAAGAGATTGTGATTGGCTTCGGAAGTAGTGATGGAAGTAATGCTATTTCTGCTAATGTCGGTACATATGATGCCGGAACATGGACGGGAAATTCGAAAGAAGTTGTCTTTACTATAGGTGGTACAAGCGGCAACCGTCGTATTGCATCTATCACGGTAACATACGTAGAGGCACAGCCTTCGGTAGCAACTCCGACATTCTCTGTTGCCGAGGGCACGTATTTTGAGACTCAGAATGTAACTATTACTACTGCAACCGCAGGTGCTACTATCTATTATACAACAGATGGTACTACAACGCCTACTACCGAATCGAGCGTTTATAGTGATCCTATCGCCGTTTCTACAAATATGACCATCAAGGCTATTGCCGTAAAAGATGGCTTGGAGAATAGTGCAGTGGCTTCGGCTACGTATGCAATGGGTCCCATCTTTGCCAGCCTTGAAGATTTGGTGGCTGCTGACCTGACAAGCAACACAATGGTGAAGGTATCGTTCTCCAATGTGGCTATCAAGAAGATTGACACTAACAAAAAGTATGTGACTTTCGATATTCAGAAAGAAGAGAAAGATATTGAGATTTATTTCAGTGCAGAGACTTTGCCCACAACTTGGGTAGTTGGCGGCACACTGTCCGGTACAATTCTTGCTCCTTGGAAACGATTCGCGCAATCTAGCAATCTTGTTTGCTGGGAGTTGGCTCCGGAGAGTGGTTGGCAATGGACGGATTTGACTTATAACAGCCCGATAACAAAGGAGATTGACCATGTGACGGTAACTGGTACTGCAACCAAGACGGCATACGTGGATGGTGAAGTGTTTGATCCCGCAGGATTGATTGTTACGTTGTACTATACCGATGAAACCAGTGAGGTTGTAACAGAAGGTATAACTTGGGCTCCGACCACCGCTTTGACCGAGGGAACAACTTCGGTGAACGTAACGGCTACAGTAAACGAAGTGACCAGTGCTACTTATCCTGTATCTATTACTGTCAGCGAGATTCCGAACAAGACGGTTGCCGAGTTCATTGGAGCAGCAGGTACACGTTGCTACTTGGAAGGAACGGTAAGCAATATCGCAAATACCACCTATGGTAACTTTGACCTGACAGACGAAAGCGGTACTATCTATGTATATGGCTGCTTGACATCTGCGGGAGAATCAGGCAAGTTCAACACATTAGGCATTAGTGCAGGTGACAAGATCAAAGTTATTGCCGAAGAGTACTTGCTCTATCAGAAACCAGGTAATCCGGATAAAGATGAGGCAGTCAACGTAGTATTCGTTTCGAAGGTTTCTGCCGCAACGATTGCGATTGATGACATCAACATGACGGTAGGCGATGAATTGTTGCTTGCTAACATCGTGACTACTGTTACTCCGGATGCCGCTCAGAGCGCAGAAATCAACTATGCGGTAACAGAAGGAGATGCTGTTACTATAGCTGAAGGCAAAATCACAGCTGTAGCGGAAGGCGAGGCTACTATCACAGCTTCGATTGCAGCAGGCGAAGGTTATCTGGCAGGTTCAACGACCTTTACCGTAACCGTTAGCCCGGCTCCTGTGCCTTTTGAAGGCGATTACTTCGTGAAAGTTGATGATAATAGCGATCTGACAGCAGGTGAGTATCTGATTGTTTATGAGGATGGCAGCCTTGCATTCAATGGTGGTCTTGAGACACTGGATGCTACAAGCAATTATGTTGCCGTAACATTTGAAAATGGTAAGATCCAAGGAACAGATGCTGTTCTTGCGGCTACTTTCACTATTAAATTAGCCGGAACGATTCAGTCCCAGAGCGGTTATTACATCGGTAGAACGGGTAATAGCAATGGTATGAATACTTCGAAAGATGAGGCATATATCAATGCGATCTCAATTGATGGCAACGGCAATGCAGTAATTCTGGCAAGCGGCGGTGCATACATGCGCTTTAACTCTACGAGTGGACAAGAGCGTTTCCGTTACTTCAAATCCGATTCATATACCGGACAAAAAGCTATTCAGCTCTATAAGAAAGAGAATGCCGAGCCGGTTTACGAGACCGTACGTACGGAATTAGAGCCGAACGCATACTATACCATGTGTTTGGACAAGGCAGTTACGGCAGTACGTGGTGGTTCTATCTGGAGAGTACTCAGCAAGGCTCAGAATGGTACTGATATTATCCTTGAGGAAGTAACCGGTACGCTGGATGCAGGTCGTCCGTATATCTTCTATGCTACGGCTGGCAAACTGGAGGTTGTTTACAGCGGTACAGCAGTAAATGATCCTGTAGACGATGAAGAAAACAACGGTCTGATTGGTTCGTTCGAGCAAGTTCAGATTGCTCAAAGTGATGACCACTACATCATCTACAAAAACGAGTTGTACTATGTTAATTCGAACAATGTATATGTAGGTGCTTACCGTGCATACTTGAATATGGGTGGTGTTCCGCCTTACAGCAATGAGCCGCAACAAGGAAATGCTCCTCGTCGCCGCGTAGCAATGGCCGTTCACGGTCCGCAAGTAGCTACCGGCATTGACGCACTCAACGCTTCGGAGGCTCCGGTTAAGGTTCTCATCAACGGCGAACTCTTTATCCTCCGTGGCAAGAAGATGTACGACGCTAAGGGTCAGTTAGTAAAATAAATCTGTTCTGCGTGCAGGTGCACGCCTGCACGCAGGCTTTTGATAATGTATAAATTGTTTAAAAAAATGAAAAAGATGTATAATCAACCAGTTGTTGAGGCAACAGAAGTTCAGTTGACTCAAGCGTTACTTGGAGGAAGCCCCGGAGCGCTCGAGAATAGCGGATCCGGTACAAGTACCATCTCCACCTCCCCCGGAGACCCGATCATCGGAGGTTAATCGCCCCTTAATCTTTCCGCCCTTGAGGCGATGATACTTGACAACCCTGCCGTTTGGCGGGGTTGTTGGGTTATATGGGGGGCAAAAGAGGGAAAAAAGGAGAGAAAATGAAGAATAGTGTAAAATAATGTTCACAAAATTTGTGAATATCAAAAAAAAGTTGTACCTTTGCGGCGAGTTTTACAAATAGTATGGAAATAGTTTTTCAAAAAGACTACCTCAAAGAATTATTCTACAATGGAAAATGTAGCGACAAACGGCACCGCTATCAACCGGAAGTTGCGCGCAAATATGTGCGGGTAGTAAGCGTTTTGGAGGCTGTGAATCGTATGGAAGATCTATTTCGTTTCAATTCACTGCATTTTGAGGCTCTGAATGAGAATGACTATTCTGTACGGATAGACTATCATTACCGTTTGGTATTCAAACTGGAAGCAAGACCGGGCGAGACCGTATTAACTATCTGTAAATTAGAGGACATTACAAATCATTATCAATAATACTATGGCAACGTTAGGTTATTCTTTTTATCCCGTTCATCCGGGTGAGGTGATCAAGGACGAGATGGAAACGCGTAATATCTCGCAACGGGAGTTTGCACGACAGGTTAATATCTCCTATACGGCATTGAATGAATTGCTGAACGGCAAGCGTCCGCTTACGCCAACAACAGCACTCTTGTTTGAGGCGGCGCTGGATCTGCCGGCGGATGCATTAATGAATATTCAAACGAAGTACACGATGCAAACGGCGCGGCAAGACAGCAAAATCCGATCATGGATGGCGCATATCCCGCGTGTTGCCGCAATGCTATAACCTCAATACTTATACCCCCCCGGCCCTGCCATTTCTGACAGGGCCGGGTGTTTTATGTCAAAATGCCGAAAAATATTCCTTTTGGCACTTTTTTTGTAAAAATATTTGTATATATGAATAATTTTTTGTACTTTTGCAGCGAAAATCAGAAAAGAAAGGTTTTTCTATGGACAGAATTCAAAATCATATGTCAGCTTTCATTTCTTATTATCATCTTGACAAACCATATTTGCGTGGTTGGTTCTCGATTTGGGATTTGACAGGAGCTTACCCTGATTATTTCAATATTATGCTTCATAGTGACCATGAGGCACTTTTGTCCGATTGGAGAAACGTAGGTATGGATATAAAAGATTCCATACAAAAAGTTGCAATGTAAGAGGAGGTACCTATGGAAACGCAAGCGGAAAATCAGGGAATAGTCACAGAAACAATGCCTAAAGAAACCATAAAAGTGATAGACTCTCTTCCTAAACAAAAAAGAGAAGTCATTCTTCAGGCTATATCTGCATTTCAAGGTCCACTGCCTCCTCCGGAAATTCTTGCCGGATACGAAGAAATTTCTCCAGGATTTGCTGATAGAATTATGGCAATGGCCGAGAAACAGCAAGAACATCGTACTCGGTTAGAAACAAGTATAGTTAGACGTCAGTTGAACCAAAAGTCTTTCGGACAGTTGATAGGGTTTGTTATAACAATCGTTATTTTGTCAGCGGTTGTATATCTGGCAACAGAAGGACATGACTGGCTGGCTGGAATTTTAGGCACTACAACATTATTGGGAATCGGGCATATATTTGTTTTGGGTGTACGAGCTTCTAATAATAAGCCGGTTAAGAAGAATAGTTCCTCTCCTAAAAAATAGAGAATAGTTACATAATCGTCAAAGGCAGTCTCCAGGCTGCCTTTGATTGTTATAGGGGGAGGCGCAGCGATGCGCGAGAGGCGCTTGATGCAGAGAGGGAGGAAAGGCGGGGATTACAGCGTGGCGCGGAGGAGGAGATGGAGGTCCGTCTTTGTCGGGAGAGCTGACGGACGGCTACTGAAGGGCGAATCCGGGTGTTTCTGTATATACCAGGAGCGGACATAGATGGTTTCGGAGAGTTTGAAATAGAGGGCAAGGCGGGGGATAATCTGCCATCGGAGGCAGAGGTACGCCCTGCCGCCCAGACCGTAGACGGCGGGGACGGAGAAAGCGTAGAGTACGTCGTGCTCGTAGGTGTAGATACGGTTTGTCCACTCACGGGCGTCGAACCATTGGGCTCTGAGCTGTAAGGTCAAGGGGACTTTCGTGTTGAGCGGGGAGAGCCGGGAGCAATCCAGACTGACGTCCTGATAGACGGTGTAGCCGTAGGAGAGTGGAGCGTTTTTAGAGCGGGTCAGGTTGGCTTCCGCGGTAGTACGGAGGGAGAGAGGACCGGAGGTGTAGTCCCATTGTGCGCGGAGGGAATAGGTAGCGAGAGAGCCTTTCTGCTTGGCACGGGCGCGGAGAGAGAGCCACCATTGGGTATTTGAGACTTGGGAGTGGTACCGGGCTTCAGCGAGGACGTCATAGCCGAGGGTGGCGGTGTCGGAGCCCAGACCGTATTTATAGCCGGAGAAATAGAAGAGGTCGGCATAGCCGGTGAACCGCCACCGGCGGAGGCGGGTGATGTCAAAACCCAGATAACCGCCGTTCTCGTCATTGATACGCGAGGTCTCGGAGAAAGCATAGCCTAAGGCATTGTCGAAATAAGGCGAGTAATAGCGGTAGAGCGCGATGAGCGAGACGCCGGAGGCAGGGTAGAAACGGGAGCCGGCGATGAGGCCAAAGCCCCAACGGGGCAACCTCTCCCCAGCCCTCCCCTCAAGGGAGGGAGCATTGTTTTGGGCGGTGGCAATCTCGGCAAAGGCGTCAAACCAGCCATGGTTATAGCGCGCGGAGACACCTATGACGGCTTGGTTCCTGCCGCGGAAATAATGGCGGTTGTAGTTGGCATTGCGGTAGGGGCGGACGGAGTCCGACCAGAGGTTCTCGATAGCGGTGAGCTGGAGCTCCATCTTACGATGGCGGAAGGTCATGTTCGCTCCGAGGAGATGATGCCGGACCGAGTCATTGGCGCGGCGCATGGAGTAGAGAGCCGAAGCGTCGAGACGCGTCTGTTTGCCCCATTGGAAACGGAACGTAGCCCCCGCTCCGTGCAACCCCTCGCCATCGACGGACGAGTAGTGACGGAGGCCTTCGCGGGACTGCCCCGCCGAAGTAACGTACATGGATTTGCCGGCATGAAACGCCGGCGCGAGGACAAGCCCCTGGCCGAAGCCTGCCTGGAAATTTCCCGCTACGAGGGTGTGCAGATGAGGCGTGAGGTCGCTGAGCCGGATATATGCGCCGTACTGCAGGTCTTGGGCCTTGCCGCCGGGCGGACGCTGGAGGCGTACGCCGAAGGTGACACGCCGGCGGTAGTCAAAACGATAGCGTGCTTGCACATAGACGGGGTCGGTGCCTTCGAAAGATTCTACGGAACGCGCATCCACGCGGGTGAGGAGTTCATGATGTGCGTGGGCGAAGACCTCTTTGATGGATGGTTGCTGATGGAGGGTTTCGGATTGCTGATTACTGATTCGGACAAAGGGCAGGAGGTCGCGTATCTCGTAGTCCTCAAGGGAGGGGATGAGACGCAGCTCGTAGAGCGAGACGAAAGGGTGTTTGTCGGCGTAGAGGAGGATGTCGTCTATCTGGCGGGGGGAGAGGAAGCGCAGTTGGGAGAGCTCCTCGTCCGAGGTGTGGTTGAGGTCGATAGGGGTGTCATGAAGGGCGTAGAGATCCGACTGGAGCTGCTCGTAATCGACTTCGGTGAACTCCGTCGCGGCGCGGTAGATATCGAGGATGATGTCGTCAATGCTCTGCCCGAAGACAGGCAAAGTACAAAGGGACCAAGTACCAAGTACGAAGAATATGAGAAACCGTTTATGCATGGTCTTTGATACAGGGCCATGCAAGACACGGCAACAGCGTGTTTATCGCCCATAGCAGCACCCCCGCCAGGGCGGCATTCGGAGTGCCGAACAGAAATATCGCCCATGCGCCGCGTACACCGGCTTCCACAACCGGGATATTAGGCGTGACGGTGACCAGCAGATAGTAAACCGGCATGTTCAGCCATGCGGACAGGGCGTACCAATCGCTTGTCTCCGTCGCCTTCAGGGCATACAGCGCCAGCATCAGCTGTACGCACCAGCACAGCTCCCGGATAAGACTCTGGACAAGACTCTTCAGTACCGTTCTATGCGAGACCACCGCCCAGCGTCTCAACAGTCTTGGCGCGAACAGCAACGCCGGAATCAGTACACCTCCCATCGCCGCCAGCAGCACGCCGTAATGCCCTCCGAGCACGGTACTCACCGCAGGGGTGAACGCCAGCGCCAGCGCCCCGGCAAAGACAATGGCTGCCGTCATCGTGATACTGCCTACCGCTCCCATGGACAGGGCTGTGGCGAGCGGCGAGCGGCAGTCCGCTGGCGTGCGCTGCATCAAGAGCGCCCGGGCAGGGTACTCCCCCAACCGCCAAGGGGTGATGAGCCCGGCGAGTTTGCTGTAATACACCTGCCTTTGCGCCTCCGGCAGCGGCATGGGCACGAGTGTCTTCCACCGCCATGCCTCGACAAGCATGTTCAGAGGCATAAGCGCTATGCACGCCGCCAACGCCAGCCATTGCCGGCAGCCCATTGCACGGAGATTTCCGGCAAGCAGCCCGTAATGCTCGTACGTAGCCAACCGGTATGCCAGATAAGCATAGGCAACACCGGCAATCACCCATTCGGCAGTATGCAGCAGTCGTTTGTTCATAGAGGGCGCAAAAGTACAAAAAATATTTCATATAAACAAGAGCACGGGAACAAAAATACAGAAAAATACAAATTTATTTGCATATTTGAATAATTTGTAGTAAATTTGCAGCCGATTAAGCGGTATAGCGGTATTTCCGATATGCCGGCAAAGGAGCATACAACTAACTGAATAGTATCATGAATATCAATTTCCAGATTCATTATCGCGCCGAGTACGGGCAGAGTCTCTGCGTAATCGAGACGCAGGAGTCGATCTTAGGTTGGACGGAGAAAGAGCCGCTGGTGCTGAACTGCCAGGGAACGGATTTCTGGCAGGTGAACGTGCCGGTAAGCGATTTCGCAGGCAGTGTACAATACAAATACGCTATCCGGTTGCAGGACGGCGGGTATATCTACGAGGCAGGCGAACCGAGGACTTTGAACTTAGTCGAAAGTCAAAAGTCGAAAGTCGAAAGACAGATTGTAGTGCGGGACGCATGGCAGGCGAGCACGTACGAGGACAGTTTCTATACCACGGCCTTTTTGAAGGCGCTTTTTAGTCGAAAGTCGAAAGTCGAAAGACCGCTTCACTCAAAGAAACAGGGCAATATCCGTTTCTCTATCGACCTGCCGCAAATCAAGCCGACCCAGGGCGTAGCGATTATCGGTAACTGCGAGGCGCTGGGCAACTGGAAGCCGGAGGACAAGATGGTGATGAACGATGCGGAGTTCCCGATATGGCGTGCCGACATCGAGCTGAAGGGCCAGGATATAATAGAGTACAAATACGTGGTTTACGACCTCAAGACCGGCGCAGTGGTGGATACGGAGTGGGGCGAGAACCGCCAGATATGGGGTATAGAGAAAGGCAGCGTGATATGCCAGAACGACCGCGGTTTCCGCCGTACACAGCCGAGATGGAAAGGCGCCGGCGTAGCGGTACCGGTATTCTCGCTGCGGACGGAAGAGGACTTCGGTATCGGCGAGTTCCAGGATCTGAAGAAGATGGCGGACTGGGCTGCGGCTACGGGCCAGCAGATGATCCAGACGCTGCCTATCAACGATACTACGCTGCGGCATAACAACCTCGACAGCTATCCGTACAACGCGGTGAGTGTGTTTGCGCTGCACCCGATATACATCAATATCGAGAAGATGGGCCGTCTGACACCGGCGCAGAAGAAGAAATACGAGGCGCAGAAGGCGGAGTTCAACGCCAAGAGTTTTGCCGACTACCAGAACGTCTATGACGCGAAGATGGTGTTCTTCAAGGCGCTTTACAAACAGGACAAAGACGCGCTCTTCGGCAGCGAGGAGTACAAGGCATTCGAGAAGAAGAACGCCGAATGGCTGGAGCCGTACGCAGCATTCCTGCATAAACGCGACAAGCAGCCGGCTGATTTCTACAAGTATCTGCAGTTCCACGCCGACAAGCAGCTGGCGGACGCCGTCGCTTACGCCCACTCGATAGGCGTAGCCATGAAGGGCGATATACCTATCGGCATCAGTCCGGACAGTGTGGACGCCGCCGTGTATCCGGAGCTGTTCAATCTGGACGCTTCCGCCGGCGCACCGCCCGATGACTTCTCCATCAGCGGCCAGAACTGGGGCTTCCCGACATATAACTGGGACAAGATGGCGGAGGATAACTTCGGCTGGTGGCAGAAACGGTTCCGCAAGATGCAGGACTATTTCGATGCCTACCGCGTGGATCATATCCTCGGCTTCTTCCGTATCTGGCAGATGCGCAAGACGGATGTATGGGGTCTCTGCGGCCATTTCGTACCGGCGCTGCCGTACAGCTATGACGACCTCTGCGCACAAGGTGTGTGCCTCGATTGGGACCGTATGACGAAGCCGTATATCCGGTCGAACTTCTTAGGCGAAGTATTGGGCTATGACACCGAATGGGCGAAGCAGCACGCGCTGGACACGCATGACGGATACGTATATTTCTTCCGTCCGGAGTTTGATACCCAGGCGAAGGTACAGGAGTGGTACGACCGGCTGATGGCGGACCCGAAACAGTTGAAGGCGAGCGGCCTGAGCGCCGAAGCGGCGAAGAACCTCTGCGACGGACTGATCTACCTGCATTGCGAGGTGCTGATGGTAGAAGACCAGCGGAGACCGGGATGGCTCCATCCGCGTATCTCCATCTATCAGAGCCATTCGTTCAACGAGCTGTACAGCGACCAGAAAGAGGTGCTGATGCGTATCTATAACGACTATTTCTACCGCCGCCATACGCAGTTCTGGCGCGACTCGGCGATGCGCAAGCTGCCTACGCTGATCCATTCGACCCATATGCTGTGCTGCGGTGAGGACTTGGGCATGGTACCGGCTTGCGTACCGGACGTGATGCACGAGCTGCAGATACTGAGTCTGGAGATACAGCGCATGCCGAAGGACCCGACGGTGAAGTTCGCCCATCCGGCCGACGCGCCGTACCAGAGCGTATGCACCACCGGCACACACGACATGAACCCGCTCCGCGCATGGTGGGAGGAAGACCGTGCCGTAACCCAGCGGTTCTACAACGAGCAGATGGGCTGGTGGGGCGACGCACCGCAAGAGATGACGCCGGAGATAGCGGAGTTCATCATCAACCAGCATATGTACAGCCCGGCTATGTGGACCATTCTGCCGCTGCAGGACTGGCTGGCTATCGACGGCGACGTACGTATCAAGGATCAGTTCGCCGACCGTATCAACGTACCCGCTAACCCGCGTCATTTCTGGAACTACCGGATGCATATCGGGCTGGAGCAGCTGATGAAATGCGACAAGCTGAATGCAAAAATCAAGAAGCTGACAAGCGTCAGGTGAGGTACGAAGGACAGATGTACGATGTACGAAAGTTAAGGGATGAGCGAGAGCTTGTCCCTTACTTGTTCCATGAGCCAGAGAGGGGTGGATGTCGCGCCGCAAATACCAACTTTGAGAGTTGAAAGTTGCGAGTTGAGAGTCGAGAGTTTTTCTTCCAGTTCGTCGGGGGAGGCGATAAAGAGCGTATTGGGGTTCGCCTCCAGACAGTGGCTGTAGAGGACGCGGGCGTTGGAGGACTTAGTGCCTCCGACAAAGAGCACGATGTCGTTTGCACGGGCAAAGGCTTGCAGCTCCGCTACGCGGTTGGCTACGTTGCGGCAGATGGTGTCGTGTGCTTCCAGCACAATTTGAGATTTGAGATTGGAGATTTGAGATTGGATAGCTTCCACGAGGGCGTTGAAGCCTTCGATGGATTTGGTAGTCTGAGAGAAGAGGTATATGGGGCGTGTGAAGTCGAGACGGTCGAGCTGGTCGGCGGACTCGATGACGACGGCAGTGCCGTTGGTCTGTCCCTGGAGACCGATGACCTCTGCGTGACCGGGTTTGCCGTAGATGACTATCTGCGGCGGAAGGGGTTCGTCGTTCTTGTGCGCCTCATAGCAGGCGCGGATACGGTCCTGCAGTTTCTTGACGACGGGGCAGGTGGCGTCAATGATTTCTATGCCCCGTTGGCGGGCTATCCAATAGGTGGACGGCGGTTCGCCGTGAGCGCGGAGGAGGACGCGCGAGTGAGCCGGCAGCGTACGGAGGTCGTCGTAGTCGATGGTCTGCAGCCCCTTGGTCTCCAGCCGTTTCACCTCCTGCCCGTTATGCACTATATCGCCCAGACAACAGAGCGGACCGTTTGCCAGTTCGCTCTCCGCTGCATTGATGGCGCGCGTGACACCGAAGCAGAAACCGCTGTTTTGATCGATGGATATGATCATTCTAATTATTCTAGTTATTCTAGTTGAGCCAGTTTCTCCTCAAAGAGGGCGATGATGACTTTCATCTGTTCATCGGGCGTCATATGGCTGTTATCGACGACGACGGCATCTTCGGCCTGGCGGAGGGGTGACTCGGCGCGGTGGGTGTCCCGGTAGTCGCGGTCGTTGACATCGGCGAGGACGTCGGCGTAGCGGGGTGTCCCGCCTTTGGCTACGAGTTCATCGTACCGGCGTTGCGCCCGCACCTCGGGACTGGCGGTGAGGAAGAGCTTGAGTTCGGCGTCCGGAAAGACGACCGTACCGATGTCGCGTCCGTCCATGACGATGCCTTTGGCTTCGCCCATGCGTTGCTGCTGCGCCACAAGAAAAGCGCGTACCTCCTTGATCTGGGATATCTCGCTGGCACGGTTGCCCACCTCCAGCGTACGGATGAAAGGCTCCACGTCTTCGCCGTTGAGGGTGACGTGCTGGACATCATCCACCCGGATGAACCCGATTTCTATCTGCGGCAGGGCGGCGATGATGTCTTTCTCCGCTGTCAGTCTGTGGCGGAGGGTGTAGAGTCCGATAGCGCGGTACATGGCACCGGTGTCCACATAGGTGTATCCGGCGTGCTTCGCCAGCGCCTTGGCAATCGTCGATTTGCCGCAAGAACTGTAGCCGTCGATGGCTACGATGATTTTATTCATAAATCACAAATTATAAATCACAAATTGAGCTACTTCAGTAGCGAATTGATGTCCAGCGAGAGTCCGGCCTGGAAGGAGAAGAAGGACTTGGTGACCTGGCTGACGGCGAAAGATATACGCGCCTGTTTGATGCGCACTCCGGCGCCGAGCGAGAAGCCGGCGAGCGACCGTTGGTCCACCAGTTGCAGCTCCGCACGGCGGCGGTGGTTATAACTGAGAGCAACGTAGAACCGTTCGCTCTTGGGGACTATCTCCAGAGTGAAAATCGTATGGCGGAACATGGTGTCGTACCATTTGACGTCATGCGAGAGGGGTTCTCCGGTCGTGAGACTCTTGTCACGGCTGGTCCATTGGTAGTCCAGCCGCCATGTCTGCATGTTATGTATCTGCAAATGCAGGCGTAGCGGTGTTTTCTTGATCCGGTACGAGAGGCCGAGCTGGAGGTTGAGCGGCAGCATCTCTTTCTTCGAGCCGTCTTCGGCGCTGTAGAAACCCTTGAGCTGCCATCCTATATTCTGGAGGACAAGTCCCATCTGGAACGTGGAGTCGGGCGACTGGAAATGAGCACCTACATCGGCTCCGAGGGCGAAGGAAGAGTAGCTCTCATAGATGGAATAGACAGGCTTGAGCGTCACGCCGACCTTGAACATCCGCCCGAGCTGGCGCGCGTACATGACATCTATCAGTATATCCCGTGCGCCGAACGACCCGCCGGTGAGGTTACCTTTCTCATCCGCATATTTCATCCCGCCGTAGTCGAGGTAATGGACGCCGACTGCGAAATAGTTGGGCTTATCGGGCTCTCCCTCTCCGGCGTAGGGCTTCTCTACCTTCGAGCGTCCGAAGTTATGCCCGTAGAGCACGGAGCCGAACATCGTACCGGGGAGATAATAGGAGTAGTTGAGCTGTAGCACCATGTGGGAGTTGGCATGGAGCAGGGCGGGGTTGCACATCGCCATGGAAACGTCTCCGTCGCTGAGGCTGACGTTGCTTCCGCCGAGCGCGTTGAGCCTCGCCGAGGCGGGCAGCCCCATGAAGGAGAACACCGAACGGCCTGCATTCGACACCTGGGCGAATGTACAAAGGGAGAAAGCACAAAGTGCAAAAGTCACTATTTTTCGGGTTATAGCCACAATCATGCAAACTAAATCGGCTGCAAAATTACTGCTTTTTTTGCATATATGCAAATAAATAGGAAAGAAAATGTATGAAAAACAAAAAAAGAGACCCGAAGAAGTCTCTTTTTGTGGTGCCAACGGGAATCGAACCAGTGACACAAGGATTTTCAGTCCTTTGCTCTACCAACTGAGCTATGGCACCCGGAGGTGTTCCCGTCAATCGGGAAAACCGGCCTCCGCCGGAAAGGGCAAAAAATATGCTCTCCGAACGAAAGCGGGTGCAAAAGTACTGCTTTTTTTTGAATTGACCAAATATTTTTGCATTTTTTTTGCATTTATGTGCATTTTTCTTGCATTTTCGATATAAAAATAGTAATTTTGCACCCGTTATGGAGTTAAAAGTGATAGCATACGCCCGAAACGGGCATACCGACAAATTCGGTATTCCGCGACAGAGCCGGGAGGAGAGTCCCATCCTGACCCGCATCGTTTTCGAGCCGGAATACAGCGTCCCTGAGGCGCTGCGGGGCATAGAGGAGTACAGCCATCTGTGGCTGATATGGGGATTCAGTAGTGTACGAAGGGACGATGTGCGATGTACAAAGGATGAAGCAGACAGAACGACGGAATGGAGTCCGACGGTCCGTCCGCCGCGGTTGGGAGGCAACAGGCGGATGGGCGTCTTTGCTACCAGGAGTCCGTTCCGGCCTAACCCGCTCGGACTGAGCAGCGTCCGACTCGTCGAGGTGCGGAGGACGGAAGGGCGGATGGAACTGGTGGTGAGCGGGGCGGATGTGCTGGACGGCACACCGATATATGACATCAAGCCGTATCTGAGTTTCAGCGACAGCCATGAGGAGGCGCGGAACGGTTTTGCGGAGGAGACAAAAGACTACCGGTTGGAGGTAGATTGGTCCCGCGTGGAAGATAATCCTTCCTTTGGAAGCGGCCTGGCGTCAGCGCGAGGTCTGCCGAATGAACCGCTTTGGAATGCAGTCAAGGCGGACATCGACTATATCCTGAGTCAGGATCCGCGGCCGGGATACCAGGACGACCCGGAGCGGGAGTACAAACTGGACTATGCGGGATGGCGCGTGACGTTTAATGTACAAAGGGACAATGTACAGGGGGTAAAAGGTCGCCTAATCATAAAAAAAATAGAAAAAATAAGATAATACTTGCATATGTCGAAAAAAAGCAGTATCTTTGTAGCCGTTTTAAACAAAGTTAAACCGTGAAAAAATATAATAGTTAAGACCATGAAAAAAATTATTCTATCCGTTTTGTCGTGTCTCCTATTTGCGGGCGCGTGCCCGTTGCGCGCAGAAAATATAGGTGTTCCGGCGGAGTGCGAGGATGTGATGTTACAGTGTTTCTACTGGGACAGCTACAAGCTGACCAAATACGGCAAGACACGCTGGACCGATTTGATGGCGGACAGTACGGCTATTCGTGAGAACTTTGACTTGGTATGGTTCCCGCCGAGCGGTTATGCCGGAGGCGACGCCGGTGACAATTACGCCGCCGGCGGCGTGGGTTATTACCACCGCCAGGTGAGCCTGCAGAACAGTGCCTGGGGCACCCGTATCAATCTGGACAAACTGATCAAGGCGTTGCACCGCGGGGGGACGAAGTGTCTGGCGGATATAGTCATCAACCACCGCAACAACAAGAGCAACTGGTGCGATTTCTTTGAAGACAGTTTCGGTCTTGCAGGCCGTTTCCAGTTCACGGAGAAACATATCTGCCGCGGGGACGAGTGCTTCACCAAAAGCGAGTCCACGTGTTACGGCAGCACCAACAAAGGTGCCGCCGATACGGGTACGAACGACGCCGGATGCCGCGATTTGGACCACAGCAACGAGTATGTACAGGAATGGGCGAAGACTTATGTGAAATGGATGATTGAGAAGGTGGGTTATGACGGTTTCAGGTACGACATGACGCGCGGTTATGACGGCAAGTACCTAAGCATGTACAACGAGGCTGCGCAGCCGTATCTCTCCGTCTCGGAGTTCTGGATGGACAATGTCAGTGACCAGATCGCCCATCTGAAGGCTGCCAATTACAATACGATGATATTCGATTTCCCGTTGAAATGGGCTATAGGCAACGCTTTCAAGAACGGCATATACAGCCAGCTCAAGAACCCGTCTAACAGTCTTCGCGGAAAGGGTCTGGGCAAATATGCCGTGACATTCATCGACAACCATGATACCTTCGAGCGTTCGGACAACCAGGGCGGCGAGTTCATCAAATACAACGCGGATTTAGGCAATGCGGACGTGAAGAGCAAGATTTTGCAGGCGAACGCATATATCCTGATGATGCCGGGTGTGCCGTGTGTGTTCTGGCCTCACTGGAAGAGCTATACCGAAGAGATCAACCGACTGATAGCCATCCGCAAGCTCGCCGGCATCCACAGCGAGTCGGTAGTGACGGACGAGGAGTCGGCCGGTTATAAATACGGCGCCACTATCCAGGGGCATCACCGCCGTGTGTATCTGCGGTTGGGCAAGAACCGCGACATGACGCAGCCGGCGAACACGTATGTGGCGGCGCAGGGAAGCGAGTACACCATCTACGTGGAGACAGGGGAAGGCATTGAAGATGTACAAAGGGACCATGTACAAGGTACGAAAGTACTCAAGGACGGCCAACTCTATCTAATGTACAAGGGGACCATGTACGATGTTCAAGGACGGAGGATTGACGATTGAGAAATCCGGCATGTATGCAGGGGATGGAACGGATTGAAAGACAACCAACTAACCAAATTATAATATTATGAAAAAAATCTTTTTATTCTTAGGGATGATGCTCTGTGCGGCGGTGATATGCGCGCAGGAGGGTCTGAGCTATGGTGTGCTGGTGAACGGCAATACGCTGTTCCGGGCGGAGTACAAAGGGGTGAGCAGCATCTCCGGACTGCCGGAATACAATGCCAAGGCCGCGATGGTAGCCGGCGACAAATGCGTGCTGGTCAACCTCAGTAACGGGGATACCTGGACGGTACCTCTGGATAAGGCCAGCAATTCGGGTATCAAACTGGGCAAGGAGGCGTATGAAGTTTCGGCAGCCGGATGCTATGATTTCTGGCTGAAGCTCTCGTACGGCAACGACCAGCTGTATGTAGGAACGACCACTAACTGCGGCGAGGGAGAGACGTATGAAGGTACTACGCCGTGCTCGGAGTCGTTCGGCCTGTTGGTGGATGGAGTGTATGTAGCCGGTGAGAAGAACAAAGAGCCGTTAGATCCGAGTTTCAAAGAATATCAAGTGAAGGGCGTTCGGCTGACTGCGGGCCAATACGTGCAAGTGTATGACACCTGTAACAAAGCGGCGTGGGCAATCAGCAAGTATGCAGCGACGAGTTATGAGTTTGCCATAGAGGGAGACAAATACAAGGTAACGGAAGACGGTACGTATGACTTCTATCTGAAATTCAAGATGGGCGAGGACGAGGTGTATGTAGCCTGCCAGGGCTGCAAGACGCAACCCAAGCCTGCTTCTTCCGTCCCGGGCCAGTGCGGCGACGTGCTGCTGCAGGGATTCTACTATGACAGCTATCAGGACAACAACGCCGAGCGCGGAACCGACAAATACGGCAACACCCGGTGGAAGAGCCTGCTGGCTCAGTCCGGCGAGATAGGTGCTTATTTTGACTTAATCTGGCTGCCGCCCAGCTCATATGCCAGCGGTACGGGTTATCACCCCAAACAATACTCGAACCAGAACAGCGACTGGGGCAGCCGCAATGACCTGGAGGCACTGATAGCCGCTTTCCACAACAGCGGAACGAAGGTAGTGGCTGACGTCGTGGTGAACCACTTGGAGGCGATGACGAGCTGGTGCGATTTCGCAGTACAGGATTTCGGCGAGTACGGCAAGTTCGAGCCGGATGGGTCATGGATATGCAATACGGACGAGATGAATATGGAGAGTTGCAAAGAAGATGCAGGCGAGTGTTTCGGTACGGCTACGGGTCCGGCCGATGACGGTCCTTCGTACGATGGCAAGAACGAGTCCAACTACGCAGCCGCCCGTGACTTGGCGCATAACTCGGACAAGGTACGCGAGATGTGCCGCGCATACGCCAAATGGCTGATTAACGTGATGCACTATGACGGTTTCCGTTACGACTATTGCAAGGGTTTCCACGCTTCGCATATCGGCGACTATAACAAAGCAGGCGGCGCATATATCTCGTTTATGGAGTTATGGGCGAGCGTAGGAGCCATCCAGCAGGCTATCAGTGACGCACAGGGCAACACGATGTCTCTGGATTTCCCGACCAAATACGACGCTTTCAACAACGGTATATGCTCCGGCAACTATATGGGCTGCAAGGGAAGCGGCATGTTAGGCGCCGGCATGAGCAAGTACGCGGTGACGTTTGTGGACAACCACGATACGTTCCTGCGTGACAACAACGAGTTCGGCGGACTGGGCAACTCGATGAAGCCGGGGCTGAAAGACAAGCTGCTTCAAGCCAACGCGTTCATGCTGGCTATGCCGGGTGTGCCGTGTGTGTTCTATCCGCACTGGGTAGCCTACAAAGATGCTATCAAGGCGATGATCAACGCGCGTCACCTGGCCGGCGTACACAGTGAGAGCCCCGTGACGGACGAAGAGGCGGAGCAAGGCGGCTACAAAGCTACCATCCAGGGCAAGAACGGCTATCTGATTCTCTGTCTGGGTAACAAAGCGGGCAATACCTATAGCGGTTTTACCAAGGTGGCCTCCGGCAACGGCTATGCGATGTGGGTGCAGGCAACAGGCGATGTAGCTCCGGGTCTGGTAGTGACTCCGAGCCAGGCGTTCGAGGACAACGAGGCAGGTTTGACTATCACGATGGAGGCCGTAGGCGGCAGCGGTAACGCACATATCTATTATACGCTGGACGGTACGGAGCCGACCACCGCTTCGACGGAGTACACAGCCCCGCTGACCGTCAAGGAGACTACAACGCTGAAGGCGATAGCTGTATGCGGCAGCGCCCAGACGAAAGTACAGGAATACACCTACACCTACCGTGAGCCGCTGCAACGCGGTATCCGCCTCCGGTTCAACAAACCGGCAGAGTGGGAGAAAGTATATATCTATTCATGGCGTGTGGTAGGTCAGGACACGGAAGGCAACGACATCACCGAGAATATCTTCGGCGCTTATCCGGGCATGCGCATCTATCAGGACGCCGAGGGCTGGTTCAGCTATGAGTTCAACGCAGACATGAAGGTGGTGAACTGCCAGATTAACTCCGGCAACGACTGCGGCGGCGTGAACGTCAAGTCGAACAGTCTGGAGCTGGAGTATGACGCTTGCTACGGCTGGCGTGAAGGTAAGGAGACCGAGGAGAAAGAGGAAGTGCTGCTGGAATGCGACACGGATTTGAATCCGTCCTTTGACCTCGTCATCAGTCCCGAGAGCGGTTTCTTCCGCGACCAGACCACCGGGCAGGAAGTGACTATCAGCACCGTAGGCGCGGAGAACGCGATGATCTATTACACGCTGGACGACTCCGAGCCGACGACGGCCTCCAACCCGTCGCAGGGCACGGCTACCTTCACGGTGAAGAACACCACCACGGTGAAGGCGTTCGCGATGCTGGACAAAGAGCGTACGGCTACCTATACGGCTACCTATACCTACAAGGCTCCGCAACAGGGTGCGCTGAATGTCCGTTATCTCAAGCCGGAAGACTGGGAGGAACTGTATATCTATGCGTTCACCCGTCGCGTGGAGAACGGCCGTAACATAGACACCCCGTACAAGCTGGACGGCAAGACCTCCAAATGGCCGGGTATCAAATGGACGACGAAAAAAGACGGATGGTTCACTTACACCATGCCGGAGAGCCTGAAGGAAATCTACGTGATTTTCAATGCCGGCGAGAAGAAACCGCAGACCCAGGATATCTTCCTGTACGAAGACGCATGCTATGTATGGAACCCCGACTGCTGGCGTGCCGTGCTGGATCAGAATTGCGACGGAGTAGTAGAAGAAGAGGGAATAGAAGTAATTATTGATCAATCCAAGGAAGACAATGAGACGTACAAACTTATCATCGACGGCCAAATGGTTATTATCAACCGTGGTGTTATGTACGATGTTCTTGGCCGTAAGCTCTAATGCTTACGCCAAGACATTGTATCTGAATACAGGCGGCTCAAGTCTGTGGGAGACGGACGGTGCCAATAAGTTCGCCATCTGGCATTGGCAGGGCAGCCAATCCGGCGCGTGGTCATCGTGGATGACCCGCGTGGATGGCAATGTATGGAAGGCAGATGTTTCGGATAGCAGCGACAAGGTGATTTTCTGCCGGTTCAATAACTCGGCTTCTTCTCCCGACTGGAACGCGGATATGTGGAACCAGACGGAGGACCTGATGCCCGGAAGTAATAACCTCTTTACCATCACCGGATGGGGAAACGGCAAGAGTCAGGGCGCGTGGTCCATGTATGATGCGTCCGGAGGCGGCAATCAGGGCGGAGGAGATAACCCCGGCGGAGGAACACCCGTGACCCCCGGAGATTATGCGACTGCTGTCCCGAGCCAATGCGAGGATGTCATTTTGCAGGCATTCTACTGGAACTCGGACAAGGATAATACTTATGGTACTTCCAAATGGACCGCTTTGCAATCGCAAGCCTCGGAAATATCCCAGTATTTCCAAATGGTATGGCTACCGCCCTCATGTTATTCGAAGTCAGGCAGTATGGGATATCTTCCTGCGAAATATTCCCAGCAGAAAAGCAGCATGGGAAGCGAGACGGAACTTAAATCCCTTATCGCAGCTTTCCATAACGGCGGAGTACGCGTATTGGCAGATGTCGTAATCAATCATGCCGGTAATCAGAGTACATGGATCAATTTCTTCGAACAGGATTTTGGCAGTTACGGCAAGTTCTCTCCTCAAAGCACATGGATAACCAGCAACGACGAAGCGCAAGGCAAGGGAACGCTGGGAACTAACGCAGATGATGGGCAGGAATCGAATGCCAACTACCCTTCAGCGCGTGACTGGGATCACAAGAACACCCAAGTGCAGGCGATGTGCCGAGCCTATCTGAAATACCTGATCGGAGAGATAGGGTACGACGGATTCCGTTTCGACTATTGCGGAGGCTACCATGTGAGTCATATCAATGACTATGTCTCTGCTGCCAAACCCTATTTCTCCGTTATGGAGTACTGGAACGGCAATGCAAGCATTTTGAAACAACGCATCAACGATGCAGGTAAGAATACCCTGACCTTTGATTTTGCCGGTTTCTACACCTGCTACCAACAGGGTATAGCCGTCAATAACTACGGCAAGCTTGTCAACTCCGGTCTGCGCGGACAGGGCTATGCCAAGTATGCCGTGAATTTCGTGGACAACCACGATACGTTCAACCGGAACGATATCGGCAACTCCGATTGCGGGAACAGCAAGGACGGCAGCAGTTCGCTCAACAACAAAGAACTGATTCTGCAATGCAATGCCTATATGCTGAGCATGCCGGGCGTTCCGTGCGTGTTCTGGCCGCATTGGTATAAGTACAAGAATGAGATCAAGGCGATGATTACCGCCCGCAGGAGAGCGGGAATACATTCAGAGAGTAGCGTCAAAGAGACTTCCGGAAACGGATATTATGAGGCTACGATTACCGGAAAGTACGGAAATGTAATCGTCTATCTGGGTTCTTCCGCCAATAAAGCCACTCCGCAAGGATACACGCAAGCAGTCAAGGGTGGTAAGTACGCGATGTATTATACCGGAAACGGCAATATGCAGGGAATAGAGAGTACGCCGGTGGATACTTCTCTTAAAAAAGGGGAGAAGTTCCTGAAGGACGGGAAACTCTATATCCGCTTTGGCGAAAACGTCTATGACGTAAGAGGAAATAAAATTAAATAAACCTATAAATTTATACTATAATGAAAAAGATTTTTACTTTGTTTGCCGCAGTAGTATGCGGATTGACAATGAACGCCAAGACCATTTATTTGAATACAGGTGGGGCGAGTTTGTGGAATCAAGCAGGAGCTGTTTTCTTTGCGCACTCATGGGATGCAGAAGATAACGATGCATTATTGACATTGGTATCCGGAGATATCTATTCAGCGAATATTCCGGATGGTAACAATCACATTCTTTTCGTGCGTATGCCGAATGGTAGTACATCTCTGGATTGGAATACGAAATGGAATCAGACAGTGGATCTGGAGATTCCGAGCGGAATGGATACCTATACTATTACCGGATGGGGTGACACGGACGGAACATGGTCCTCGAGTGGCTCTCAAGGCGGTGGTGAAAACCCCGGCGGTCAAGGCGGTCAAGGTGGTGAAAACCCCGGTGGTCAAGGCGGCCAGGGAGGTAGCGAGTTGGAAGAGTCCGGCCAGTATCACGACTTCGCATTAATCGGTTCGATAGGCGGTGATTGGAATATTCAGGAGCAAAAGGCTGAATATACTTTTGATGAGCGTGGTCGTTGGACCGGTACGTTGGCAGCGCATCCGAATGCAGCTTCTCATGCGGCTTATGTGGTCATCATGGACGAAGAAGGTAACCAATATAAGACCAAAGGTTGGCTGGGCGAAACGACCAAGGCGACGCTCTACTGGGCTAACGGATTTGAGGACAGCAATGTGTGGCAGTTACCGGCAGACGTACCTCTGTACCTGATCATGCGTAAGTGTACTTTCAAAGGCTCTATAGAAGTTGAGAGTGTAGATCAAGCTACTTATGATGCGTACACGATTGACTGGGGAACAGAGAATCCCGGCGGCGGTGAGGAACCGAACCAGGCCATCAATCAGGTAGAGGGCCAAAAGCAGGCCCGCAAGATGATCATAGACGGTCAGCTCCGTATCGTTCGTGGCGAGAAAGTGTTTGACGCTACAGGTCGTCAGTTGTAAAAATAATGAATAATGAATAAAGAATATCGCACACTATGCGCAAACTTGTTCTGAGTATATTGGTGATGTGTGTTGCCTGCGTGAGTGCGCAGGTGACCACCTCGCCTGCAGTCGTCGAGCCGGGCTATACCGGTAAGATTACCATCACTTTTGACCCCAAGGGCGGCAACGGCGGAATGGCTGCTGCTACCAAGTGTTATGCCCATACAGGCTATTGTACCAAGACCCAGAACTGGCTGGGCGTGAAAGCCGACTGGCGTTCGGCTTCCGCTCCGCAGTTGACCAAGACCGCTGACGGCAAATGGCAGCTGGAGATAGATAATATGTACACCTATTATAATATCCCTGCGGGTACGGAGGTGTACGCGTTGGCGTTTGTGTTCAACGACGGTCCTTCCGGTTCGAAAGAAGGCAAGACGGCTTCCGGCGGAGACATCTTCGTGGTGTTAGGCGAGGAGGCGACAGGCGATATATGGGAGGCCGTTGACGGCGTAGCCGGTATCACGGGTACCCGTCCTAACGGTATAGTGAATGGTATCTACTATGGTTCGGACGGCACCTCGGTGACGCTCTGTACGTATGCGGCTTCCAAAACACAGCCTGCCAAGCGCGTCTTCCTCATCGGCGATATGACCGGCTGGAAACTGAAACCGGAGTACCAGCTGAAGCGTGATGAGAAATATTTCTGGATCACCCTCACGGGGCTGGAGCCGGGTAAGGAATACCGCTTCCAGTATGCTGTGGAGCGCGCGGACGGTGTGAAAAAACAGATATCCGACCTCTTCTCGGAGAAGGTTATCCACCCCGACGACCAGTGGGAGCCGCGTAGCGCCGACCCAACGCTTATCCGGTATCCGTTGCAAGGGGCGGACGGCGGTTATGTGACGGTTATCCAGACCAACAAACCGGCTTACCAATGGTCGGACGCCACGCTGAACTTCAAGCGTCCGGACAAGAACAACCTCGTCATCTACGAGCTCTGGGTGTATGACTATACGCAGAACCGTACCATCCGGGGCGTGCGCGAGCGTCTGGACTACCTGCAGCAATTAGGCGTGAACGCTATCGAGCTGATGCCTATCTGCGAGTTTGACGGCAACTATAACTGGGGCTATTCTCCCAACCATTATTTCGCTCCTGACCGTGCCTACGGTTCGGAGAACGATATCAAGGCTTTCATTGATGAGTGTCACAAACGTGGAATGGCAGTGATTATGGATATGGTGTTTAACCATGCTACCGGACTAAACCCGATGAACAAACTCTATCCTTACGGGACGGATTTGAGCAGTAATCCATGGTTCTGTACGCAGGTTCCTCATGATGACAATGTATATGAGAAATGGAATCATGATTTTGCTCCGGCGCGTGATATGTTCACCCGTGCGCTGCAGTACTGGATTAAAGAATATAAAATTGACGGCTATCGTATGGACTTGAGTCATGGAATGTGCGGCTGCGGAACGAAGAACACGTATGATTACGAGAAACTGATGAATAACATCTCGCATTATTATACGAATGCAGTATTGGCTGCGGCGAAGAATTCGAATGGCAGTTACCCGAACGGAGAACCGTATTTCATTCTTGAACATTGGGGCCCGAAAATGTATGAGCAGCGCCCTCGTCTTGTGCAGCAAGGCATGTTATGTTGGGATAATACGAATTATGCCTATACACAGGTGGCTTCGGGATGGCTCGATCAGAAAGATGACATCTCCCCGGCTAATAAGGACGGGTACGTGACGTACTCGGAGAGTCATGATGAGGAACGTATGCAATATAAGGCTAAAACGTTCGGAAACGGCGCTATTATGACCAATGAGGCAACCCGTTTGGCGCGTGTCCCCGCAAGCGTGATTATGAATGTGCTCTTGAATGGTCCGCACATGTTGTGGCAGTTTGAGGAGATCGGCTATGATTTCTCTATCAACAGCGATGCAGACCACCCGGCGGGCAATAATTCCGACTACCGGTGCAATAAAAAACCGCGCCCGGAGAGTTTGGGTTATTTCAGCAATGCCAACCGTGTGGCGGCTTACCAGAAATGCGCACAAGCCATCCAGCTTCGTACCAGACTCCATCCGGAATGGTTTGCCGGAGATCCCTCAAACGCAGTACTGGGGCATGCGCAGAAAATACGTTATGTACAGTGGGAGAATATAATAGCCGTCGCTAATTTCGATGCTACGGCCGCGCAGAGTTATAGCCTGCCGAGCGGTACGTGGTACAACTATTTTGAAGGCGGAACGGCGTCGGGCTCGGTAGGTTTGCAGGCCGGCGAAGTGAAGATCTTCACCAGAACGAAAGTAACTCTTCCCGAGATCAATCTGGACTTGGAGAGTCTGCTGCCGATAGAGAATGTGCAGCCTGACGGAAAGACTGCGGTACAGAAGATCCTCCGCGACGGACAGATTTATATTCTCCGCGGAGATAAAATATATACGATTACCGGCGCATTGGTGAAATAATCATTATTCATTACTCTCGTGTACATAGCTATCGCAGGAAATATTGGTGCAGGAAAGACGACGCTGACGAAGATGTTAGCGAAGTATTACGGATGGGAGCCGCGGTTTGAATCCGTGAGCTTCAATCCGTATCTGGAGGATTACTACGGCGATATCAACCGCTGGGCGTTCTGTCTGGAGACCTATTTCCTCAAGGAGCGGTTCAAGGACATGCTGGCGGTGCAGCGCGCCAGCCACACCATTGTGCAGGACCGCTCTATCTTCGAGGGCGTGTATGTCTTCGTCCGGAATAACTACGAGCGGGGCGACCTGAGCAAGCGGGACTACGAGACCTTCATGGAGCTTTTCGACCTGATGAAAGGGCAGATGAAGATGCCGGATATGATGATTTATCTCCGTAAGTCCGTGCCCGCCCTCGTAGCGCAGATACAACGCCGCGGACGAGAGTATGAGCAGACGATGCAGATAGACTACCTGACCGACCTGAATGAGAAATACGAGGATTTCATCTACCATAAGTACGAAGGCCGGGTGCTCGTCATCGAGTCCGACGGCATGGATTTCGAGAACAACCCCGCCGATTTCCGCAAGGTCATCGACAAGGTGGACGCGGAGCTCTTCGGACTCTTTAGTGAAAATAACTGGAATAATAACCAATAAAAACGAACGCGACATGCATATTGCTGTAGCAGGAAACATCGGGTGCGGCAAGACCACCCTGACCACCATGCTTGCCAAACATTACGGCTGGGAGCCCCGTTTCGAGAGTGTAGAGTACAACCCCTATCTGGAGGATTTCTATGCCGATATGGCGCGGTGGTCCTTTAACCTACAGGTCTATTTTCTTAACAAGCGTTTCAAGGACGTGGTAGAGATAGGCCGCTCGGATAAGTATATCATCCAGGACCGTACCATCTATGAGGACGCGCGTATCTTCGCGCCCAACCTCCATGACCAGGGGATGATGTCCGACCGCGACTTCGAGAACTACCAGGATCTCTTTGACCTCATGACCACGCTGGTGAAGATGCCGGACCTGCTGATTTATGTGCGTGCGTCGGTGCCTACGCTTGTGGCGCAGATCCAGAAACGCGCACGCGGGTACGAGCAGCAGATGAAACTCGATTATCTGCAGGGACTGAATGACAAATACGAGGCGTGGATCAAGGATTACAAGGGCAAACTGCTCATCGTGGAGGGCGACAAGATCAAGTTCGGCGAGAATCCGGAGGACTTCCGCTGGGTGACCGACCGCATTGACGCGGAGCTCTTCGGTCTGTTCCCCTTCGAGGCGGAGGAGAAAACGGGTAAGGAGATATGATGAATAAATTTCGTGAGTTTTGGTTAGACTACCGTTCGGAAGTCTTTTTTGCGTTGGTGCTGTCGGCGATGATGGTCTGCAGCTATTGGGCGGCGTCGTTTATCCCGGAGGAGGTGTTTGACATATACATCAATCCGATCCAATATATCGCTACGGTCACGGTCTGTTTCTATGGCGCATGGGTGGTCTATCGCCATCACGGTGGAAACCGTCTGCGTAAGTCGTGGGCTACGACGCTTGTTATCTGGGGCGTGATTGACTCCCTGTTGCTGGTTGGGCGTTACGGCTGCGGTATCAGGGCTGTCGGCGGTACGCCCGACGACCCGCTTTATAACAGTTCGCTCGTAATAGGCAATGTGTTGGCGTGGCTGCTCTATGTGTATCCTACGCAGATGCTGCGTCCGCAGTGGCTTACGTGGAACAAGGTAGCGGTCTTTGTCCTGCCGATGGTGGTTCTTGGCGTGGTGGATTATTTCATACAGACCAACCTGATACTGATTATCATGCTTTATCCGTTTTGTATCTTCCTCATGCTCTGCCGTCATGTGCGGAACTACCGGCGGTGGTGCGAGGATAATTTCTCCTCGATGGACAATATCGACGTGCAGTGGATAGTGAGGTATCTGACGGTTCTGTTTCTGCTGGGCGTGTCGTTCTATTTCATTGTCTTCTGGTACGTGCCGAACCGGATGTTCACCCAGCAATGGCTGCTGTTCCTCATCCTGGCTTACTCCACCGAGCAGATTCTCTTCCGCAGGGACCCGTGGGAGGAGGTACAAGGGGACGATGTACAAAGTACAACAGAAACGCCTCAAACCCTCTCAAACGGTGAAGCCTCAAACCTTCAAACTCCCTCAAACGGCGAAGCTCTTGAAACGGAGCGCCGTCTCTTCGAACACTGGATGGCGGAGGGGAAACCTTATCGCAATCCGGATTTCCAGCTCACCGACCTGCGTGCCGTCTTGCCTACCAACCGCACTTATCTCTCCCAGTTCCTCAACGACGCGTACGGATGCTCGTTCTACCAACTCGTCAACCGCTACCGCGTAGAGGAAGCGCAGCGCCTCATGTCTGCGCACCCGGATATGAAACTGACGGAGATAGCCTCCGCCTGCGGTTTCTCCTCGCCTGCCGTCTTCTCACGCACCTTCACCCGCCAGACAGGCCTCTCTCCACGCGAGTGGTCTGCTACTAAGAAGTGATTTCTCTCCCCCTCTGAGAGGGGGTCGGGGGGTGTCCCTTCCGCCTTTCCCTTCTCGCGCATATTTGCGCGAGCCCTTTCTTCGTTCATTGCGTCGGGATATTATCCCGACACGGCTCTGCCGTCATTAATTCGTAATTTTTAATTTTTAATTTTTAATTTGTTCAGTTGTTGGCGGTGAGGCTTTATTATGTCAAAAAGATGTGCAAAATCACAAAAAAATGAAATAAAACAGCATTTTAATTGAAAGAAGATTTGCGTATATCAGAAAAAAGTAGTACTTTTGCACCGGATTTGTGTTTAATGCAAAAAGCACATATATACAATTTGTGTTCAAAATAAAAAGCACAAATAGTGATGGATTGCTCAATTGAATAATCACAGACAAACATTACAGACAATGAAAAACCTGATTGACAAGCATGTAAGTTACTACAAGAAGACGCCGATGAATATCATCCGTCAGTGTAGCAAGGAGATCAACTGGGATACACCGTTGATGGCGTTGCGCGGTCCCAAAGGAGTGGGCAAATCCACCATCATGCGGCAATATATCAAGCAGCATTATGCTATCTCCGACCGGTCGGTGCTGTATTGCTCCTGTGACGGAGCCTATTTTGCGTCCCATTCGTTGCTGGATCTGGCGGAACAGTTCTACAAAGTAGGCGGCAAACATCTGTTTTTGGACGAGATACACAAATATCCTAACTGGAGCCGTGAGATTAAGGAAATTTATGATCTCTATGAATCGGATATGCGCATAGTAATCAGCGGAAGTTCACTGCTGAGTCTCCAGCAAGGCGATGCGGATCTGAGCAGGCGGTGTGTCAATCATGACATCCAGGGCTTGAGTTTCCGCGAGTTTCTCTATTTCTTCAAAGGAATAGATTTTCCTAAATACACCTTGGAGCAACTGCTCGCCGACCCGTGGACATTAGCCAATGAGGTAAACGGCAAATGCAGACCGCTGCAGTTCTTCCGGGAATACCTGCAATATGGTTATTACCCTTATTACCTGCAACTCAAGGACACCGTGGATTATTACTCTACCATCGAGAATACTGTCAGCTATATCATCGACGATGAGTTGCCGCGCATATGCCGGGTGGATGTAGCCAACACTCGCAAAATCAAAGCACTGGTCAATATCCTGTCCGTCTCTGTTCCATATGATGTAGATATCAAACGTCTGTCTATTCAGAGCGCACTGCAACGGAATACAATTCTGGAGTATCTCAATTATCTGGAGAAAGCGGATATTCTGCATCTGCTCTATTCCGACTATTACAATGCCAAAAAGATGCAGAAGCCGGACAAAATACTGGTGGATAACAGTAATATGCTGTACGCCATGGCGTCGCAACCGGTCAATATAGGTACCGTCCGCGAGACTTTTGCTGTGAACCAACTGGCACAAGCCCATTTGGTGGAATATGGCAAGTCGAAAGGCGATTTTCTGGTCGATGGCAAATATACTTTCGAAGTAGGCGGTGCAGACAAGGACTATACCCAGATTGCCGATATTCAGGATTCCTATATCCTTGCGGATGACATGGAATACCCGTACGGCAACAAGCTCCCTCTTTGGCTGTTCGGCTTCCTCTACTAAGCCATCTGTCAAAGCTTACATCCTCTGCACTTGCTGTAGTCTTTAATTGTTGATAATTCTTAGCCCTACGGGCACGATCTGCTTCGCCGTATGGTTGACTTAGTAAAATTCGCGTAATTCGTTTAATTCGCCGTTTTAATTTTTGGCAATTTTGGACTGAAAGAATAAAAAACTGTTTTATAAGTTTATGTCCCTTTCTCACCCATTTTTACGCGAGCCCTTCCTTCGTTCATTGCGTCCGGATTTTATCCGGACACGGCTCCGCCGTCATTAATTCGTAATTCGTAATTCGTAATTTTTAATTTTTAATTCCGGTGCATCAGTATTAAGAATATATAATTGCCTCTGTGGATGCATACTGGGCTAGACGATACCTAGACCATACCTAGACGATATAAACTACGTCACAGGTACATCACTCCCCTGTCCTTTACCCCTGCAACCCCCCACCTTTCCGTTTTACACTTTTCCGCTGCAAAGGTACAACAAAAAATCGACATATGCAAATTTTGTTCCCATTTCCTGTAATACATCCGCCCTGTATTCTCT
>CACYKR010000017.1:32162-42338 GCA_902774995.1 uncultured Bacteroidales bacterium | reverse complement strand
CCGCTACAAAATTACTACATTTTTTTCACAGGACCAAACATTTCGGCAAAAATCTTTTGCAGAAGTGCATTTTTTTACGAATTGTAGTGTCGTGACGGTGATTTTTATTTGCATATGTGCAATTTTTGTTGTACCTTTGCACTATGATTCAGCATTTCTTGGACTATATCGCTATTGAGCGGAAATACTCGCCGCGCACCGTGGAGGCCTACCGGGATGACCTGCGGGACTTCTGCCGCTTCATGGGATGGGGCGATACCGCTACCCGGGAGCAGATACAGGGAGTGGGCGAAGACGACGTGAAAGCCTGGATGCTGGAGATGGTGGAGAAGCAGAAACACTCGCCGCGGTCCGTCAAGAGAAAGCTCTCCGCCCTGCGCAGTTTCTATAAATGGGCGCTGCGGATCGGAGAAGTGCGGCGGGACGTGACGGCAAGAATCATCTCCCCGAAAGCGGACAAGCCTCTGCCGGTGTTCTTCCGGGAAGAGGAGATGGAGGCGGCGGAGAAGAATTATGAATTAAAAATTAAAAATTACGAATGCGGCGCGGATGATATATTCGGTGCGCTACGCGATGCCTTGATCATCGAGATGCTGTACCAGACGGGGATGCGTCAGGCGGAGATGTTAGGGCTCACCGACGCGGATATAGACCTCGACCAGGGCCAGATACGTGTCTTCGGCAAACGGCGCAAGGAGCGGATCGTACCTATCGGCGAAGGCCTCGTGGCGCAGATAAGGGAGTATATGGAGGCACGGGATACCGAGATATCGGAATCCCGGCATGCCGTAGAGCCGCAGACCTTCTTTGTGAAGATAAACAAGTCCGGCGAGGCGGTGCCGATGACGAAGAACACCTTATATACTATCGTGCGCACACGTATGGGAGAGGTATCGACACTGAAGAAACACTCTCCCCACGTACTGCGCCATACGTTTGCTACAGCCATGCTGGACAACGGCGCCGACATCCGTACCATCCAGACGCTTCTGGGTCACGCCTCGCTCAGTACGACCCAGGTTTATACCCATACAACCTTCGAGCAGGTAAAACGCGTATATATGGCCACTCACCCCCGTGCAAAGGGCAAAGAGGAGCCTAAAAACAAGAAAAATGACTAAAAATTGCATTTTTTTGCAAAAATATTTGGTCATATCAAAAAAAAGCACTACCTTTGCACGCTTTTTCGTCGGAACGAGGTCTAAGTACGCTAATCACCGCCGAACGCGAGCGCCTCTATAGCTCAGTTGGTAGAGCACTAGATTTGTAATCCAGCGGTCGTTGGTTCGAGTCCGACTAGAGGCTCAAAAGATCTTTGAAAACCGGGTGTGTTCCAGAGTGGCCAAATGGGGCAGACTGTAAATCTGCTGTCTTCGACTTCGGTGGTTCGAATCCATCCGCACCCACACACGCGTTCGACATAAAGGACGCGAACGCGCGAAAGTAGCTCAGTCGATAGAGCACTAGCCTTCCAAGCTGGGGGTCGCGGGTTTGAGTCCCGTCTTTCGCTCTCAATGCTGCTTTAGCTCAGTGGTAGAGCGCATCCTTGGTAAGGATGAGGTCCCGAGTTCAACTCTCGGAAGCAGCTCAGATCGCGTGCTAACGCGAACTCTGTTCTGCAGATCTCGCTTGCGCGAAATATAAAGGTTGGTCAACGGTCGTACATTGACCGGCCTTTTTTAAGTACAAAGGGACAATGTACAAAGTACAAAGGTTCTAAGGAATGACAATTAAACAATTTTTGTTTATTAACGTTAATAAAAACTAAAGAATTACTATGGCAAAAGAAAAATTTGACCGTTCGAAACCGCACGTAAACATCGGTACCATCGGTCACGTTGACCACGGAAAAACGACTCTGACCGCAGCTATTACCACCGTATTGGCAAAGAAGGGTCTTTCGGAGCAGCGTTCTTTCGATTCTATCGATAACGCTCCCGAGGAGAAAGAGCGTGGTATCACAATCAACACCGCTCACGTAGAGTATCAGACCGCTAACCGCCACTACGCACACGTAGACTGCCCGGGCCACGCTGACTATGTAAAGAACATGGTTACCGGTGCCGCTCAGATGGATGGTGCTATCATCGTAGTTGCTGCAACTGATGGTCCTATGCCTCAGACCCGCGAGCACATCCTTTTGGCTCGCCAAGTAAACGTACCGCGCCTGGTTGTATTCATGAACAAGTGCGACATGGTTGACGATCCTGAGATGCTTGACCTCGTTGAGATGGAGATGCGTGAGCTGTTGAACTTCTATGATTTCGATGGCGACAACACCCCGGTTATCCGCGGTTCTGCACTGGGTGCACTGAACGGTGTTCCGCAGTGGGAAGAGAAGATCATGGAGTTGATGGATGCTTGCGACAACTGGATTCAGCTGCCTGTACGTGCCGTTGACAAACCGTTCCTGATGCCGGTTGAGGATGTATTCTCTATCACCGGTCGTGGTACTGTAGCAACCGGCCGTATCGAGACCGGTGTCATCAAAGTAGGTGACGAGGTTCAGCTCATCGGTCTGGGTGCTGAGGGTAAGAAATCCGTTGTAACCGGCGTTGAGATGTTCCGCAAACTGTTGGATCAGGGCGAGGCTGGTGATAACGTAGGTCTGCTCCTCCGCGGTATCGACAAAGACGAGGTTAAACGTGGTATGGTATTGACTCACCCGGGCATGGTTAAGCCGTACAGCGAGTTCAAGGCTTCCGTTTATATCCTGAAGAAAGAGGAAGGCGGCCGTCACACTCCGTTCCACAACCACTATCGTCCGCAGTTCTACATCCGTACGATGGACGTTACCGGTGAGATCACTCTGCCGGAAGGAACCGAGATGGTAATGCCGGGCGACAACCTGGAGATCCAGGTTAAGCTGATCTACCCGGTAGCTTGCTCCGAGGGTCTGCGTTTCGCAATCCGTGAGGGTGGCCGTACCGTAGGTTCCGGTCAGATCACCAAACTCATCGACTGATTCGTCGGCAAATGAGTAAACCGCTTGGGGCTTCGAGCCCCGAGCGCTTTACGGAAGTCCTCCAATGGTAGGAGAGCGGTCTCCAAAACCGTCAATGTGGGTTCGATTCCTGCCTTCCGTGCTGTTACAAGACATAGCTTCCAATTCGACTTTAGCCCAAGCTGGAGCCGAATTGCGTTGCGCAAATAAGGAATATTAAAAAAATCTACTAATATGGCTTTTGTAGAATATTGCAAAGAATCGTACAACGAATTGGTTCATAAGACCAGTTGGCCTACCCGTCAGGAGTTGGCTCAGAGTTCAGTGATAGTATTGATTGCTTCCATTATACTGGCGCTGATCGTGTGGCTTATGGACTGGTGCTTTGAGAGTATCATGACGTTTGTTTACGGCTTGTTCTAATTCGTAATTCTTAATTTTTAATTTTTAATTCGAATTAAGATGGCTGAGAACAAAAAACAATGGTATGTCCTGCGCGCAATCAGCGGCAAGGAGAACAAGGTGGAGGAGTATATCAACAATGCTCTGGTATCGAGTTCGCTTTTCCGTGAGTACGTGTCGCAAGTGCTTATCCCCCGCGAGAAGGTGGTGACGCTGAAGAACGGCAAGCGTGTCGAGAAGGAGCGCAATCTGCTTCCCGGTTACCTGCTGGTAGAGTGTTATCTTTGCGACGAGAGTTTCCCTCTTCTTCGCAACATCCCGAACGTACTGGGATTCCTGAGCGGCGGAAAGACGACCGTCAAACCCGAGCCGGTTCCTCAGGCCGAGGTCAACAAACTGGTAGGCCTGGCTACGGAGTCGGAGACGCGCGCCGCGAGCGAAATCAGTTTCCTCGTAGGCGAGAGCGTGAAGGTGGTGGACGGTCCGTTCAACGGCTTCAAGGGTACGGTACAGGAGGTAGCGGACGACAAGCACAAGCTCAAAGTGGTGGTTACGATTTTTGACCGCCAGACTCCTCTGGAGCTGGGCTACAACCAGGTAGAAAAAGAGTAGGAGACCCCGTTACAGGTCGTTAGTCACTACTCGGTAGTTTCAAATTATTAACCGACTGAGGGTAATCGTTTCGAAAGTCAAAAGTCGAAGGTCGAAAGCCCGTTTGCAAGTCAAAAACTATTAACAACAGTAAAACTATGGCTAAAGAAATTGCTGGTTTTATCAAACTCCAAATCAAGGGTGGCGCAGCCAACCCTGCACCTCCGGTAGGCCCGGCTCTGGGTTCGAAGGGCGTGAACATCATGGAGTTCTGCAAACAGTTCAATGCCAGAACGCAAGACAAGGCAGGCAAAGTGCTGCCTGTAATCATTACCGTTTATGCGGACAAGTCGTTTGATTTCGTCGTTAAGACTCCTCCTGTAGCTATCCAGCTCCTCGAGGCAGCGAAGGTGAAGAGCGGTAGCGATCAGCCTAACCGCACCAAGGTGGCAACGATCACCGAGGAGCAGGCTACGCAGATTGCCCAGGACAAGATGGTGGACCTCAACTGCTTCACCGTAGAGTCCGCTCTCAAGATGGTCAAAGGTACAGCCCGCAGTATGGGTATCACCGTTAAGTAATAACCGTTTCAATCAACATCAACAATTATGGCAAAACTGACAAAAAAACAGAAGCTTGCTGCTGAGAAGATTGAAGCAGGTAAGCTCTACACCGTTGAGGAGGCAGCAGCGCTCGTCAAAGAGATCACTACTACCAAGTTCGACGCTTCCGTAGATATCGACGTACGTCTGGGTGTTGACCCCCGTAAGGCCAACCAGATGGTACGCGGCGTGGTAGCCCTTCCTAACGGAACCGGTAAGACCGTACGCGTTCTTGCACTCTGTACTCCGGACCAGGAGGCAGCCGCCAAAGAGGCAGGTGCCGACTACGTAGGTCTGGATGAGTATATTGAAAAGATCAAAGGTGGATGGACGGACATTGACGTCATCATCACCCAGCCTCAGATCATGGGCAAGATCGGTGCCCTGGGTCGTGTGCTCGGTCCCCGCGGACTGATGCCGAACCCCAAGAGCGGTACCGTAACCATGGACGTAGCGAAAGCTGTCAAAGAGGTCAAGGGCGGTAAGATCGACTTCAAGGTTGACAAGTTCGGTATTGTACACACCTCGATCGGCAAAGTAAGCTTCACGGCAGAGAAGATCGCCGAGAACGCCAATGCGTTCATCGAGACTATCAAGCACCTGAAGCCCGCTGTATCGAAAGGCGAGTACATCAAGAGCGTTTATCTTTCCAGCACTATGAGTCAGGGTATTAAGATCGATACCAAATCGCTTTAATCTCTTAAAAACAACAGACAAGTATGAAAAAGGAAGATAAAAATCTGGTCATTGAGGCCCTTGGCACCCAACTCGCCGAGTACTCGCATTTCTACCTCGTGAATATCGAGGGTCTGGATGCTGCGAAGACAAGCGAGCTGCGCCGTGCGTGCTTCAAGCAGGACATCAAACTCTTGGTAGCCAAGAACACGCTGCTTCAGAAAGCCCTCGAGAAAAAGGGCGTAGAGGCGGAGATCTTCGGTGCTCTCAAGGGTAACACCGCACTTATGCTCAGCAATACCGGTAACGCTCCGGCAAAACTCATCAAGGAGTTTACCAAAGGCGACAAGACCGGTGAGGCTAAGCCCGAACTCAAGGCTGCATACGTAGAGGAGACTGTTTACGTAGGCAAGCAGAATCTCGAGTTCCTGAGCGCTATCAAGTCCAAGAACGAGCTCATCGCCGAATTGGTTGCATTGCTCCAGTCGCCTGCGAAGAACGTCGTATCTGCACTTCAGAGCGGACAGAACACCATTCACGGTGTACTCCAGACGCTCGGCGAGCGCGCAGAATAATAACCGGAATAACGATATATCGAGATACCGGTATTTCAAAAAACAAATTAACTGAAAAAAATAATCTTTTAAATTTATAAGACAATGGCAGATCTTAAAGTTATTGCTGAAACATTAGTTAACCTTACCGTTAAGGAAGTGAATGAACTCGCTACTATCCTGAAAGAGGAGTACGGCATCGAGCCGGCTGCTGCTGCAGTTGCAGTTGCTGCTCCTGCTGCAGGTGGTGCAGCTGCTGAGGCAGCAGAGGAGAAGACCTCGTTCGATGTAGTACTGAAGAGCGCAGGTGCTAACAAGCTCCAGGTTGTAAAGGCTGTTAAAGAGCAAACCGGTCTTGGTCTGAAAGAGGCTAAGGACATCGTAGATGCAGCTCCTGCAACCGTTAAGGAAGGTGTTGACAAAGCTACCGCAGAGGCTCTGAAGAAGGCTCTGGAAGAGGTAGGTGCTGAGGTAGAGCTGAAGTAATACCCCGCAGACCAACCACTCTAACGGAGTGGAATAGGTTTAGATCCCTACGCAAATAGGGGTCTAAACCTTTTCTGCTCAATAGGACAGAATAGTTAACGAACTGAAAAATTTGGTAATTATTATAAGGTGAATGTTAAAATAACCTAAAAGAAACACACCATAGATTTAGATTTAAATTATTCATTACCAACAGTTTGATTCTGTTAAACAATTATCAACCATCTAAAATAATGGCTACAAGTAAAAAACAGCAGAGAGTCAATTTCAGTCGTATGCAGAAGCATATGCCTTATCCTGACTTTCTGGAGATTCAGTTGAAGTCCTTCCAAGATTTCGTGCAGATGGATTCCACTCCGGAGCAGCGTCGTAAAGAGGGACTCTTTAGGGTATTCTCGGAGAACTTCCCGATTCAGGACACCCGCAACAGTTTCACGCTGGCATTCTTGGACTATTCGGTGGATCGTCCCCGCTACTCGATCGAGGAGTGTATCAAACGCGGTCTGACCTACAGTGTGCCTTTGAAAGCCAAGCTGCGTCTGAGTTGCGAGGACCCGGACCACGAGGATTTCGATACCGTGGTATCCGATGTTTATTTAGGTACTATCCCGTACATGACGCCGAAAGGCACGTTCGTCATCAACGGTGCCGAACGCGTGGTAGTGAGCCAGCTGCACCGTTCGCCGGGTGTGTTCTTCGGCACGAGCATGCACTCCAACGGCACGAAGCTCTATTCGGCGCGTATCATCCCCTTCCGCGGATCGTGGATTGAGTTCGCTACGGATATCAACAAGGTGATGTACGCTTACATCGACCGTAAGAAGAAGCTGCCGGTGACCACGCTTCTCCGCGCTATCGGTTTCGAGTCCGACAAGGACATCCTCAACTGCTTCGACTTGGCTGAGGAGGTGAAGGTCAACCGCGAGACGCTGGAGGCTTGCATGGGCCGCAAGCTGGCAGGTTATGTAATGAAACCGACCATCGAGGATTTCGTGGACGAGGATACCGGTGAGGTGTCGTCCATCGAGCGTAACCAGATTGTGGTGGAGCGTGAGGAGGAGATTACTCCGGAGATCATCGACATCATCCTGGAGTCCGGTTCCAAATCCGTCCTGCTGCATAAAGACCAGGAGCGCGAGAACGACTTCTCGATTATCTTCAACACCCTGCAGAAAGACCCTGCCAAGACGGAGAAAGAGGCGGTGCTGTATATCTACCGCCAGCTGCGTAACGCCGAGCCGGCGGATGACGCTACGGCGCGCGAGATGATCCAGAACCTGTTCTTCTCCCAGAAGCGTTATGACCTGGGCGAGGTAGGCCGTTACCGTATCAACCGCAAGCTGAACATGTCCATCCCGGAGGACACCCGCGTACTGACCAAGGAGGATATCATCGAGATTATCAAGTACCTCGTCATGCTCATCAACAGCAACGCCGAGGTGGATGATATCGACCACCTGAGCAACCGCCGTGTCCGCACGGTAGGCGAGCAGCTGTTCAACCAGTTCGGTATCGGTCTGGCCCGTATGGCGCGTACCGTACGTGAGCGTATGAACGTACGCGACAACGAGGTCTTCACTCCGACCGACCTGATTAACGCCAAGTCCATCTCGTCGATTATCAACAGCTATTTCGGAACCAACGCGCTGAGCCAGTTCATGGACCAGCAGAACCCGTTGGCTGAGATTACCCATAAGCGCCGTATGTCGGCTCTGGGTCCCGGCGGTCTGAGCCGTGACCGCGCCGGATTCGAGGTGCGAGACGTACACTATACCCACTACGGCCGTCTCTGTCCTATTGAGACGCCGGAAGGCCCGAACATCGGTCTGATCTCGTCCATGTGTATCTATGCGAAGATCAATGACCTGGGCTTCATCGAGACGCCGTACCGCAAGGTGGAGAACAGCGTAGTGGATCTGGACAACGACCATGTGGTATATCTGTCCGCCGAGGACGAGGAGAACCAGGTGGTAGCCCAGGGTAACGCGCCGCTCCGCGAGGACGGTTCGTTCATCCGCTCGAAAGTCAAGACCCGTCTGGGTGCCGAGTTCCCGGTAGTGGCTCCGGACCAGGTGAACCTCATGGACGTAGCTCCGTGCCAGATAGCTTCGGTAGCGGCAGCGCTCATCCCGTTCCTGGAGCACGATGACGCCCACCGTGCGTTGATGGGTTCGAACATGATGCGCCAGGCAGTACCTCTGATCACTTCGGAGGCGCCTATCGTAGGTACCGGTATCGAGGAACAGCTCGTGACCGACAGCCGCACACAGATCGTGGCAGAGGGTACGGGTACGGTGACTTATGTCGATGCCGACGTCATCCGCATCCGCTACGAGCGTACGGCAGAGGAAGAGGCTGTCAGCTTCGACTCGCCGGAGAAAGAGTACAAGATGCCTAAGTTCGAGAAGACCAACCAGAACACCACCATCGACCTCCATCCGCTGGTACGCAAGGGCGACACGGTGGAGAAAGGTCAGATCCTGACCGAGGGTTATGCTACCCAGGGCGGTGAGCTGGCGCTCGGTAAGAACCTGAAGGTAGCCTATATCCCCTGGAAGGGTTATAACTATGAGGATGCTATCGTATTGAGCGAGCGCATCGTACGCGAAGACATGTACACCTCCGTACACGTAGTGGAGCAGCTGCTCGAGGTGCGTGACACCAAACGCGGCATGGAGGAGTTCACCGCCGATATCCCGAACGTATCCGAGGACGCTACCAAAGACCTGGACGAGAACGGTATCATCCGTATCGGTGCTTACATCCAGCCGGGTGATATCCTGGTAGGTAAGATCACTCCTAAGGGAGAGACCGATCCGAGTCCGGAGGAGAAGCTGCTGAAGGCTATCTTCGGCGACAAGGCCGGTGACGTGAAAGACGCTTCGCTGAAGGCTTCTCCGTCGCTGGACGGTGTGATCATCGACAAGAAACTCTATACCCGTGCTACCAAGGACCGCAAGCAGAAGATGGAGGACAAAGAGACCCTGCAGAAGATGGATCTCAAGTTCCGCGAGAAAGCAGATGCGCTTCATGACCTGCTCATCGACAAGCTCTACGGCATCCTCAACGGCCGCCAGGCTGTATCCGTGAAGGATATCCTGGGTACCGAGCTTATCAGCAAGGGCCAGCATTTCAGCAAGGAGCGTCTGAATGAGATCGACTACTTCTCCGTATTGCTGGAGGGCTGGACGGCCGACGAGCACAAGAACGAACTCGTGGCGCAGTGTATCATGAACTATATCGCCAAATACAAGGAGATGGACGCCGCGCTCAAGCGCGAGAAATTCAACCTCACTATCGGCGACGAGCTGCCGAACGGTATCATCCAGATGGCGAAGGTCTATATCGCCAAACGCCGTAAGATCCGCGTGGGTGACAAGATGGCCGGTCGTCACGGTAACAAAGGTATCGTATCCAAGATCGTGCGCGTAGAGGACATGCCGTTCCTGGCTGACGGTACGCCGGTGGATATCGTGCTGAACCCGATGGGTGTGCCTTCCCGTATGAACATCGGTCAGATCTTCGAGGCTGTACTCGGTTGGGCAGGTGCCGAACTGGGTGTCAAGTTCTCGACTCCGATCTTCGACGGATGTACAATGGAGCAGTTGGACGAGTGGACCGACAAAGCCGGTCTGCCGCGTGCCGGCAAGACCCAACTCTACGACGGCGAGACGGGCGAGCCGTTCGACCAGATGGCTACCGTAGGTGTGACCTACTTCATGAAACTGGGTCACATGGTGGACGACAAGATGCACGCCCGTTCTATCGGTCCGTACAGCCTCATCACCCAGCAGCCGCTCGGCGGTAAGGCGCAGTTCGGTGGCCAGCGTTTCGGTGAGATGGAGGTCTGGGCACTGGAGGCACACGGTGCCGCCCACGTGCTGCAAGAGATCCTGACTATCAAGTCCGACGACGTGACCGG
>CACYKR010000017.1:0-32105 GCA_902774995.1 uncultured Bacteroidales bacterium | reverse complement strand
AGGCTATTGTCAAAGGAGAGAACTTCCCGACCCCGGGTCTGCCCGAGTCGCTCAACGTGCTGTTGCACGAGTTGCAAGGTCTCGCACTCAGTATCAACATGGAATAATGGAGGACTATTATGGCTTTTAAACAAGAAAATAAGAAAACCGGTTTCACCAAGATCTCTATCGGTCTGGCTTCCCCGGACGAGATCATGCAGATCTCTTCGGGCGAGGTGCTCAAACCGGAAACGATTAACTATCGTACCTACAAACCGGAACGCGACGGTCTGTTCTGCGAGCGCATTTTCGGTCCTACCAAGGATTTTGAGTGCCACTGCGGTAAGTACAAGCGTATCCGTTACAAAGGTATTGTCTGCGAGCGTTGCGGCGTAGAGGTTACCGAGAAGAAAGTGCGCCGTGAGCGTATGGGCCACATCAAGCTCGTCGTGCCGGTAGCGCATATATGGTATCTGCGTTCGCTGCCGTCGAAGATGGCGGCGCTGCTGGGTATCCCGACCAAGAAACTCGAGTCCGTCATCTACTACGAGAAATATCTCGTGGTACGTGCCGGTGCGCTGGAGGGTCAGGAGATCGGCGAGAAGCACGAGACGGACAAGAACCGTCTGCCCATCGAGAACAAGATGCTGCTCGACGAGGACCAGTACCAGCAGATCCTCAATATCATGCCGGAGGGCAACGAGCTGCTGGAGGACACCGATCCGAACAAAGTCATTGTGAAGATGGGTGCCGAGGCGGTGTACGAGCTGCTGTGCGGTCTGAACCTGGACGAGCTGTCCTACGAGCTGCGTGCTACGGCGGATAAGTCCACTTCCGTACAGCGCCGCCAGGAGGCACTGAAGCGTCTGCAGGTAGTAGAGGCTTTCCGTGCGTCGAACGGCAAGAACCGTCCCGAGTGGATGATCCTGCAGGCTATCCCTGTCACTCCTCCGGAGCTCCGTCCGTTGGTACCCCTGGACGGTGGCCGTTTCGCTACCTCCGACCTCAACGACCTCTACCGTCGTGTGATCATCCGTAACAACCGTCTGAAACGTCTTATCGAGATCAAGGCGCCGGATGTGATCCTGCGTAACGAGAAACGTATGTTGCAGGAGGCTGTGGACAGCCTGTTCGACAACAGCCGTAAGACCACGGCGATGAAATCCGAGGCGAACCGTCCGTTGAAATCCCTCTCCGACAGTCTGAAGGGTAAGCAGGGACGTTTCCGTCAGAACCTGCTCGGTAAGCGTGTTGACTACTCTGCCCGTTCGGTTATCGTCGTTGGTCCGGAGCTGAAGATGCACGAGTGCGGTCTGCCTAAAGAGATGGCGGCCGAGCTCTATAAACCGTTTATCATCCGCAAGCTCATCGAGCGCGGTATCGTCAAGACGGTCAAGTCCGCCAAGAAGATTATCGACCGCCGCGAGCCGGTGATCTATGAGATTCTGGAGCACGTGATGGAAGGTCACCCGGTTCTGCTGAACCGTGCCCCGACACTGCACCGTCATGGTATCCTGGCTTTCCAGCCGAAGATGATCGAGGGCAAGGCTATCCAGCTCCACCCGCTGTCCTGCGCCGGCTTCAACGCCGACTTCGACGGCGACCAGATGGCTGTTCACTTGCCGTTGAGCAACGAGGCTATCCTGGAGGCGCAGCTCCTGATGCTGGGATCCCATAACATCCTCGACCCCGCTAACGGTAACCCGATTACCGTACCGTCGCAGGACATGATTCTGGGTCTGTATTATATTACCAAGGAACGCGCAGGCGTGAAAGGCGAGGGGCTCGCTTTCTATTCCGAGGAAGAGGCTATCATCGCGCTCAACGAGGGCCGTGTAGATATCCACGCGAAAGTGAAAGTGCGTATCAACGGCGAGATCTATGAGACCACTCCGGGCCGCGTGATTGTCAACCAGTACGTACCGGCAGAGATCGGTTATCAGAACGTGTTGATGAAGAAAGGTGCCGTCAAATCCATCATCTCGAAGGTCATCAAGACCTGCGGTGTGGCGCGTGCGGCACAGTTCCTGGACGATATCAAGGACCTCGGTTACTACCGCGCATTCCGCGGAGGTCTGAGCTTCAACCTCAATGATATCATCATTCCGGAGGAGAAGACTGCGCTGATTGACAAGGGTAACGAGATAGTGGACCAGATCACCGAGCTGTATAACGAAGGTGAGATGTCCGACGACCAGCGTTACCGCCAGGTCGTAGATACATGGAAGAAGATCGACGGCGAGATGACCACCATCCTGATGGATCATATGAAGAGCGCCGACCAGGGCTTCAACTCCGTCTATATGATGATGGATTCCGGAGCCCGTGGTAACCAGCAGCAGATCAAGCAGCTGGCGGGTATCCGTGGTATCATGGGTAAGCCTCTGAAGGCCGGTTCGACCGACACCCGTACCGATATCGAGAACCCGGTGCTTGCGAACTTCAAAGAGGGTATGTCCGTGCTGGAGTACTTCATCTCTACCCACGGTGCCCGTAAGGGTCTTGCCGATACCGCTTTGAAGACGGCCGATGCCGGTTATCTGACCCGCCGTCTGGTGGATGTATCGCACGACGTGATTATCAACGAAGAGGACTGCGGTACGCTCCGCGGCTTGACAGCCCGCGCTATCAAGGACGCCAACGGTCATACCATCGCTTCTCTGACGCTCCGTATCCTGGGCCGTGTGTCGGTGCATGACATCCACGACAACGAGGGTAACCTCATCGTGGCTGCCGGCGAGGAGATACGCGAGCCGCAGTGCGAGGCTATCGAGGCTGCCGGTATCGAGGAGGTGGAGATCCGCTCGGTACTCACCTGCGAGTCCAAACACGGAGTCTGCGCCAAGTGTTACGGCCGTAACCTGGCGTCCCGTAAGATGGTACAGAAAGGTGAGGCGGTCGGCGTCATCGCCGCACAGGCGATCGGTGAGCCGGGTACACAGCTGACCCTCCGTACCTTCCACTCCGGTGGTCTGGCGGGTGGTGATGCCGCTAAGGGTACCTATAACCTCACCCGCGAGGGTATCGTAGAGATCGAGGACCTGCGTACGATCACCACCGCTGCCGGCGACGTGATTGTAGTCAGCCGCCAGAACGCCATGACCCTCAAGGACGAGAAGACAGGCGTGGTGCTCTCCAACTTCGATATCCCCTACGCTTCGAAGCTGTATGTCGTTTCCGGCGAGAAATATCCGAAGGATACGCTCGTCTGCGAGTGGGACCCGTACAAGACTCCGTTGATCATCGAGCAAGACGGTTTCATCAAGTATGAGGACGTCATCGAAGGTGTGACCTGCAAGACCGAAGTCGATGAGCAGACCGGCAAACGCGAGGTTTCGATCACCGATACCAAGGACAAGACGAAGATGCCGCAGGCGCACATCGTTGATAAGGACGGTAATATCCTGCGCACCTACAACCTGCCTGTCAAGGCAAGCCTGATCTTCACCGAAGGCGCCGAAGTCAAGGTCGGCGACACGTTGTTCTCCATGGCCCGCGCTACCAACAGTGGTGGTGATATCACCTCCGGTCTGCCGCGTATCACGGAGCTCTTCGAGGCGCGTAACCCGTCCAACCCGGCAGTGGTAGCCGAGATCGACGGCGAGGTGACGTTCGGTAAGATCAAGCGCGGTAACCGTGAGCTGTTCGTCACCTCCAAGCTGGGCGAACAGAAGGCGTATCTTATCCCGCTCAGTAAGCAGATCCTGGTACAGGAAGGCGACTACGTTCGCGCCGGTGTAGCTCTCTCGGACGGTTCGATTACTCCGGAGGACATTCTGGCTATCCAGGGTCCGACCGCTGTTCAGGACTATATCGTTAACGAGGCACAGGCTGTATATCGTATGCAGGGTGTGGAGATCAACGATAAGCACTTCGAGATTATCGTACGCCAGATGATGCGCAAGGTGGAGATTCTGGAGCCGGGTGACACCCGTTTCCTGGAGGGCGATGTAGTAGATAAGATGGACTTCCTGGAGGAGAACGACCGTATCTGGGGCCGCAAGGTGGTCACCAATGTCGGCGACAGCGAGACGCTCCATGAGGGACAGATTGTCACCGCCCGCCGTCTGCACGACGAAAACTCGTCGCTCCGCCGCCGTGACAAGAAACTGGTTCAGGCGCGTGACGCCGAGTGCGCAACGGCCAAACAGATTCTGCAGGGTATCACCCGTGCGGCTCTGGGAACGAAATCGTTCATGTCCGCCGCCTCCTTCCAGGAGACCACGAAGGTGCTCAACGAGGCCGCTATCCGCGGTAAGGTGGATTACCTGGAGGGTATGAAGGAGAACGTGATCTGCGGTAACCTCATCCCGGCCGGAACAGGTCTGCGCGAGTTCGCCAAGATCGCCGTTCATAACAAGGAGGAGTACGCTGCTATCCAGGCTGCCCGCGAGGCGGCTGAGGCTGCGCTCAACGGCGAGGATTGATACTTTAATCCATGATTGCGCGCTCTGCGCAATCGCCGGACAGATGATAAGAAAGGAGAGTTTGCCGCTCTCCTTTCTTATTGGTTTGAAGAAAGGACAATGTGGAAAAATTGACGGAAGTATGGCAACAAATTGACAAAAATGAGAAAAGCGCCTTGAAAGATTTGCATATATAAAATTAATTTTATATCTTTGCAACGTGATTTAGAAAATAAGAAATGAAAACGACATCCGAATATATAGAAACATTGAGACAGCACGCGCCGATTTTGCGTGAGCGTTTCGGTATGACTTCTATGCAGCTTTTCGGGTCTGTGGCTCGTGGGGAGCACAAAGAAGATAGCGATGTAGATGTGTTGGTAGAAATGCCTCCTAAATTTTATATGGCGTGTGAAGCAAATGATTATTTGGAAGAGATAACAGGTCGTCATGTGGATATGATCCGCCGTCACAAGAACCTTACACCATTTTTCCTTAAACAAGTAGAAAGAGATGGAGTTAGAATATTCTAGAGAGATAGAACTGGCGCATGAAACACTCAAGCAACTTGAACAGACAATAGTTCAGTTGCAGGAGTGGAATAAGGATGTTGAGAATATGAACGAGTTGGAGAAATCTCCGTTCGGTATGCAGCGGTTGGCAGGAAACTATATGCTTATCCAAGTTATAGGGGAAAGCGTTAAGAAGATAGATTCCTATACTAATGGTGCATTATGGCAGTATCGTCCGGAGATACCATGGAAGAAGGTGATTGCGATGCGAAATCGAATATCCCATGGTTATCATGATTTAGATACCGAATATATGGACGATATTATCAAGAACGACCTTGCTCCGTTATTGGAGGCAGTAGAGTATTTGATTCAGATAACCGACGAGTACTACTTAACGGCATAACAAATCATAACACACAAATAAAAATAAAATCATTTAACTAATCTTTTTGTTTAACTTTAAAAATTAATGCTTATGCGGACAATGACAATACAATATAATCCGGCGAATGCATTGGTACAGCCGATAATTGAGCTGATTCAACAAGTGAAAGGCATTAAGATTATCAGCTGTTCGGATGAATATGTGCCGACAAAAGAGACTCTCGCTGCTATGAAGGAAGCTCGAAACGGAGATTTGAAGACTTATTCGGACGTTGATGTAATGTTAAAAGATATTTTGGGATAGTATGTACGAGTTAAAACCCACCGGCCAGTTTAAGAAAGATTTGAAACTCTGTCAACGCAGAGGCTTGAATATGGAGAATATCAGAACCATATTAGAGTTTCTTCACCAGGAAGGGCAAGTTCCGGAAGAGTACCAGCCGCACAAGTTAGTGGGAAAGAACTATCAAGGCTTTTGGGAATGTCACATTGAACCGAATTGGCTGCTTGTGTATGACGTGCAAGAAACAGTGTGCTTGGTGGCTTTGGTAAGAACTGGAACACACTCCGACCTGTTTAAGAAATCAAAATAACAACTCATAAATACAACTAATCTTTTTGTTTAACTTTAAAAATTAATGCTTATGAGTGCGGCGCAGGCAATAGCAAGTGAGAGATTTTTAGCAGCAATGGGGCCGATGATAGCGGATGAGCAGAAGATGAATGAGGTGCTCGCATACATTGAGAGCATCAAGATTCAGCCGCTTCAACGATCCTTGAGTATAGATCCGGACTTCAAGAACAAACCGATGTACACGGTCGAGGAGTATTTTGACGGCCTGGCAAAAGAGCTTGGCGAGGAGTACGGGATGAATGATATACGTGAGGCTGTATGAGGAAGTATGAGGTGAAGCTTACCGAAGAAGCCAAACAAGACCGGAAGTCGTTGGCCCGCTTTATTAAAGAAGAAGTTCATGCGCCTCTTACGGCTAAGAGATATATGCTTGGCTTAGAGGAAGAAATTAAGAAGTTGGAGAACTCAGCAGGGTCATTGGCGGTAGATGAAGAGTTGTCTCGTCAGATAGGAATGGAGGTGAAGCGGACTCATTACAAGAACATGGCAATAATCTTCTCTGTGGAAGGAGAAAAGGCATATAATACCGCAAAAGATGGTGGTGCTTGAAATTGAAATGCAGTAACAATCAACAGATAAAATAAATAATAAAAACTAATCTTTTTGTTTAACTTTAAAAATTAATGCTTATGTTGGATAATGAGTTTTATTACTACAGGGCAAATCAAGATAAGTTGCTTAAAGACTATAATGGACGCTATATCGTTATAGTTGGAGACAAAGTTCTGGGAGACTATGATAGTTATTTGGAAGCTTATGTGAAGACTAAGAAAGATCATAAGCCAGGCACTTTCCTTATCCAGGAATGTACACCCGGGAATAAAGCATATACTGTGACATGTCATAATAGAATGTGGGCATGAAAAAGGCGACTCATACTGCGATATACGAGCGTGGTGCTTGTGTGCGCATTAGATTTAGGCTTGGCTCCAATAGGTGAAGTTGAGGCTCATCATTCAGGCGGGCATTCTATTGTGAATCTTTATTTGGTGAATTTGTTGCTACCGAATGGAATCGAGTATCAGGGGTTGCGAGTAATGGATGGAAATTTTGACGATACGGATATTTTGTTAGGAATGGATGTTATTATGCATTGTGATTTTGCGATAACTCATCCCAATAATCAGACGAAATTATCCATACAAATTCCATCGGAGAATGATATTGATTTTGAAAAACAATGATTATAACACACAAATAAAAATCATTTAACCAATTTTTTTGTTTAACTTTAAAAATTTAATGCTTATGAAAAATTTAACATTCAAAGCAGCGATGTTGAACGACAGTCAACCGACAGTCAACCGACGGTCAACCGACGGTCAAAGCCAACGTCACTGCAAGCAAACCCCTCTATCGAAACGATGGAAGGTCTTAATGACACTCGTCTTCCTCTTCACATTCGCCATCGGAAATGTGTGGGGTGAGGACTTTACGATTAATCCGGCAAATAGTTCTAACTTGTCTCCGGGTAATATTGTTAAAGTTACTTTGGCAGGAGAATTGAAAATCGGTTCTGGTCAAATTCAAACGAATAACAAAAGCCAATCAGGTACATTTACTATTACGACAACGGCTCCGGGATTGTATTTACAAACAGTCTCGTTTACCGATAAAAATAGTGGGAAAATTAATTCGTTTACTTGCACGTCAGGCGGGACATTGTCAGATAAGGACTCTGACGGAAAATTCACATTTACAGCAAATGCAAGCACGACAACAGCAATTTTCTCCTTGGAAGCAAACAACAAAGGAGCAGCTAAGGTAGGCGATATTGCTATTGTTGTGACAAATGGAACAACAAATAATATTGTTACTTTATCCTCTTTCTCGAAAAGCGAATCGACCATTACAGCATCGAATGTAAAATGTAATGGAAGTACAGTTTCTGCTCCAATTGCTATTACTTCTGAAACATGGACAATTAGTTCTGGAAAGCTTAGTGCACCATCATCCGATAATAGTAAGATAGTTACCATAAGTGCAAATTCTGGATATACTCTTAAATATGTTGCGTTTGATGATGGAACTAAGTGCCAATTATTTATAGTGGAGACATCGTCTACTGGTGGAACTTGTAATGGTGCTTCCTGGACGGCAGATAATAACACAACCACCTCTGTTTCATTTAAGAATGGTGTAGGAGCTCAATTAACTATAGACAAAATATATGTAATTGCAGAATCAAAGCCAAAGCATCATGTAACTTATTCGCTTGGTGGAGATTATGGAACGACACCGACGCAGGCTGATGTAGCAGAAGGTGCGAAATTCAATCTGCATAATGGTACAACGGGTATTACACCTCCGACTGGAAAACAGTTTGGCGGTTGGAATGATGGTACTACGACGTACGCCGGCGGTGCTGAATATACGATGGGTACGTCTGATGTAACGCTGACCGCTGTATGGGAAAACGCAAAGACCGATCCGACAGCAACCTTTAGTGCCGGCGCTTATGTTGTTGGCGCAGCCGCATTGGATTTGAGTGGTTTGTGGTCTTCTAATAGTGATGGCGCAGTAACATACGCATTGAAAGAGGCTTCTGACGATGCAAGTGTAACAGCCGGTGCATTCTCGGCAACTAAGGCTGGCTCATATGTAGTAACAGCGTCTCAGGCTGCTACCTCGACCTATAATGCAATAGAGAAAGAGGCTACCATTACCGTTACATGGCCTGCAATAGGTGCGGCAGACATACTCTTTAATATCGCAACGGGAACGGATAATACAGCTCTCGGTACTGCAAGCAAAGAAGCTCATTCAACTTCTATCAACACGTTAAGCAACTTTACTGCGGCTGGTGGTTTGACGGTTTCCGGTCTTGGAGCAGGAAAAGACGGGTTGTCAACGAAGCTCCAAACTCTTAGCAGCCAAGACTATGCAAAATATATCTATGTTACTTTTGATGTAGCAGGAGGCAAAGAGTTTGTCCTTGATAGTATTTCAACGAAGATAGTTGCTGTATCAACGGCTAAGACAATTAAGATTGTTGTAAGTGATACGGAAGGCACTAAAGACTCTTTGGATTATACCCAGGCTAAAAATAGTGATGCTGCCCATCATCAATTTAATTTTACAAGCAGCGCAAAGGCTTATGCAGGAACTGTAACCGTGAAGATTTACGCTTACGGAGCGACGGATCACTACCGTTTGGCTCAACCGTTGAAGGTTTGTGGTACAGTACAAGCAGCGGCTACGAAATATAATGTAACTTTTGATAAGAATGATGCAGGAGCAGGCGGGACACAAACAACGCTGAAATATGCTGAAGGCGCAGAAGTTACTCTGCCGGGATGTACGTTTACTGCTCCTACAAATATGGAGTTTGACGCTTGGACTTCAACGGACGTAACTATCTCGAATAACAAGTTCACGATGCCGAATAAGGCTGTGACTATTAAGGCTACTTGGAAAGCACTTGTGGCTAAGTACACCGTTATCTTTAAGGATGGCGATGTTACATTAGGCACTAAGCAGTTCGATGTAGCTTCTAATCCATCGGATGCAAATATTGAGAAGACGAAACCGTTGTTTACTTTTGCTGCATGGCAGAAAGATGATGCAGACATTGCATTGGATGCAGAATTCTGGGCAACTGTAGCAAAAGATGCAGAGGTAATTCTTACTGCACGTTGGGAAGCAGCATACGCAAGTTCAATCAATGTTGAGCAATGGGTATTGGATAATGGCGCAGGTAAGGGCGCGACGACCAAGACCAGTGCATTACTCGCAGAGATGGGAACGAAGAACTACCTGAGTAATATTGCATGGGAGAATAAAAATAACGAGTTGGATACGTTGGACGACACTAAGACAGATGGCAAGCGTAACTATGCTTATCTCGGTTTGAAAGTGAAGAAAGACGCTTCTAACGTACGTTTCTTGCTGCAAGGTGGCAAGTCGCTGAAGGTTAAATTCGGCAACGTGGCTGCTACTCCGAATATTAAGATTGGAGACGCTGCTGCAACTGAGATGACAATCACAGATGGTGTATATTCTCTTGACGCCGCAAGCGGTGACAGAGAAATTACTATTTCCACAACTTCCGCAGGCGCTGTTGTCTTCAAGCAGATCATGATTGATGAGGAGATAGCAGATGTGGCTCTGCCGTATCTGGTAACCTTCAATGCAGGTGCCGGAACTTGTGCAACGGCTAAACTGGCAGGCGCAAGCGTAACGCTGCCGGCAGTTACCGCTCCGGAAGACTATACATTTGCAGGCTGGTTCGACGAAGCGACAGGCGGAGCAAATAAAGGCTTAGCCGTCGCAACGTACGTTCCGACGGACAATATAACCCTTTATGCACATTTTGATCCGGTTAAATACACGATTACGTATGCAGCAGGTTTGGGTTCCGGCGAGATGGCAGCGGCAGAAGCAGGCTGGGGTACGGAGTACACCGCCCTGGAAAACGGCTTTACTGCTCCGACTGGCTATATTTTCGCAGGCTGGACAGTAACCGGTGTAGATGGTGTTTCGAGCATCGGTAACCTGGGTTCGTTCACCATGCCGAAGGGCAATGTGACCCTGACTGCTATCTGGGAGGATAACAGCAAGGTGGCAATGAATGTTGAGACCAGCGAGAAATACGGGACTCTTGCTGAGGCTATCGCTGCGGCAACAGATGGTCAGACGATTCAGTTGATTCAAGATATTGAGCAAGCGGACGGTGTGCTGATTGACAAGGACTTGGTTCTGGACTTGAACGGCAAGACCTATACTTGTACGAACGGAAACAGTTATAACAACCGTGCTATCAAGATTACCGCAGGCAATGTGACCATTAAGAACGGTACTATTGATGCATTATCGAACGCATCTCATGATGCAGGTTGCTACGGTGGTCTGCGTATCGAGGGCGGCAATGTAACTTGCGAGGAAGTGACCTTCAAGAACTATCGTATCTATGGCTTGGGTCTTAAGGTTACCGGTGGTCATCTGGAATTGAATGAGTGTACTGTTATTTCGGAGATCGGTGGCGGTCTGGAAGTAGCAGGTGGTACTGCTGAAGTAAACAATTGTAACTTCACTCAGACAGGCTTGGATACTACGCATAAGTGGATCAGTACTTGCTTGGCATCGTCTGAGGCAGGTTCACTGACGGTGAATGGTGGTACCTATACTTCTGAATATAGTTCGCTCTACATTTATTCCACAGGTGGTGATATTGATGTAGAGGCTGGTAGCTTCACCGGTGATGTTGTTTTGACAACAGAGACAACTCCAGCCGCTCTGAGTGTAATCAACATTAAGGGTGGTGACTTCACCAATTTTGAGGTTAAGACTCCGGCTTCGAGCAATTGTGACATCAATATCTCCGGCGGTACGTTCGACGCTCCTGTAGAGAACAAGTATTGTGCAGACGGTTATGTACCGGCTCCGGAAGTAGCTCCGGGCGTATATACAGTAGAGCCGAAAGACGGTATTGAGATTATCGGCGTAGTAACGACTGGTGGTAGCAACAAAACCGTCAGCGGTTTGTACCAAGGTGATGCTTCTGTGAATCTGGATAGTAACAAGAAGTTAGGCGGAGACCGGTACATCTATGTAACGCTTGCCAGTGGTTATACCTTCAAGGAAACGGATGTATTGGTAGTAGATGTTCATACCATGTCAGATCTAACCGCGACTAAGAATCTGGAGATTACGACCGGTGTCGGAAATATCAACGGCGAAGTATGGAAGAGTTTAACCGGTGACGAGTATGCGGCAGGTTTGGTAACTATTCCTTTGAAGGGCATTGCAGAAGGACAGACCTCTATCGGTTTGAAGCGTTCGGCAAACCAGAATGCTTATATCAACGGCTTGAAGGTTTATCGTCCGATGAATCCTATTTTGACGGCTATCACAATCAACGGTGAGGCTTGCGTGAAGGGCGAGGGCAATACGTTCTCGATCACATTGCCGGAAGAGGGAACAAACTTGGCATCGCTAGAAGTTGTTCCGACCGTTATCCGCAATGCGGCTCACGCAACCACTCCGGAGGCTGTTATCAGCAACTCGGGCGCATGGAAAGCAGGTGACAACATGTACCGTGTAATGGATAAGGATGGTGACTACACCGACTACACTATTACGATTACTCTGCAAGGCGAGGCTCCGGCTCCGGATATTACAACTCAACCGGTAGATGTAGCTTACTGCGCAGGTAGCGAGCCGACATTGACGGTTGTTGCTACAGGTGACGAGTTGCACTACGCATGGTATAAGAAGGGCGATACAGATACTCAAGTTGGTGCTGACCAGAATACGTACACGGTCGCAGGCGCGGGTACCTATTATGTAATAGTTACTAACCACGTTGATACTAAACTCGACAAGAGCGTAACTTCGGAGAATGCTGTTGTAACGCTGAATACTCCGGCTTCGATTACTACTCAACCGACCGATTTGAAGAAACAGACTGAAGGCGCAAATATCACGCTGTCTGTTGTCGCTGCTAATGCAACCGGCTATCAGTGGTATGGTTGTGACAATAAGGACAAAGAGAATCCTGTAGTTATTGCAGGTGCTAATGCTGCAAATTATGAATTTGAAGCAGCAGCAGGTTTCTACTATTGCGAAGTAACAGGACTTTGTGGAAACGTTGAGTCCAATGTGGCACAAGTTACCGTTAAACGTAGTGCAGGTTGCCAATATATCACGGCTACCAGCGGTCTTAATGCAACCTTAGCTGATGGACTGAAGCTGTACGCTGCAGAAAGCGATGGTAAACAATCGACAAGCGGGACATCATTCGCTACGGCAAGTTCGAATGTAAAGGGATTGGATGCAGGTGCTGTTGGTTCTATTAACAAGCAATATATTTTAGTTCAGTTCCCAGTAGATGTAGAAGAGTTTACGATTTATGGTTATAATAGTTCTAACCGCTATTTCAATAACCTTCGCGTAAACGACCATATCGGCACAACGAATGCTGATAAGTTCACTTCTGACATGGAACTTTCAAATCAAGTTGTAACGAAGACGAATGCGAAAGACGGTGATGAGATTTCGATGACTGCAGAATTGAATGTTCCGATAGCAAAAGAAAATTATGTATGGATTAAGTTCAACAGCGCACTTGAAATCTATCGTATCTGCTACACGGCTGCTATTGAGAAACCGGTTATTGCAACTCAGCCTGCAACGAAGATTGACTTCGCAGCAGGTGATATGACTGCAACTGTTGTTGTGAACGCTGTAACGGAAGGTACGCTGAAATATCAGTGGTACAATGCGGATGGTGATGTGGCTGTTGAGGGCGCTACTTCGGCTACTCTGACGACTACTGAAGAGGGTACTTACTATGTAATCGTTCGTAATACGCTCGCTGGCCATAAAGACTATGCAGTTAAGTCATCTGAGGCTACACTCGCTTACCGTCAAATGAACGACGCTACGCTGAGCGCATTGAGCGTTTCGGCAGGTGCTCTGGATCCGACATTTGATAAGGCTGTAGTTGAGTACCGCGTTGACCTGCCTAAGAACACAACGACAGTTCCGACGCTGACAGCAACCGCCACGATGGCCGCTCACGGCGCAACGGCTGTTGTAACAAATGCAGCTGAGTTCGAGAACTACGAGGCTATCTCGACTGTTCTGGTAACGGCAGAGGATGGCGAATCGCAGAAGACCTATACGGTTCACTACTACGTAGCACATGCCGTTACTACTTTGGCAGATGTTACGGAAAGCACAACTTGGGATTGGAGCCTGGTAACGAAGAAGGCTGATGGTACTACGATTAGTGGTGATGGTCCTAAGTTGAACGAAAACGAAGATGGATTGATCCTTGCAAGCTATCTGTCTGGTGACGACTTTGATAAACTGGAAGGTAATGACGATGCTTATGCAATCCGTAACAGCACTGACAAGAAAGTATATCAGGGTGCAAGCCTGCGTATGCATACCACGAAGGGCGGTTATCTGTCCATCTGGGCTGCTAACGAAGGTCACACCATGACGTTGAATGTTAATAATGCAGGTCGTGATATGGAACTCGCAACCTTAACGGGTAGCCAGGTTGAGTATAAGGTGTACGTTCAGGCAGGTGACGTTACAATCCACAACGTTCCGGCGTCTGGAACTTCCCCGATGCGTGTTTCGAAGATAGTCTTCACTGTGGACGAGACTCCGGATTATACACGTCCTGTAACGAACAACATCGGTACGCTCTGTGTTGAACACAATGTATTGGCAGGTGGTGCTCTGGGTGCTACGTTCTATCAGATTGCAAGCCGCAACGAGCTCTACAACGACAAGATCGACTTCGAAGAGGTTCTGCCGGGTGAGGAGCTGAAAGCCGGTCAACCGTATATCTTCCGTTCGAATACCGGCAAGATCGAGTTGTTCTTCGGCGAGACGGAGGCTACTCAGCCGGTTGCTGTTCGCGGTATGATTGGTAACTATGCTGCTAGTCATCTGGATATTACCGATGATAACAAATATGACATCCTCTACATTGCTCAGAACAAGCTCTGGAATTGTGAGGATTTGGTTGAGTCTGGTTTGATCCTGAATGATCATCGTGCTTACATCAACATGAGCGATGTTCCGACTTATGCTGAATACGAGGCATCTAAGCAGAATAGCAATGCTCCTTCTCGTCGTCGCGTAACACTTGGCAGAAATGCTGAGCAGGTAGCAACCGGCGTTGAGAATGTACAAGGCGACAAAGTACAATGTACAAAGGTACTGATCAACGGTCAGCTGTTCATCCTCCGCGGAGAAAAGATGTATGACGCTACCGGTAGATTGGTAAAATAACGTAAAATCGGCAAAAAGTACGGCAAAAATTTGCATATGTCAAAAATTTGCCGTACCTTTGCAGCCGAAAAGGAAAAGTATGGGACAGTTAGCGTTCATAAAGGCATTCATTTTAGTAACGATGCCTATTGATGCGAACGACAACCGAAGACACGTGCATGTGTTCAAGAAAGGCGGACGTCATCGTAGATCAGTTGCTAAAATATGGATAGAATCAAATGGCGCTAAATGTATTGAAATTGCTGAATCAGAATTAAGCGCGAAAGAAAATAATATGATCGTAAATGCCATTGATAAGCATTGGAATCTGATTAACGACCAGATAACACTGACTTTCCGTGGCGAAAAGACCGAACTTAAGAATATTGGTAAATAAATCAGGAGGATCGATTATGTGCAAGATGCCGAATGTGAAAATAGGTATAAAGGACATGGATTTTACCTCGCATAGAGGAAAGTTCTCCGTGTCTCTGACCGATGGTCGCGAGATTATCGTTCCGGTATCTATGTTCCCGGATATCCAACATATGTCGGTTAAACGTCGCAATGAGTGGATGATTCTGGACGACCAATATTTTTCGTTCGAACATATGACTCGTATTTACTCTGTGCTTGATATACTGAAAGCAGCATAACAATATGATACCCAAATAACGATAATTATGAAAAAGATGTATAATAATCCGAAAACAGAAGTAGCCGTAGTGAATACGGAATACATGATGCAGGACATGACAATGTCTACAGCAGGTGCTGGAGGCGGTGGTGGAACAACCGGAAATGAAGCACCGAAGCGCGGTGACATCATTGAATAAAGCGCTTACGTGCGTGCGAACAATAATAATCGCGTACGCGAGACAATGACTATCAAAGGCAGCAGGTGTGCTGCCTTTGATGGTTGTATGGCCCAAAATCTAATTTATTTCATATTTCTCTTGCATATATCAAAAAAAAGCAGTACCTTTGCAGCGTCAAAGGTAAAAGGAAGACGATATGCCAAGTGCAGAAGTAGCAAATATGATACCGCAGATACAGCATTTCTTTGCTAAGCAGCCTGTGAATAGAGCCTATCTGTTTGGCTCCTGTTCCCGCGGGGAGGAAACAAAGGATAGCGATGTGGATATAATGGTCGATCTGGATAAGTCCAAACCGATGGGACTGTTCCAATACGTAACTATGAAACTGGATCTGCAGGATCTTTTGCAACGCGAGGTGGATCTGGTGGAAAGCGATGAATTGTTGCCGTTTGCACAAGAATCAGCTAATCGCGATAAATTCCTGATTTATGAGAGAGCATAGCAGAGATAAAGAGCGTTTGGAGCATATCTTGGACGCGATCAAAGTGATAGAAAATGGATTAGGAACATATTCAAAAGATGAGTTGCTCAATAATCCGTTGCTGTACTACGGCTTGGTAAAGCAGATAGAGATTATCGGCGAAGCGGCAAACTTACTGACGCATGAATACAGGGAGTCGCACACCGAGGTAAACTGGCGGCCTATAGTAGCCATGCGAAACGTATTAGTGCATGATTATATACATATAAGCAAAGAGATGTTATGGGCTACTATCACACAAGATATCCCTGCCCTCAAAAAACATATTAACCGATATTACCAAGCGTTCGAATAGCAAACAAAACACATCAAAGGCAGCCCCACGGCTGCCTTTGATGTGTAATCGTGCATCCATGCACGATGCGGGGGGGAGGGGGACTCGCCCGCAGGGAGAGGATCTCCGCGAGAATTACTCGCCCTCGGCGGGGAGTTCAGCAGCGGGAGCTTCTGCAGCGGGCGCCTCGTCCACTACGATAGCCGATTGCTCACCGGCAACCTCCTGCTGACCGGCGCTGAAGCCTACAGCAGCGATGCTGAAGAGTACGATAACAGCGATGAGCGTCCAAGTGGCTTTCTCCAGGAAGTCAGCCGTACGGGGGGCTCCCATGACCTGGTTGCCGCTTGCAAAACCGGCAGCCAAACCGCCTCCTTTGCTATTCTGTACCAAGACCAGCAAGGTCAGCAAAATAGCGGCGATAACAATTAGGATTGTAAGAAAAATGTACATAATTATAATAATTTACGATTTAACGATTTATGAGGTACGATTTAATTTATAAAATCGGCTGCAAAGGTACAACAAAAATTTGGAATATGCAAATTTTCCTAATTAAAAATTATAAATTATAAATTAAAAATTCAAAATTACCATTTGGCAACCGTATCGTTATAGATATTCTCGGCTATTTCCTTGATGATGATGTCGCAGAGTTCGTCCTGTACGTCGTTCAGCATACGCGAGGCGTCGAACGTCTGGTACGCCGAATAGGTCTTGTCAAAGGAGTCTTCGGGGTTGATGTTGTTGGTGAAATGTACCTTGACGCGGATGGTCAGTTTGCTCTCCGACGCATAGCTGTCCACGGAGATGGCTCCCTGGGTGAGGTCGTATCCGACGATGGAGCCTTCGAGTTCGAGATCGCCTCCCTTACGGAGAAGCTGGAGCCGTGTCTGGCGCTGGTAGAGGTCCCGGATAGCCTCTGTGAGGTTGTTGGAGAGGGTGGGGTTGACCAGCGGCGCGTTGTTCGGGAAATCGGCTACGGAGATGGAATGGGTGGTCTGGTAGTTGATGTTCGCGCCGTTGAATTTATAGGAGATGGAGCAGGAAATCGCGCAAAGCGCGATGACCGCTAACACTGTAAGACCGCTAACGCTGTAAGACCGCAGTGCTGTAAGAGCGGCGATAAACCGCCTGTAAGATTCAGAGGCCATATTCTTTGATTTTGCGGTAAAGGGTACGTTCGGAGAGGCCTACTTTCTCGGCGGCTACCTTGCGGTTGCCTCCGGAGAGGGCGAGTGCGCGTATAATCCGCTCGCGTTCGCCTTCGTCGATACGGAGGTTGTCCTCGATAGGAAGTATCTCTTCCGCTTCGCGTGATGGAGTGAGGTCGATAGCGGGCGCGTTATCGTGGTCCCGATATTTCGATATCTCGATATTCCGGTTGCTGCTATCCAGAAGCGCCCGCAGTTCCTCCAGGTCTTTCTTGTTCTGCATGACCATGTTATAGAGGATGCCGAGTTCATGGGAGTAGTCTTTTCCGGCATTCCGCGAAGGCTCCCGGAGCACTATCTCCTGGCGGTTCTCCTCCTGCGGCAGGTATTTGCGGAGAGTGTCGGCGGAAATCTGGTGGTCCATCTCAATGACGGCTATCTGCTCGGCTATGTTCTTGAGCTGGCGGATGTTGCCACGCCAGTAGGAGTCCTGGAGGAGCCGTGTCGCCTCGTCGTTGAGGGAGAGGGGCGGCATCTGGTAGCGGTTGCAGAAATCAACGGCGAACTTACGGAAGAGTAGCGGTATGTCCTCTTTCCGCTCCCGCAAGGCGGGTACACGGATCTCAACGGTGTTGAGACGGTAATAGAGGTCCTCGCGGAACCGCCCTTCGTCAATCGCCTGGCGCATATTGAGGTTGGTAGCCGCTACGACGCGTACGTTGGTCTTGCGGACGGTGCTGGAACCCATGCGGAGGTATTCGCCGGTCTCGAGAACACGGAGCAGGCGGACCTGGGTCTGGAGGGGAAGCTCGCCTACCTCGTCGAGGAAGAGGGTGCCGCCGTCAGCAATCTCGAAATAGCCTTTGTGCTCGTTCTTGGCATCGGTGAAAGCGCCTTTCTCATGCCCGAAGAGCTCGGAGTCGATGGTTCCCTCGGGTATGGCACCGCAGTTGACGGCGAAATAGGCGCCGTGCTTGCGTGCGGAGAAAGCGTGAATAATCTTGGGAAAATGCTCCTTGCCCACGCCGGACTCGCCGGTGACCAGGACGCTGAGATCGGTACGGGCTACCTGTACCGCAATTTCTATGTCGCGGTTGAGCCGGGCGTTTTGCCCGATGATACCGAACCGCTGTTTGATAGCCAATAATTCCTGCTGTGTCATATATAAACCGACAAATAGATTGCAAAAATAGTGTTTTTTTTTGATATACGCAAATTTTAGCGTAAAAAAAACAGTAAATCTTGCGTATGTCATTTTTTTTTTGTACTTTTGTACGCTTATTTTGAAATCAAATCTTACATTATGTATAAAACGATTCGACATCTATTGGTTTTGACGCTCTTCCCGGCGTTGTTAGCGGGTTGCGTGACGCAGAAGCAGATGACCTATATGTCCGACGCCCGCGCAGAGAAGGCGGAGGAGATTAATGCGAGTTTCAAGCCGCAATCGGAGATGGTGATCCGTTCGGGCGATGCGCTGACGATATTCGTGTCCGCTTTGGACCAGGAGGCGGTGGTGCCGTTCAACCTGCCGATGGTGGTTTACGCCAAGCCGGGCGAGGAGCAGCCGACGACTACCCCTTCGATGCAGTACTATATCGTGGATGAGTCGGGCAATATCGAGTTTCCCGTGTTAGGCAAGCTCCGCGTGGCGGGGCTGCGCCGCAACGAGGTGGAGAACCTGGTGAAGAAAGAGCTGGAGAGCCAACTGGTGAACCCGATTGTGCATGTGAATCTGATCGGCGCCAAGGTGTCGGTGATGGGCGAGGTGGCCCGTCCGGGACAGATACCTATCACCAGCGGACGTGTGACCGTGTTGGACGCACTGGCGGCTGCGGGCGACCTGACGCCTTACGGCCGGCGTGACAATGTGCTGGTGAGCCGCGAGGTGGACGGCAAGATGCAGATGGCGCGTCTGGACCTGCGGAGCGCAGACATATATAACTCGCCGTATTTCTTCCTGCAACAGAACGATGTGGTGTATGTCTCGCCGAACAAAGTGCGCGCGGTAAGCAGTACCAACGCGGGGCTGTGGTTCAGTATGGTATCCACGGTAGCCAGTGCCGCTACGGTAATAGTGACGATTGTGAGTGTAACCAAGAAATAAAACTATGGCAAATCAGAATACCGAAGAGATAGATGTCCGCAAGATAGTGCGGGTTATACTGGAACACTGGTGGTGGTTCGTCCTCGGCCTGGTGATATTCGTAGGGCTGAGTCTGCTGCGTTATTACAGAACTACGGAGACCTGGACGACCGACGCGAGCGTAGTGTTGCGGCTGCAGGAGATGACCGGCAACAAGCTGGACCCGATGGCGTTTTTAGGCATGTCCTCCAAATCGGAGACGGACGACGAGGTGGCTGTGATGTCCTCGCGCGGGCTGATGGCGCAATCGCTGGACGCGCTGGATCTATGGGAGACGAGCTGGGTGAAAGACGGCCTGAAATGGCGTGAGGAATACCGCACGCACGCTTTCTCCATCGAAGAGGTGGAGCTGGCGAAAAAAGCCCGGACCTCCCAGTTCCTGGTGACCGTCAAACCGAGCCGCTCCGGCTATAAAGTGAAAGTGAAGATGGGCCGGTGGTACAGATCCACTACGAAAGTGAAGAGTCTGGACGAACCGATAGAGACCGTGGCGGGTGTGATCCGTGTCCATGCGCACCGTGCGCTGAGCCCGGACACGACTTACCGCGCGATGCGTACGCTGCACGAACTGAAAGTGGCGGAATACAGGTCCATGCTCAAAGTGGCGCAGCATAAGAAAGACTCGAAGATCATCAAACTGGCTATCACCTCCACGGTACCGGCACGCGACAAAGCGCTGCTGTACCAGTTGATCGAACAATACAACATGAATGCCATCGTGGACAAGAACATGATAGCCTCCAACACCGCTACCTTCATCAACGAGCGCATGGCGCATATCGAGAAGGAGCTGTTAGACGCCGAGCAGACGGTAGCCAACTACAAGAGAGACAATAACCTCTCCGACGTAGAGACCCAGGCTCGTCTGTTGCTGGAAGCCGGCAGCGCGGAGCAGACCGCCATCGCGGAGGTGGAGACCCAGCTGAGTCTGGTGGATTATATCGACGGTTTTCTGCGTGACGAGACCAAGCGCAACAACCTTATCCCTTCCAATATCGGTATCACGGACACCGGTCTGGAGACCGCTATGGCCGAATACAACGCCATCCTCCTGCAGCGGATGCGCATCCAGCGCACCGCCACGGAGGCGAACCCCGTGATCGGGCAGATGGACATGCAGCTGTCCTCCATGCGCCAGAACATCATCGCAACCGTCGGTTCCGTCCGCGCCAGTCTGCAAATCCAGCTGAATAACCTGCAGGCGCGTGACGACCGGTTCAACCAGACTATCAAAGGCGCCCCGGAGAAAGAACGCGAATATGTGCGCGTGGTGCGGGACCAGAAGATCAAGGAGCAGCTCTATCTCTTCCTCTATGAGAAACGCGAGGAGAACGCCCTGATGCTCGCCGCCACATCCATGCCGGCGAAAATCATGGACGCACCGCAGCGGGATGTAGAGAGCCGCCGGCCGAAACTCCGTAACATCCTGTTAATCGGTATCTTCCTCGGTCTGGCTTTCCCTGCCGGGCTGCTGTATCTGCTGGTTCTTTTCAACGACAAGATAGACGATGCGAAGGAGTACGAGCGCCGCCTGAAAGCACCGGTGCTGGGTCAGGTGGTGGAGAACTCCCGCAACGCCCATATAGCCATCCACGAGGGCGAGTCCACGGTCTCGGCGGAGCTGTTCCGGCTGATTAGGACGAACCTGCGGTATGTACTGCCGCAGAATGTGAAATCACCGGTGGTGCTGGTAACCTCCTGTATCAACGGCGAGGGTAAGTCGTACGTGTCGAGCAACACCGCCCTCTCGCTGGCGATATTGGGTAAGAAAGTGGTGCTGGTGGGACTGGATATCCGCAAACCGATGCTGGCGACTTATTTCCACCTTCATACGAAGGGCCATCTGACGGATTATCTGGCGGAGCCGGAGATGACGGTAGATGAAATCATTGTGCCGAGCGGAGAGCACAGCAATCTGGACCTGATTCCCTGCGGCACTGTTCCTCCCAACCCGGCGGAGCTGCTGCAGACCAAACGTCTGGACGAGTTGTTTGAGGAGCTGCGCAAGCGGTACGAGTACATCATCGTGGATACCGCTCCGCTGGCGTTAGTCAGCGATACCTACCATCTGGACCGCGTGTCGGATATGACGATCTTCGTCAGCCGGTACAAATATACGCCGACAGAGATGATAGACTATATCAACCAGATCATCGACCAGAAGCGGATGCATAACATCGCCGGCGTGCTGAACGCCGTCAAAGGCACCCGAGCCGGCTACGGCTACGGATACGGAGGACAACAATGACAGTTTGCGTAGCAGAGAAACCGTCCGTAGGCGAGTATATCGCCCGTGTGCTGGGGGCCAACCAGCGCAAGAACGGCTATTTCGAAGGCAACGGATACCAGGTGACCTGGACGTTCGGCCATCTCTGCGCGCTGCTGGAACCCCAGGAATATACAGACCAATGGAAGGGCTGGAATCTAAGTTCATTACCGATGATTCCCGCCCGTTTCTCTATCAAGGTGCATGGGGACGAAGGGGTGCATAAGCAGTTCAACGTCATCAAGAGTCTGATTGAGCAAGCTGATGAGGTGATTAACTGCGGCGATGCAGGCCAGGAAGGAGAGCTGATCCAGCGATGGGTGTATCAGCAGGCGGGATGCAAATGCCCCGTGAAACGTCTCTGGGTCAGTTCGCTGACTGAAGAGGCTATCCGTGAGGGTTTCCAACAACTGAAAGACCAGTCGGAGTATCAGCATCTGTACGAGGCAGGGCTGATGCGCGCCATTGGCGACTGGCTGCTGGGCATGAACGCTACGCGCGCATATACTATAAGGTACGCGCAAGGGACAGGTAAGAACCGTCAGGTGCTCTCCGTAGGACGCGTACAGACGCCTACGCTGGCGCTGGTGGTAAAAAGGCAGGCGGAGATAGAGCATTTCGTGCCCAAGACCTACTGGGAGTTGAAGACTACTTACCGCGACACCCTCTTCAGCGCGCAGATACCCGTGGAGGACGGCGAATATGCAATCACCTCCGAGGAGCAGGGGCAGGCATTGGTGGAGAGTATCAAAGACCTGCCGCTGGAGATCACGTCCGTGGAGAAGAAGAAAGTGGTGGAGTACGCGCCGAAGCTTTATGACCTGACCTCGCTGCAGGTGGATTGCAATAAGAAATATTCTTACTCGGCGGACAAGACGCTACAGCTGATCCAGTCGCTCTACGAGAAACGCGTGACGACCTATCCGCGTGTAGATACCACGTATCTGAGCGATGATATATACCCCAAAGTGCCGGGTACTTTAGCGGGTATCAAAGATTATTTCCCGCAGACAGCACCGCTGTTGGGACTGAAGGCGGACGGCAAGAAAGGCGCAGGCTCTCTACCCAAATCCAAGAAGGTGTTTGACAACAAGAAAGTGACCGACCACCATGCCATCATCCCTACCGGGCAGCGTCCCGAGGGGCTGACGGCGGACGAGAAGAAGGTATATGACTTAGTGGCACTGCATTTCATCGCGGCGTTCTACCCCGAATGCGAGGTGAGCAACACCACGGTGCTGGCGAAATCGGGAGAGGTGGAGTTCAAGGTTACCGGCCGCGAGGTGCTCCAACCCGGATGGCGGGCGGTGTTTGAGAAGGGACAAGGGGACAATGTACAAAGTACAAAGGAGAACTCCGATGATTCCGAAAACTCAGAGGGCTCAGAGAACTCAGAGAGCTCAGAGAGCTCCGAGAATAGCAAGTCTCTGCCGTCTTTCAGGAAGGGCGAGAGCGGTCCGCATGTGCCGCAACTGAAGGAGAAGACCACTACCCCGCCCAAATACTACACCGAGGCGACGCTGCTGCGCGCCATGGAGACGGCGGGCAAGACCGTGGAGGACGAGGAGCTGCGGGACGCGATGAAGGAGAACGGTATAGGCCGTCCGTCCACACGCGCGGCGATCATCGAGAAACTCTACCAGCGCAAGTATATCCAGAAACAGGGCAAGTCGCTCCGCGCCACCGAGACGGGCGTGAACCTGATCCATATTATCATCTCCCCGCTGCTCAAATCGGCGGAGTTGACCGGTCTATGGGAGAAGAAACTGAGGGAGATAGAACGCGGAGAGTATCCGGCGCGGGATTTCCTTAATGAGTTGAAAGAGATGACGTCGGGGGTGGTGTATGACGTGAAAAGCAACAAAGCCGGCATGCTCTGCCCCGTCTGCCGCCAGGGGACCATCATCCGCGGCAACACCCGCTACGGCTGCTCCCGTTGGCGCGAGGGATGTACGTATGCAGAACCATTCTGATGTACAAAGGGACGATGTACAATGTACAAAGGGACGATGTACGATGTACGAAGGATGAGGGGCGGTTTGTAAAGTCGAGTTGGCAAAAAAGAATACAATTGCACAAAAAACGTCAATTTTTACACATAGTTGTGAAGAAAAAGCAGTAATTTTGCACCCGGTTTGTTTATATATGCACGTATATCGCGCATGAGAAGGACGGAAACAACATTTTAACTTTAATATCAATACAAACAAAATTCTCTTTATGAAACTGAATGTCAGTGCGTTCCGTACCATGATGCTCTCGGCTTTGCTTTTCGTAGGCATAGCTGCTGAGGCTCGTGTGGTGAGCGGAACTGTGAAGGACCCTACAGGCGAGACCATCATCTCGGCCTCGGTAGTAGTTAAGGGTACCACGATTGGTACAGTAACGGATTTTGACGGTAACTACACCATCGACGTACCGGATGGCGCTACCATGCTGGTGTTCTCATACATCGGTATGAAGACCCAGGAACTGAACATCACCGGCGATGTGATGAACGTAGTCCTCTCCGAGGATGTGGAGGTGCTGGAAGAGGTTGTGGTAACAGGTTATGGTACCACGAAAAAACGCGACCTGGTAACGGCTGTAGCATCTGTTAGTGCAGATCAAATCAAGGACGTGCCTGTCACCAATGCCGCCGAAGCATTACAGGGTAAACTGGCCGGTGTATCGGTGACTACGGCAGAAGGTAGTCCGGACGCCGATGTGAAGATCCGTGTGCGTGGTGGAACTTCTCTGACCCAGAGCAACGACCCGTTGTATATCGTGGACGGTTTCCCGGTAAGTTCTATCTCGGATATCGCTCCGAGCGACATCGCTTCGATGGACGTATTGAAAGACGCTGCGGCTACCGCTATTTACGGTGCACAGGGTGCCAACGGCGTTATCATCATTACCACCAAGGATGCTGATACGGATAGTGAAGACAAGATGGTATTTCACGCTGATTATTCCGGTTATGTGGGCTGGAAATGGTTGACAAAGGAAATGGATGTGATGGATAACCGCGAGTTCATGCTGATGCAATATGAGAATGCCTATATGAAGGGCAAACTGAAAGATAAATTCTGGCCTTATTTCGTAAAAGGCTATACCTCAGACGATGATCCTCATATTGATGAGATGTTGGCCGGAGCAAACGATTTGCCTTCTACCGACTGGCAAAAAAAGACCTTTGGCCGTACCGGATTCGATTCCAACCACTCCGTAAGTGTTTCGGGTGGTAACAAAAACGGTAGCTTTAACCTCAGTTACAACCGTGTGGACAACAAAGCTATTATGTATGGCTCTGATTATCACCGTGATAATATTGCATTGAAGGCCAAATTCAAACCGTTGAAAGGCTTGACTATTGCTTTCAATACCCGCTATACCTCCACTCGTGTAGATGGCGCCGGTACCAATACGACAAAAGACGCAGGTTCCACTTCGGAGTCCCGTCTGCGTAACTCCGTACAATATACTCCGATTGAGTTGTACTCCAAAGACGCTAATTCCCTGGATGATGAAGAATCGTACGGTGGTTTGTACGACCCGATCCTGACAATCGATGATAACTATAAATACAAAAAAGACCAGAAGTTGAACCTGAACGGTTATTTCTCTTATAAATTCGCCAAATATTTCACATGGCGTTCGGAAATCGGATACGATTATCGCGACATCAGCACGAACCGTTTCTATGGCAAAACGACTTATCTGGCGCGCACCAACTGTCCGGGACAAAGTGCCGCAGTACAGACCATGGAGAAATACACGAAATTCCGTCAGACTAACACCTTCAATTATAGCCAGTCTATCGACAAAGCTCACAACATCAATGTGACCGTAGGTGAAGAGATTTTGATGAACAAAGGCGAGACTCGCACCATGAATGGTGTAGGTTATGAAGGAAAACTGCTGGGACCGGACGTGTTCAACCAGCTCTCCAACTGCGCAAGCACATCTTACACCAACTATATTGATCCGACGGATAACACATTGTCGTTCTTCTTCCGCGGCGATTATAACTACAAGAGTCGTTACTATGCTTCGGTTACATTCCGTGCAGATGGTTCTACCCGTTTTGCCCGTAAGAACCAGTGGGGCTTCTTCCCGTCCGCAGCTTTGGCATGGAATATTGCCGAGGAGAGTTTCATGGAGCCGGCTCAGAGCTGGTTGTCTCAATTGAAACTGCGTTTCTCTTATGGTACGGCCGGTAACAACAATATTGACCTGGGTTATCTGCATACCGATTTCCTGTCCAGCGTGGCCGGTGAGTCCACCAGTACCGTTTCATGGATGAATGGCTTTACAAATATGTTAGTGGTGGGCGGAAGCAAAAAGATTGCTGCCAATCCAAGTCTGAAATGGGAGACCACTGTCACCCGTAACCTCGCGCTCGATTACGGTTTCTTCAACCAGCGTTTGAGCGGTAGCTTGGAGTTCTACCTGAATTCTACGAAAGATCTGTTGGTTCTCTATCCGCTCTCTATGGGCTACAACTACCAATTCCGCAATATCGGTTCTACCCAGAACAAGGGTGTTGAATTCTCCGTAACGGGTGTTGCTCTTGACAAACGCTCTCAGAATTTGCATTATAACTTGACTATTAGTGCCAATATCGCTGCTAACAGCACCAAGATTGTCAGCTTGGGTGACGTGGCTGAGATGCCGGCATCTACGAATGCCTTCTCCACAACCACTATCACCCTCAATGAGTTCATCGCCAAGCCGGGCGGTTTGGTAGGTGACATCTATGGTTTTGAGAACGAGGGATGGTACACCGGATCTGATTTCTCGACTTATACTTACGCGGACAGCAAATACACATTCACGCTGAAGGATGGAGTTACCGTACCTCATGAGACTATGGGGGGCAAAGATGGAGCTTTCCCCGGTATGATGAAACTGAAAGATCAGAACAATGACGGCAAGATTGATGATGAAGACCGCGTAAAACTGGGTAATACGATGCCGATTTGCCAAGGTGGTTTCTCGCTTAATTTCAATATCGGAGGCAAGAAATGGGGACAAGTGGATTTAGGAGCTAATTTCACTTATTCGATCGGCAACGATGTGCTGAACCTGAATAAGGTACTGTTCTCTACTATAACCACTTTAGATGAGAAAACTTCTTATCGTAACTTGCTGACTACCATGAACCATGGCAACCGTTATTCCATCATGGATGCAAATGGTAATGACCTCATTCAGGAGTATCAGAAGAACTATCCGGCCGGTCCGACCCGCGCAGGTATGGTGCTTGCTGACTTGGATGCAGCCAACAGTAGTGCGAATATCTATTCACCGCTGGCTACCTCTTATGCTGTCACCCAGGATGCCATAGAGGATGGTTCGTTCTTGCGTCTCAACCAACTGACATTAGGTTACTCGCTTTCCGAGGAATGGCTGAAAAAGGCATACATCCAGAAATTGCGTGTATACGTTCAGGTTTCCAACCTGTTCTGCATTACCAAATATTCCGGCTTTGATCCGGAGGTGGATGTGTTCAGCAGCAAGAATCCGATGATGCCGGGTGTGGACTACTCTGCTTATCCGCGTACGCGTGGCGTCAATGTCGGACTCAACCTTTCATTCTAACCTTAGTAAATTATCAATAGTATGAAAAAAATTAATATTTTGATTTTATTTGCCGCCTCGGTACTGGCGACAGGCTGCAAGGGCGGATTCTTCTCTACCGAATCCCCTTCTGCAATGGATGAGGCGAGCGTGTTCTCTTCTTCACGTCAGACGGAGCAAGTAATAGCCGGTATATATACGATTTTTGGTGAACAGAACTCTTATCGGTCACGTCTTTGCGGACAATGGGTTTCTTTCAATACGGATATAGAGTGGCAAAATGATCTGGCCTCGTATAATAACTATGCGATGACAAAAGATGGTCATAGTGATATCACAGCAAAAGACAAGCATCCCTGGGTGTATTACACCAGTGCCATTGAGCGTGCCAATCTCTGCATCAACGGTATTCAGCAGTATGGTGACACTTCCGATGTTGATATCCGCTATCTCTGGGGAGAGGCTCTCACGTTGCGCGCGTTCCTATATTATGAGATGACCAAGCTATGGGGCGATGTGCCTTATAACTTCGAACCGCTTGATGTGAATACCACAGAGGCAATTTATGTAACTAAATGTGACCGCAACAAGATTTATGACAAACTGCGTGTCGATTTGGTGAAAGCTATCGAGCTAATGCCATACGCAGATGAGATCACCTGGGGGCCGGCACACAATACAGTAGAGCGAATGAACAAACAGTTTGCCTGCGGTTTGCTGGCTCGTATTGACCTTGCATATGCCGGTATGGCATTGCGTCCGGATACTTGGATTGAAGGAGGAGGTGCTTCTTACAAGGTGCAACCGAATACCATAGATGCAACGCTGCGCAGCGAGTTGCTCGGCGAGGCTGTTAAATACACGGAGATGGTGATGAACCATGACGGAGTGGAAATCGGAGGTAAGCTGAAAGCGAACTATGAAGATGTCTTCCGCGCTATCTGCGGTAATGTCACTGAGTATGGCAAGACCGAGACATTGTGGGAAATTCCGTTTGCAAACAATGTACGCGGACAATTCCTTAACCGTATGGGAGCGTATGTCAATAAAACAGCACTGGGAAAAGTGCTGCATACTACCGCTACATCCAAGAGTAATTTGAAAGTGGTTCTGACTCCGGATTTTGTTCTCAGCTTTGATAAGAACGACACCCGTAAGTGGGTTACCGTCAATCCGTACGAGTGGGTTTATGACAGTGAAAATACAACAAAAGTTGATCCCGAATTGGCCTATGGCGACACCATTGTTTACCAGAAACCTACAAAAGCCAACAAGTTCTATCTGGGTAAATACCGTTTCGAGTGGCTTAACTACGATGTGACCGGAGACGATGACGGACTGAATATGCCGGTAATGCGTTATTCAGACATCTTGTTGATGTATGCAGAGGCTATGATTGGCGGTGTGACGGGCGATGCTCCGAGTTACACCGGTTCCAAATCGGCATTGGATGTGCTTAATATTGTCCGCCGTCGCGCCGGATTGGCCGAGAAAGCGCAATGCGAGTTGGCAGATATCCAGGAAGAGCGCGCGAAAGAGTTCGCCGGTGAACATATCCGCAAATATGACCTGATGCGCTGGGGTATCCTTGGTTCTTCGCTTGTTGAAGCAGAGGCTAAACTGGAGGCTTTCGGAAAAGTGAAAAAAGATCCGGAAGATGCCAGCAAGTTTATTATTGACTTGGCAGGAACAGAATACGACGGCCGGGTTAATGACAAAGTCTATGTCAAGCTTCAGAAAGATAATTCAGCGGTGAACAAAGGTTTCGGCTATGTCATTACCGATATCTATGGTCTCGCATTGGATGAATTGGGTACACCGGAAGGTTTCGATGAACCAGATCATAACGGATGGCGTATAGCTGATGTCTGGGTAAGTAAAAATTCCGCGACACTCAAGGGAAAACGTATCTTTGCCAACGGCTTGGATGCAAATGCAATAGACAATCGTCAGTATTGGCCTATCTTCGAAATCATTCTGGCCTCTAATCCCCGCTTATGGAACGATTATGGATATTAGTGTGCATTGTTATTGGATTTGTGGCATGCAAGTCCAATAGCGATGACTCTACCACACCTGTCACACCTTCGTCATCTGTCCCCGCTTTTCCGGGGGCAGATGGCGGTGGTAAATATGTTACCGGAGGACGCGGCACTTCCATCCATGTGATTTATAGCTTGGATGATGACCAGAATGATCCGCAACCCGGCACATTGCGTTACGCGCTCGAAAAAGCCACCGGACCCCGTGTTATAGTTTTTAATGTAGCGGGGCGCATTGATCTGGACTTCCCGATTGAGGTGAAGCATGGTCAGATAACCATCCTCGGACAAACGGCGCCCGGAGACGGAATTTGTATATCGGGCTATCCGATTAAGATTTATGCGGACAATGTGATTATTCGTTTCATGCGTTTCCGTCTGGGAGATTTGAATAAGTTGGAAGCGGATGCGCTATCAATAATGCCCGGCGCTAAAAATATCATGATCGATCACTGCTCCTGCTCATGGAGTACGGATGAGTGTCTTTCCATTTACGGTGTTAAAAATGCCACGGTACAATATTGTATTGTGTCAGAGTCTCTCAACAATTCCGTCCACGCCAAGGGGGCGCACGGCTATGCCGGTATCTGGGGAGGCGAGAATACCACCTTCCACCATAATCTGTTAGCGCATCACAGCAGCCGTATGCCGCGGTTTGACCATGATTATGTCACGACCACTAATGTCGGCCCTACGGATTTTATTAACAATGTGGTTTATAACTGGGGAGGCAATTCTGCCTATGGCGGAGAAAGCGCCTCCAAGACGGGTAACCAGCGCCGGTATAATTTCATAGCGAATTACTACAAGCCGGGTAAGGCTACAAAATCAGGAGTAAAGGCGCGTCTGCTCAACCCCACTACCAAATGCGATAATGTTAAGGATGATGGCACTCATGAGGGGTGTATCCCCAAATATGGCGGCACTATTGTGCCCGGCAAATTCTATGTGGTAAATAACATCATGGATGGCTCCGCTTCCGTAACGGCAGATAACTGGAGTGGCGTGCATCCGGATGACAGCAGCCGGAAAGATGAATGCCGTTCGAATAGCCGTTTCACTTTCGAGAATTGTTTGACAGCGGAGCAATCTGCAGAAAACGCCTGTGAAACGGTATTGGCGAAAGCGGGGTGTTCGCTCAAACGCGATGCTGTGGATACACGTATCGTACGGGAAGTACAAGAGGGATCTTACACTTATATTGGTTCCAATGGTTCTACCGGCGGATTGATCGACACCCCTTCTGATGTGGGAGGGTGGCCTTCTTATACCGGTTCTCTCACGGATTCTGACTTTGATGGTATTCCCGATGAATGGGAGAAAACACATGGCTTGAATCCGAATGACCGCAAAGATGCTGCGGCTACTTCTCTTCAGGCACCATATATGAATATTGAAGTGTACGCTAACGACCTGGTAAAAGATTTGTATTAAGAAATTTCCTATTTTGGGTAAAAAACTAAAAAATCTACATTTTCCGGCAAAAAGTACTTGCATATGTCTAAAAAAAGTAGTATCTTTGTGCCGTATTTGTAAAACGAAGTTTACAAACAACTTTTTATATTAACTTTTAAAACTAAGAAAGTATGAAAAAAATCTTCTTCTTTGCAGCTGCCATGCTGGCTGCCGTAACTCTCAACGCAGAGGTTAAAACTATTTCTTTCGGTGCAAGTGATGTAGCTGCTGCCGGAGAACTTGATGGTAAGACGTTCAGCGCAAATGGTTTTGTAATGACCATTACCGACAAAACAGAGGGAGGCAAACTGAAAATCAATGCCAACAATGCTTCTTTCGGCGATGCCGATGCTCAGGTGAAATTTGAGTACCGTTTACAGACCGGCGGTAAGTCAAGTTCTAACAACAAGATCACTTTGACGATTCCTGAGGCAGGCAAACTGTATGTTTATGCCCGTACCGCAACTGCCGACAGTCCGCGTCCTGTTATTATTTCCCAGTATAGCGAGGAGCTCCTCAATGCTACACTTCTGGATGCAAATGCAATATCAATTGCTGCTCCGACTGAGGAAGATCCGAACAAGACTTTGGCTGTTCATCCTGTTTACTCTTGCGATGTAGTAGCCGGCGAGGCTGAGCTGACTTATCCGACGAACGGTATTAACATCTACGCATTGAGCCTTGGTGGTCCCGCTGCTAATGTAACTCCTGCTGAAGGATTCGAGGTTGTTAACGCTGCCGGTAAAGTCGTTAAGACGATTGAGAACGGCCAGGTTGTTATCATCAAGAACGGTGTTAAATACAACGCTCTCGGCGCACAGCTCTAAATAAGGCAGATCAGCCAATCATGGCTGATGCAATAGAAAGGAAATGGCTCGCAGATGCGGGCCATTTTCTATTGCGCATCCATGCGCGGGTCGGGGGAAGGAGGAACGGAGGGAAAGAAGGCTCGGAGGGCTCGGCATATATGCCGAGAGTTGAACGAAGATCATGAGGACAGGGCGTGCATGATATAGCCGAGAGTTGAACGAAGAAGGACGGGATTAAATCCCGCGAAAGTGAAAAGAATGACAGGCTCGCACAAGAAGGGCGGGAATGGGACACAGAGAATACAGGGCGGATGTATTACAGGAAATGGGAACAAAATTTGCATATGTCGATTTTTTGTTGTACCTTTGCAGCGGAAAAGTGTAAAACGG
>CACYKR010000016.1 GCA_902774995.1 uncultured Bacteroidales bacterium | reverse complement strand
AAAACACAGCGCACTACCGGACAGATAGTGCGCATATAACCATTCTACTCTGGGTTTTCAGAGAAGACGTGAAATAATTGCCGTTGTAATAAAAATAGGTCATTTCGAAGTAGTGTCTTAACCGTTGGTACTTCAAACAACTGATTTTCAATTGCGAGTGCAAAGGTACAACTTTTTTTTGATATATGCAAGTAAATAATCAAAAATTTATCTTTTGTTGAGTACTCTTTGCAAAAACGCCTGTTCAGGTGACTTTTTTAGCATTTCGTGTTGTATATTCTCCGCAGATAAATGCCTGGATATAGCGTCTCAGAGTGTTGCGGGAGCATCCCAGACGGCCACATATCTGCCGTTGCGAGCATCCCCGCGCTATCGACCTGCGGATATATGCGTCGCGGGGGTAAAGCGGGTGTGCCTCCTTGCGGGTACAGCTGCCTTTAGGCCTACCGAGAGGTCTGCCTTCGGCTTTCATACGGGCGAGGGCTTCGCGTGTCCGCTGGCTGATCAGGTTCCGCTCAATCTCCGCGGACAGGCCGAAAGCGAACGCCAGCACCTTGGATTGTATGTCTTCCCCCAGCCGGTAGCCGTCTTTGACGGTCCATACCATACAGCCGCGACGCATGCAATAGCTCAGGATTTCCATAATCATATAGAGGCTCCTGCCCAGCCGGCTCAACTCACTGCAGATAATCAAATCCCCCTTCCCCGCATGCCGCAGCAATTGGCCTAACCGGCGTTTGGAATAGGGTTTGGTGCCGGAGACCGTCTCGTCAATCCAGCCGTCTATCTCTATCCCTTCCCGGAGACAGAACTGATTGATTTCAAAACGCTGGTTCTCTACCGTTTGCTTGTCGCTGCTCACGCGAATATATCCGTACCTCATAACCGTTTTTTTGCACAAAGATACGAAAAAAATCGCTAACTTCATGCACCCGAGGCTTGTTTTTTTTTGATTTCGTACGCGCGTACCAATACTATCTCGCACACGTATGACTCATGTGTGTGTAAGCCCACTTCCCCCGGGTCAGATTAAACGGGCATTTAATTTGACCCATACCGTAGTTGACCCATACCGTAGGGCTGCGGCGGTAGTATGAAGCCGGTTGTATTTCGTAACGTCATCATAATTGATCTTTGACATATTGGAATTACCGAAAAGGGAGAATTTTTACTTACACCGAAAGATTTTTCTCCAAATGCTTGCGTATGTCATAAAAAAGTTGTACCTTTGCGAAAAATTTCGTTGCGAGAAATATCGCAATGACATCTCAAGAACATTCATCGGTAATTCCAATTCAAAACGGAGTTGCCGTTTTTTGTTATGTCAAAGTCAAAAGCAAATAATATTAACTAAAATAACAAACAATAGTGCTTCTTATCGGCACCTAAAAAAGGATAAGAGCGGACATTGACATGATGTAAATAATAAAATCAGGCAAAAAGGAAAGAAAATCTCTTACTTTCTTGCGTATGTCATAAATTTGTTGTAATTTTGCAGCGCAAAACGTAAAACAACAACAACAACTATGGCACAAGAAACACTCAAAAGTCTCATCGCAGTGATCATGACACTTTCACTTCAAAAGCAAGAACAAGTGGTCATGGAGTTGCAGGACAACATCAACAGCCTCTCCGGCAACTACCATCCGACAGATGAGCAGAAAGCACGTCTGCGTCTGGCGCATAGCCAAGCCATGACAGGCAACGTGTGTTCCCAAGAGGAAGCCCACCGGATGATGGAGGAGTTTGAGCGAAAAGAGATGGTTGCTGCGTAAAATGCTCTATTTCGTTCACGACGAACAAATATTCATCGCTGATTTCTAGGATGTGAGAAGCGGCCAATAATCGTAACACATTTTTCTGAATTTTGCCGGACATGAGAGAAATCTCGTGTCTTGTTTTTTTTATTCACATCATTGTAAATACAATGTACAAAGGAGCAATAAATGAGGAGTGAATATACTATTTAGAACAGGACCATCACGGGACCATGTCCTGAGAACAATCTAACGACAGTACAATCAGAACAATAGAGAAGAAAAGTCAAAAGCAAATAATATTAACTAAAATAACAAACAATATGAGAAATTTTAACTTGTTATCAAAATCAAGCAGTCAGTCTTGTAGTCACAGTATAGTGACGTTATGTACGACTGTCGGTTCACCGTCGGTTCACCGTCGGGGAACTATGATAAAACTCCTCTCTGTTTTAGTACTCATTTTCACTTTCGGCATCGGACAGATGTGGGGAGCGACATATGTCAAAGTGACAAGTGCCAGTGATTTGGTCGCAGGCCAAGTCTATGTGATTGCTGAAATATCAGGAAATACAAAGTATTTGGTAACAGGTTATGGGCAAAAATTAACGAATACCACTTCAGGTTTTTCTGTATCAAAAAATACCATCACTACTTCGACAGCAACGCCATTGGAATTTACATTGGGGACGGTAAAGAGTGGAAATTATACTTACTACACTCTAAAATATAGTAGTACAAATTATTTGGGTTATAGTGGAAGCAGTACAGATTTCGAAAATGCTACGGCTACAACAAATGCTAAAGAACAATGGTCTATTACATCAACCAATAATTTTGATATCAGAAATGTATCTACACTTAGTGCCAGCACTATCAGACATATTGGCCGAAACAGCACAAATATTGGCACCTACGCAACATCATATACCGCATGTTATCTTTTCAAAAAGCAGGCTTCTTGCACCAATTCGGTTACTGTTGCTAAAGGAACTCCGACGAATGCGACCATTTCTGTAAGTAGCACAAGTGTGGCGACTTGTAGTTCAACCGCTTCTGACAGATACGTTACAGTAAGCGTTGCGCCTTCATCTTGCTATGCTGCGCCTGTTAAAGCAAGTGTTACCCAGAGCGGAACGACTGCTTCATGGGTGAGCGGTCCTACATGGAATAATACTACCAGCAAATATGACTATGTGTATAGTTTCGCTCAAAATGCAACAGGAACGACCACATTCAATGTTAGCCTTACAACAAAGACTACTTATACAGTTAACTTTAACAAAGGTAATGCAACGGGAGCAACAGGTGAGGCTTCTTCGGACACAAAGACTTGTGGTGAAGCATTAACATTGCCCAATAGTGCCTTATTTACCCGTACGGGCTATACGCAACAAGGTTGGTCAACTGCTCAAGCGGGCACAACTAAGACTTATAATCTTGGTGGTAGTTATACAACCGATGCAGCAACAACGCTTTATCCTTATTGGCAAGCCAATTCCTATTCGGTCACTTGGATGGTAAATAATGCAGCTTATACAACTGGAGGAGGTTCGACTACTGTCAGTCATGACAGCCACGTCACCACAGTTTCTTCTGCTCCTAACCCACTTCCTTGCGGAGACAAGTTTGTCGGATGGACGACGGATGCAGAATATGTACATAACTCATCGCCGCTATATAAGACAGCGAACGAATTCCCGATTGCTGATGGAGCGCAGACGTTCTATGCAGTCTTTGCAGACTACGCAGAATAAGCGAAAGGAAAGATAAGTATGAACAATTTTAAAATGCAAACAATTATGACAACGACAAATACTATCAAGAATTTCGCAAAGCGTTTTGTAGCTGTGATGGCAGTAGTGCTATTGGCAGGCAATGTATGGGGTGCTTCGGTGTCTATATCCACTAGTGCAAAAACATTTCCGGCCGGTTCCACGACCGTAAGTGATGGCGCATGGAAAGCTGCTGCTAGTCAAAATCAGGGATATTGGTCCGGAGATAAGTCTTTTGGAACATTAGGAAGTCTTCACTTTACTGATGCGGGAGATCAAAACAATCCTTATAAATGTCAAATGAAAGCCGGCTCTGGTGTTATCACAACTACGATTACTTCATCGTATGGTGTGGATGTGACAGTATCTGCTAAAGTTAAAAGTGGTGGTTCTATGACTATATCAATAACCACCCCTTCGGGAACTGATTCAGAAACTTGTACACAGACAGCCTTTGACACATACACGGTATCAACTACTAGTACCTCTGCAACATTAACTATTTCAAACACAGGAACTCAAACAAGTGGTGTACAATATATAACCATCACACCGAAAGAAGGTAGCAGTTGTACCGGTGATGCATTGGAGATGACGACGGTAACCGCAACGCCCGGTGATGAGCAAGTAACGCTGTCTTGGGATGCGGTAACGGGCGCAACGAAGTATCAAGTTAAATGGGGCACCGCAGCATGGGCTGATGTAAACACGAATTCTTATACCAAAACCGGTCTGACGAATGGTGAGGAATATACCTACCAAGTTAAGGCTATTGGTAACGGCACATCGACCTGCGATAGTGATCCGACAGATGCCGCTACCGTCAAACCCGGTTTGTGTTACAAGGTTTCGTTCAGCACAGGCGAAGACAACCCGGAAGTCGCTTCAAAAACAGAAAGCGAATATGGTGATGGCATCACTCTTCCTGCCGGTCCGACGCCGCTGGCTTCCGGTGATGGATGGGTGTTCGCCGGTTGGGGCAAAGCAGAAGTAAGCAATGTTACCGTTGCTCCGCGGTTGTATATGCCCGACGACTATTATTACCCGGACGGTAAGAATGAAACGCTGTATGCTGTTTATCGTAAACTGACAAATGGGACTTCAACTGCAACGTTTACATCTACAGATTTAAGCAACTTGACTCAACTTTCAGAAAGTACGTCTAAACCAGCATGGTGGATCCATAAGGCAACGGGTGTGGAGTTTTTTATAAACTCTTGGGGGATTTATTATAGCAGTGGTGATAAATTTAACATCTATAGTAGCTGGGCATTGATAGATGCTCACACCAAGATCCAACAAGTTGAATTTTCAATTTATAATAGTAAAACGATATCTAGTGTTGAATTAAATGATGCGGAAGAGGAAGCTGGAGGTACGGCTGAGTTATCAGGCTCATCTAAACAAACGGTTACATGCTCAGGGGACGTAACCCAATTATATCTGTATAAGTCATCCGGAGATGCTTATTTTACAACTTTCACTGTAACCTATTACAATGCAAAGTATCATAGTAATCCTGTTCCTTGTGCGGTAGATCCGACGGTAGGAAACATTATGAACGCAGTAAGTGCTATCAGTTCTACGGGCGCTACATTCTCCACTTCCGTGGGTGTTTCTGCCGGAACAGGATGCGACCTGACTGCTGTGGGTTTCGTATATGGTTCTACTACCGAACCTACATTAGATGATAATGTAGCATCTATCGACAACTATACTTCGGGCGTGCTGAACAAGAGTATTACTGGTTTGACCCCGAATACGAAATACTATGTTCGTGCTTATGCAACTAACTCGCATGGTACAACTTACAGTGATGAAAAAGAGTTTACCACCCTGCAACGTTATAATATCACATACAATAATAACGGTGGTTCGGGTAGCATGGATAGTTCGACAAAAGACCATGGTGTTGATTTCACGCTGCCTGCGGATGCCGGTACTATGACCAAGGCGGGTTACCATATTGCTAATTGGCGATTAGGTTCGGCAAGTGGAACAAGTTATGGATTGGGCGGTAAATATACTGATAATGCAGCCGCTGAGTTCTACGCCGGTTGGGAGCCTAACACATTTAGCGTGGCATTTAATAAGAATGGAGGCCAAGGCGATGCGATGACTAATCAGGCGTTTACTTACGATGCCGCACAGAATTTGAGTGCTAATACTTATACGCCGGCGGAAGGTTCGCATAAGTACTTTGCCGGATGGGCAACCAGTTCCTCTCGTGCTAATGAAGGTACGGTGGATTACGCAGATAAGGCGAGTGTAAGTAACTTAACTTCGACCAATAACGGAACATACACTTTGTACGCTGTTTGGAAAGATCACACCTACACGAATTATCGTACATCGTGCTGCACCGAATTAGGAACTATTGGAGGAGCGGTAGAGTTTACCGATCCGACAACGGCTGTGCTTACATGGAACGATATGAGCAATGTAGCTGCTTCGGATCCGTACGCAGTTACGTATCGAACGGGAAGTGATGATTTCGGTTCGACGAACGTGGGCGAGATAACGACAAATAATACTACCGGAAAGAAGGAATGTACAATTACCGGTTTGAGTTGTAACACTGCTTATGATTTCCAGATTGAGGTCACGGCAGCTACCGGTTATTGCGACAAGAGCGAGATCTTAGAGGACCAAAATTCGGGCAAATGGAATCTGGATTATGATTTAACCGGTGTATCTTTGAAAGAAGGCGATTTGGAAGAAGGAGACGGAGTCCTTTGCGGAGATTTGTCTGTCACCTTTGAACTGCTGAGTGAAGCTTATGAGTTGCCGGATGATGTAGTGGTTGAAATTGGCGGTGTAACTAAAACGAAAGGAACAGACTATCTTTGGGACGAAAATGATGGTACACTCGTAATCTACGAAACAGAAATTGACGGAAAGGTTGAAATAAAAGTAGAAGCTACTTTGGTTGGCTGTACTGCTAATCCTACCGTAGCCTCTGCCGGTTTGAAAGCCGCTGGAACCTTCAACCTGGGGCAAGTAGATGTAGAGACCAGTGGTTGGAGTACAGGTGCTAACACTTGTGCATGGACAGATTACGGATTCGTTTGGAGCACCAATGCTAATCCTGCATTGAATGCAGATGGTACAGCTCCGGATGGAGTAAACAAAGTGGTTGTAGGTACAGATGGTAATGCCACCTCTTGGAATGGTTCGCTAACGGGTACGTTTGAAGCAGGAGTGACTTATTATTTCCGCGCTTACGGAAAGAATAGCAAGAACGAGGCAAATTATGCCTACAGCGCCGTAAATGGCACGTTCACTCCGCGTAGCGTGACGTATAATAGTAACGGTGGTAGCGTTATCGCAACCGTTTATGTAAATAATGGCGGAACCGTTAGCGCACCGACTGCTCCGACAAGAGACGGTTACACGTTCAGCGGATGGAAACTGAGTGGTTCTGCTTATGACTTCACGACTGCAGTAAATGGTAATATCACGTTGGACGCTGTTTGGACAGCAAATGAATATACGGTAACCATTAGTAAGAACTATGGTTCTGCGGGGAATGTACAGGTAACGGCTACATTTGATGCAGATATGCCAAGTCTTTCCGGAAAGTCTATTAGCCGCGAAGGTTATTCCTTTGCAGGTATATTTGCGAACCAGGATGGTACCGGTACACAATATTACAATGCAGACAAGTCCAGTGCACATATTTGGGATCAGGCGACGAATGATGCTACGGTCTATGCTACTTGGACTCCGAAACCCTATACTATTACGTTGAATAACGCAGGTGCAGATGAGGGCCATGAAGGTACAGAGAGTATTGCTGTGACTTATGACAGTAATGATAATCTGACGAGCGCTATTACAAAACCTGAGAAGACAGGCTACAAGTTCAGCGGATATTTCACTGAGGCAGATGGCGCAGGTACCCAACTGATTGATGAAGACGGAAATGTTATCGCAAGTGTTTCTAACTACACCAGCGCTACGAAACAATGGAAGAAGGCTGGTAGTGATGAGGTTAATCTTTATGCATTCTGGAAGGCTTGTCATACTGTAACCTGGAGCGTGAACGGAGAAGAGACACCTGAAGTGGTTGTGCATGGCGAGAAAGTAGCAGCAATGCCGACTCCTCCGACATCTGCTGATTGCGATGACGCGAAGAAGTTTATCGGCTGGCGTGCAGAGAAGATTACCGGTACTTCGGCAAGTGCACCGGACGGAATATTTACGGACATTGAACATTCGCCGGAAGTAACAGATGATGTAACGTTCTATGCAGTATTTGCAACGGAAACGATTGGTAATATTGTACTTGTTAAAGATATTGCTAATTTGTCAAATGGTGATAAGGTTTACATCTATTCGGAATTTGAAGCAAGTGAAACGACCTATGGCGCAGTAGCAAAGGCATATGAATCCGGTAATAATGTACGTGCTGCTTCCGGTACAGTCGCAAACGAGAAGTTGACACCGGGTACTGGTGCTTGTGCATATACTTTCGGTAAAGTAAAAGTAAGCAATGAGGATTACTATACATTCAACGATGGTACCTATTATTTATATGCAGCAAGTACGAGTGATAACCACCTTAAGGGAGAAACTTCGCTTGATAACAATGACTATGGTTTGTTTACGATAGTAATTAATAGTACTACTGGTGTCGCATCAATCAGAAGCAAGGGTAATACCAGTAGAGGTAAGATGCAATTTAATCCGAATAGTGACACTGGTGATTACACAAAGGCGATATTTGCTTGTTATAAATCTAGTGCAAATCAAACGGATGTGAAACTGTTTAAGAAGAACCCGGATGTTTATTCAGACTTCGTAACCACATGTGCATCGTGCGATGCGGATGCTACGTTTACCACGGCTCTGCCGGCAGTAAGCGCTGAGGATTGTACGAGTGCGACGGTAACGGCTACCGGTGGTTTGGCTACTCTGGGCTCGGAAGGCTGTAACATCAGCGATTATGGATTTGTACTCAGTACGGCTACTAATCCGGAACTGGATGGTGAGGGCGTTACCAAACTGCAAGTAGGTACGAGCAACCCGACCGTAGGTGAGGACTTCTCGTATGACATGACCGGTTTGACGAAGGGTACACACTATTATGTACGTGCGTACGCCGTTAATAAACATGGAGTAGCTTATAGCAGCACGAAGGACTTCTGGACGAAGGATGTAAGCAGTATTGCTATCACGACCGCTCCAACCAAGACCAATTATATCATTGGTGAGACATTCGATGCAACGGATATGGTAGTTACTGCAACCTTGGCTGACGGAAGCGAAGTGGATGTAACGGCTGCTTGCACATATTCGACAAGTGCATTTAATATGGCAGGTACGAATTTGGACTTCGCTATCAACTATAGTCTGTGTGAGACCAATGTGCAGACCGCACAGAAGATCAATATCTATAGCGCTACCGTCAACAAAGGTTCGAACCCGTCGAAGGGTGATATGTCGTACAATAATGCCGGAACGATTACAATCAGTAATCTTTACCAGACAACAACTGAGCACACGACGGTTGAGTTCGTGAAGACAAATGCAGATATCCGCGACAACGGAGACGGTACATTCTCAATCATCAACCCGACGGGTGCTGTAAGCATTACAGTGAACTATGTAACAGCAAGTCAAGTGGCAGTTAAGTTCTATGCTAACGATATTGAGTTGGAAGACCTGGCATTGAATCCGTTCCAGAGCGAGAACTTCGATATGCCTGCTGCAAGTGCTGTAGCAAATGCTATGACGGCAGCCGGTGTGAGTGTAAGCGAAGATGTACACTTCGTAGGCTGGTCAGCAAGCAAGTTCCCGTACCAGACGAGTGAGCCGACTATGATTGGCGAAACCGGTAAGGTAACGGCTGCTACGAACTACTATGCGGTATTCTCGAATATACAAAAGGTAAGGATTGACGAAGGTGTCATAACCGGTAGTTATCAAAGCAGCGAGACTGAAGTATCGGCAGGAGAATTCACTAACGGCTTTGTACATAAGCAAGTAATGGCGAGCGGAGCAAAACTGCAGTTCCATAAGGGCTCTAGTGATTATGGTTATGTATATAATAAGGCTGCACTTGCTTATATCAATAAAATCGTGATTGGCTATGCAGCTGCAAGTACGTTCCGAAGTGATATTGATGTATATGCATGTTCTGACAAAAAGACAATCATCGGAAGTATTCTTGTCGCAGAAGAAAGAGGAAATACTGATCCGTATGTATATAGATTCCCTGATAATATATCATACTTCTGGGTAAAGGGAGATAACTTCTATACTTATGTTGTTGATTACATTGACATCTACTATGCAGAAGGTACCGGCTATTACACTACGCAGTTCAGTACGTTGACATTCAACAAGGCTGATGGTACGACGGATAAGACCGAGAAGGTTGCCACCGGCAAGACTCGCACGCTGAGTGCTGACGATGCCCCGGCAGCGGTTACGGGCTACACGTTCATGGAGAAATGGTCCGACGGAGCCAATGACTATGTAGCGGGAGATGGCTTGACCGTCAATGCAGACATGACGCTCAATCCGTACAGCAGTTTGACAACCGGTGCAGACGTGGATATCAATGATCTGCCTGCAACCGTGACGGAGATTGTTGTGACCGACGGCAAGACGCTGACCGTAGATGCAGCAAGCACTCTGGACAACCTGACTATTGAGGCAGGCGGACAGGTAACGTTGAGCAGCAACAAACTGACGGTCGTTGGTACGTTCACTATCGAGACGACGATGGCAAGCGGTAAATCCGGTCAGTTGAACGGCGCAACGGAATCGAACTTCGAAGCACAAGAAGATGCTTATATCGACATTACGTTAGGCGACAACGGTAACCCGAACAAGTGGCACGCATTCACTGTTCCGTTCCCGGTAGATGCAATGAACGGTATCTACGACCTCGACGGCAACAAGCTGACGAACGAAGTGAACTACGCTATCATGGATTACCACGGAGACATCCGCGCAACGGGTGCTTACGGATGGAAGAAATACCGAGGCGTATTGGTACCGGGTACGTTCTACCTCATGACCGTTGACGGCGCTCGCACCACCTACCGCTTCAAGAAGACCGCTAACGGTGCTCTCGTAGCAGGGAATACGAAAGCGTTGTATAAATATGCAAGCTCGACCGGTAACAACGACAACGGTTGGAACGGTGTTGGTAACCCGACATTGGTTTACGGAAAGGTTGACCAGAAAGTACAGGTTCTCAATCCGGTAAGTTACACCTACGAGGCATTTAATGCTAATGAGACAAACTTCATAGTAGGAACTCCGTTCTTCATCCAGGCTACTGAAGATGGCACTATGACGTTCGGTGCAGCCGGTGGAAGTACCAATTACGCTCCGGCACGTACCCCGGCAAACGAGATTAAGGATATCAAAGTGACCTTCGGCAATGAAGAGTACACCGACAAACTCTATATCTCGGCTTCTGAGGACGCTCTCGCAACTTACGAGACCGGCAAGGACCTCGTGAAGATGACGATGACCAGCGCACCGAAGGTAGCACAGATATTCGGTAAGGCATACAACGCGAAACTCTGTATGGTTAATGCTCCGATGGTAGATGACAAGGCTTCGTACGCGTTGAGCCTGTACGCTCCGGCAGACGGCACGTACCGCATCGAGACACCGACGGAGAACGAGAACGCCGACTTGTATCTGACCAAAGACGGCCGCGTGATGTGGAACCTGTCGATGAGTGCTTGCGAGGTTGAGTTGAGCAAGGGCACGACAGAGAGCTACGGTCTGTTGCTCGTTCGCAAAGCTCCGGGCGTAGCGACTGGAATGGAGAATGTACAAAGTGACAATGTACAATGTACAAAAGTCATTATCGACAACCAGGTATTCATCCTCCGCGGCGGACAGATGTATGACTTGACCGGCAAAGCAGTCAAGTAAAGTGACTAAGGGAATAAGTACCAAGTGAAAAGTGAAAAGTGAAAGGGGCACGGGGTGCCGGAAACGGCATCCCGAGTTCCGGAAACAAGAGACAGTAAAACATATGAAGAAGATGTATAAGAAACCTATTAGTAACGTACAGGACGTGCATCCTGACACAGCAGTACTATTGCTGGATTCCAGTTCGGCACCGGAGACATCAGCTCCGGAAAGACGTCCGGCATCGGGCGATCCGTATTAAACCGTTCACCCAACAGAGACGTTAAGGATGCGAACGAGATGCGTTCGTGAGTCTCTGCTAAAAGCACCAACCACGAAAGGCAGTCTCCGGGCTGCCTTTGGCGGTTGTGGGGGATAAGGCTCGCGCAGTAACACGCGAGAAGTGCACGATGCGATGGATGCACGATGGATGCAAAATGGCGAAAAATGAATTTTTTTCGGCGAACGCTTGCATATGTGCAATTTTTGTTGTATCTTTGCAGCCGAAACAAAATTACACCAATGAACAAACCTACAGTTATATTACTTACATGCGTGGTGATGGTAGGAGCAGCCATCGGGGCTGCCGTATGGCTGAGCGGACAAGGGAAGGAACATCCGGAGGCGAAAGACAGCCGGAGCGAAGAGACTGAGTCCGGCGAGATGACCAACGAGCACACCACCAACAGCATCGTCTTTTTCGAAGGCGAGATGCCGCCTGCCGACCCGCTGATGGTAGGACGATGGGCGAACAACGAGAACCAAGGTTGGCACAAAGTGTACTACGACGACGATGACGGCGAAGGCCATTACTGGGGCAAAGAGTGGGATGAAACAGACGACGTACAGGAGGAGGACCTCAACTACCACGGCAACGGCTGGTTCCGATGGAGGAAGAGCAATGACACCTTATATGAATACTCCACAATGGATTTCCGCGACGTACCCATCGCCCATATATATCTGGTTTCCGCCTACGACAGCATGAACATCGCCGTACGGGAGACCAACGGACGGTCGCAATACAGCTTCATCAAAGAATAACAAATACTTCATATCATGAGAAAGACAGTCTTTTTCCTTTCTGTTTTAGCAACCGTAAGCGCTACCGCACAAGTAGATGCTTTCCAGCAGTTCCGGCAGCAGCAGGCTGCCCAGTTCAACCAGTTCAAGGACAACCAGCAGGCGGAGTATGACGCCTTCCGTAAGCGTGTGAACGAAGAGTATGCGGAGTTCATGCGCCGCGCCTGGGCGGAGTTCCCTGCCCACGAGGCCGACGTACCCAAAGAGGAGAAGGAAGTGAAGCCGGTGGTTTACCAGGCGCCTGAGCCCGAACCGCAACAGGCCCGGCAGCCTGTGCAGCCTACCGCACCGAAAGAGGATCCGGTGGTGCGCGAAGAGATAGCCTCTATCCCTGTTCCGCAAGACCTGGAGACGAAGCCTATCGCCGTGAAACCGACCGTCATCGTGATTCCCGCTCCGGCTCCTGCGCCGGAACCTATAGCACCGGTGGAGACACCGAAAGAGCTGCCGTACAAACGCGTGAGTATAGGTTACTACGGTGCCTTGGTGACAATCGGTTTTCCGGAGAACGACAATTTCCGTCTGGCGGGCAGCGACGAGAACGCCATCGCCGACGGATGGAAAGCCCTCTCGGACAGCAAATATGACATCACCGTCAAGACTGCCCTTGACGCCCGCAAAGCCAATGCTCTCTGCGACTGGGCGTACATGGATATGTTAGGCAAAGCCTGTGAGAAACAGTACGGCAAAGGCAATGCCGCCACTCTGGCGCAAGCGTTCCTGCTGGTACAGTCCGGTTACCGCATCCGTATCGGCAACGACAACGGTACCCTGCGACTGCTCGTAGCCAGCCTGTACGACATCTACGGGATGAAGTATTTCAAGCTGGACGGTATGAAATTCTACTCCGTCAACGGCAAACCGTCCGGCAAGATGCATATCTGCGAATCCAAGTACGGCAAGGAGAAATCGCTCTCCATGCAGATAGCGCAGCTGCCGAAATTCAACTCCGACCCGACACCCAAACGTACGCTGACCTCGAAGAAAGGCGTCACCGCCTCCGTGAGCGTGAACAAGAACCTCATCGATTTCTTCAACAGCTACCCGCAGGCATGCTACAAAGGCGATTTCACCACCCGCTGGGCCGCTTATGCGAACACCCCGCTGGACAAGTCCATTCAGAACGCACTCTACCCTACGCTCAAGAAGACCATCTCAGGAATGAACGAGCGGCAGGCGGTAGAGATCCTGCTGAACTGGGTACAGACCGCCTTCCAATACAAATACGACGACGAGGTATGGGGTCAGGACCGTGCATTCTTCGCGCAAGAGACCCTCTACTATCCGTATTGTGACTGCGAAGACCGCGCCATCCTCTTCTCGCGGCTGGTACGCGACCTGGTGGGACTGGACGTAGTGCTGCTCTACTACCCGGGGCACCTGGCTTCGGCGGTAGGCTTCAGCGGCGAGGAACGCGGCGATTACCTGACCTACAAGAACCGCAAATACACCGTCTGCGACCCGACATACATCAACGCCGGCGTAGGACGTACCATGCCGGGAATGAACAACCAGGAAGCGCAGGTGATTGCGCTGAAATAAGAAGTAAGAAGTTAGAGGTTAGAGGTTAGAGACCTCGGACTATACAGAAACTATAGAGCATGCCCAGCAGCATCGTGAATTTGACGAGCTGCTGGCATGCTTTGTAATCGGACGGTATCTTCGCCGCCCAGAGGAGCCATAAGGAACAGAGCAGCGGCACAACGATACCGAAGAAGATATACCGCGTGCTGAGGCTCATCCAGCTGACAGGGAACGGCAGGACGTGATACCACAGATGACCGATGACAGCTATCGTCAGGAGAGCCAGAGCGGTGACGAAGACCTTCGTCTTCTTCTCCCCCCATACCACCGGCATGGAGTGGCACTCGTACTCGCGGTCGCCCGTCTGGTCCTGCATATCCTTGACTATCTCACGGATCCACGTCAGCAGAAAAGCGAAGAGCGCAAAGCCTCCGAGCCATGCGTAGAGGTCATGGGTGAGCGTGGTATAAGGCAACAGCTGCGCGTAACGGAGCTCCAGTTGCGCCACGTTCGCCATCGCCACCAGCAACGGCGTGAGTCCCGCCAGCAGCGAGACGATGAGGTTGCCGACGAGGAAGAGCCTTTTGTAACTCGATGAATAGAACCACAGCAGTCCGGGCACCAGGATAAAAAGCATGCCCATGGCGATACTCCGGAGCACTGCCGCCGCTACCAGCCCGCAGACGATACCCGCCCCGCTGAGAGAGAGACTGAGCGTCATCGCCGTCTGTTTCGGTACGGTACGCGTCACCACCAGTTCGTCAGGGCGGTTGATGCGGTCAATCTTCACATCGAAATAATCATTGATGACGTATCCCCCTGCGGCAACAAGGACCGTAGCCAGCATGGGGAGCGTGAGGGTGTACCACGGCAGCTGCTCGCCGAAAGCCGCAGCATCCAGCACCGGCACCGCCACCCATTTCTCCATCAGCCACACAAGGGCGGCGAGGAAGAGCAGATTGCTCCACCTCACCAACCGCATTATGTCCGTAAACAAATTCAAAATTAAAAATTAAAAATTAAGAATTATCGGATTTTCAGAATCACGCCTTTCCACGCCGGCAGGACAATCTGCGTACATCCGTCAGGCGTGAAATCCATCGTGCGTTTCTCTCCGCGCAGCAGATCCACCGCCGTAGCAGCCGGTTTCTCCTCCAGCCCCAGATAGACGAACGCGTCATTGGGGATACGGACGTTGATAGCCTGCTCGCGGTCATGGAAATTGACCACCACCAGCAGCGTCTCTCCCTTCGTATGGCGGAGGAAAGCGTAATGGCGGTGTTTGTCGAAACCATCGCCCTGGGCGTACGTGATATCATACATCTGCCCCTTCTGGATGGCTTTGTCCTCCCGCGCCAGCGTCAGCAGACGGACATAGAACTCACGCAGCTCCTTCTGCGCGTCGTTCATCTTAGCGCCGTCGAACTTGCCTTTGTTAGCCCATGCCTGGAGGGATTTGACACCCCAGTAATCGAAGATCGTGGTACGTCCGTCGATGCCGGAGAAGCCCTCCATATCCATCCCCCGTTCGCCCAGTTCCTGACCGGAATAGATCATCACGGGGCATTGGTTGAGAGTAGCGGCTACGATCATCGCCGGCTCGGCGCAACGGCCGGAGCCGCAGAAGAAACCGCTGGCGATACGCTGCTCGTCATGGTTCTCCAGGAAGTAGAGCATGTGCTTCAGCCGCTCGTCGCCGTGTTGCATCCAGTAATGGGTAATGCCCGAAGCAGGCCAGCCTTTGCTCATCACGCCGCGGAGGTAGTCGTACATGCCTACTTTGTCATAGAGGTAGTCGAAACCCGCCGCGAGATAGGCGTCATAACGGTTGGGGTCGTAGCACTCGCCGATGAAAAGGAACTTCTTGTGTTTCTTTTTCACCTGCGCTATCGCCCATGCGAAGAACTCCACGGGCACCATCTCCGCCATATCCACCCGCACGCCGTCGATGCCCTTGTCCGCCCAGAAGAGCAGGATATCGCGCATCTTGACCCACGTGTTGGGAATAGGGTCGAACTGCTTCTCACCGCCCCCCTGATAGAACACGCCGTAGTTGAGTTTGACCGTCTCGTACCAGTCGTTAAGCCCCGGATGGGAGGTGAAACAGTCGTTGCCCGTCACCTTGGCCGGGTACTCCTCGTAGCCCTGCAGATCCTTGTCCATGGTGAAACGTTCGCCGGGGAGGTAATAGAAGTTATTGAGCGGCGAGAAAGCCCATTCAGGATGGTCTCCTTCGCCCAGATCCTGCACGCCGGCAGGCTTGCAGAGGCTCTTGTACTCACGGCTGACATGATTGGGCACGAAATCAATAATCACGCCCAGCCCCGCTTCATGAGTCCTAGCCACCAGCGACTCGAACTCCTGCATGCGTTTGTCCACGTTCTTCGCCAGGTCGGGATCGACATCGTAATAGTCCGTGATGGCATAAGGCGAACCGGCCTTGCCTTTGGTGATGGCGGGGGAGTTATACTCCGCCGTAGCATGACGGATGACGCCGGTGTACCAGACATGCGTAGCACCCAAATCCGCAATGGATTTGAGTGCACGCCCGTTGATATCCACGAACCGGCCGCAACCGTTCTCTTCCCTGCTGCCGTCGCGCATACGGGTCTCGTTGTAATTCGCGAACCAACGCGGGAAGAGTTGGTAAATAATAGGTTTATTTATCATACAATGTGGTGTGTTTTTCTATGGTAGATGTCATAATCAGATGAGCGCCATTGTATCGCTGGCAATCATCAGTTCCTCGTCGGTCGGGATGAGGCAGACGGTCACTTTGCTGCCCGGCTTGGAGATGATACGCTCCTCGCCGCGCACCTTGTTCGCCTCTTCGTCCAGCTCGATACCGAGATAGCTCAGGCCCTTCATCACCTCTGCGCGGATATACGGGTCGTTCTCGCCGATGCCGGCTGTAAATACCAGAATATCAATGCCGTTCATTGCAGCTGCGTATGCGCCGATGTATTTCTTCAGACGGTAGATGAACATCTTGCGCGCCAAATCAGCACGTTTGTTACCTGCGTTGATAGCCGCCTCGATGTCGCGGCAGTCGCTCGAAACGCCGCTCACGCCGAGCAGACCGGATTTCTTGTTTACCAGGTTGTTGAACTCAGCCGTGTTCAGGTGCTCCTTGTCCATGATGAAAGTCGCTGCGCCGAGGTCGAGGTCGCCGGCACGGGTACCCATCACCAGACCCTCGACAGGCGTCAGACCCATACTGGTGTCCACGCTCTTGCCGTCCATCACAGCTGTGCAGCTTCCGCCGCCGCCGATATGGGCGGTGACGATCTTCTTGCCCTTCGGATCTACGCCGAGGAACTCGCATACGCGTGCAGAGACATAGCGGTGGCTCGTGCCGTGGAAGCCGTAACGGCGGATAGCGTATTTCTCGTATAATTCATAAGGAAGCGCGTACATGTACGCGTAATCCGGCATCGTCTGGTGGAACGCGGTGTCGAAGACAGCTACTTGCGGTACGCCCGGCAGGATCTTCTCGATAGCGTCAATACCCTTCAGGTTGGCGGGGTTGTGCAGCGGAGCGAGGTCGATGCACTCGATAATCTGCTGTTTCACCTCCGGCGTGATGAGTACAGACTTGTTGAATTTCTCGCCGCCGTGTACTACGCGGTGACCTACGGCGTTGATTTCTTTGAGGTCCTTGATGCAGCCTACTTGCGGGTCCACCAGTTTCTCGAGGATGAGCTCGATACCCACGGTATGTTCGGGCATCGGTTTCTCGAATTTCACTTTCTCGCCGTTCGGCAGTTTGACTAACAGGAACGAATCCGGCAGACCGATCTTCTCAATACCGCCTTGCGCCATCACCTGTTTGCTCTCCATCTCAAAGAGCTTATACTTGATACTACTGCTACCGCAGTTCAGAACTAAGATTTTCATAATTTTAATGAATTAAAATTTTGGAGCTTCGGCTACGTCGAGTAGCGTAAGCGAGCTTACACTCGACTTGCACGAACCTTCATGTATTACTTAATAGCTTGGTTGGCAGTGATAACTACCATTTGAACGATGTCTTGCACTTTGCATCCGCGGCTCAGGTCGTTCACCGGAGCGGCGATACCCTGGAGAATCGGGCCTACGTCATCTGCGCCGCTGAAACGCTCCACGAGTTTGTAGCCGATGTTGCCAGCCTGCAGGTCCGGGAATACGAGTACGTTTGCCTTGCCGGCTACAGGGCTGCCCGGAGCCTTGGTCTTCGCTACGCTCTCTACCAGCGCTGCGTCTGCTTGCAGCTCGCCGTCGAGTGCCAGCTCCGGAGCCATCTCTTTGGCGAGTTTTGTCGCCTCGGCTACTTTGTCAACCAGCTCATGTTTGGCGCTGCCTTTGGTAGAGAACGAAAGCATTGCTACGCGCGGCTCGATGCCTGCGATGGCACGGGCGGTCTCCGCCGTCGAGAGGGCGATCTCCGCCAGCTGTTTCGCATCCGGATTGGGGTTGACGGCGCAGTCGGCGAACAGCAGGAAACCGTTCTCGCCCAACTGCTTGGCAGGAGTAAACATCAGGAACGCACCACTGACGATGGAGCAGCCCGGTTTGGTCTTCAGTATCTGGAAAGCCGGACGGATGGTGTCTGCCGTCGTGCCACGGGCACCGGCTAACTCGCCGTCTGCGTCGCCGGCCTTGATCATCAGACAGCCTAAGTACAGCGGGTCCTGTGCTTTCTTCGCCGCCTCTTCCTCCGTCATGCCTTTCGCCTTGCGCAGCTCGAACAGCAGCTTCGCGTACTCCGGCATCTTCGGGTCGTGAATCGGATCCACGATCTTGGCTTCGCAGATGTGCTCATATCCCTTCTCGGCGGCCATACCCTTGATTTTCTCGGGGTCACCAATCAAAATAAGCTGCGCAATCTTGTCTCTCAACAGGATATTAGCAGCCTCTAATGTTCTCGGTTCGTCACCTTCCGGCAACACAATGCGCTGAGGATTCGCCTTCGCACGCGCAATCATTTGATTTAAAATGTCCATAGATAATATATTTTAATGATTCTTTTGCTCCTTCAATTGTATTATACTATAGCATAGTATTACACGGTGCAAAGGTACGAAAAAAAAAACATATATGCAATACTTGATATAAAAAATATTTTTTTTTGCCCAAAAATTTGGTTAATTCAAAAAAAAGTTGTACCTTTGCACCCGAATTGTGAATTTGTTAACAAATAACTCTTTTTCTTATGAAAAAAGGTTTATTGATAGGATTGCTTGTCTGCTTCTCTGCGGCTATGATGGCGCAGAGCGAAGAGGCCGTGCAACCGCAGACGACAGACTCCCTCAAAGGCGTTCACCCCTACAAACTGGAACAGAACGAGAAAGGCGTCAAGCCGGAGATTGCCCATTGGTCCATCATCCCGCATATCGGTTTCAGTGCATTCGACGGAGACTTCACTTCCGAAATGAAACATACGGTAGCTATCCCGTCAGTAGGTTTGGGAGTGGAATATAACTTCACCCCGATTTGGAATATCGGTATCGAGTATATGTACGACATGTATAACGTCACCGGTGCCAAGAATGCTGCCGACACGCTGCTGACCGGTCATATGCACAAAGCCGGTGCTTACCTGTCTCTGGATCTTATTAACCTGATGTTCCCCCGTGCGCATAAGAAAATCGTTTCTATTCTCCCGTATGTAGGTGGAGGTATGGCGTTCTACAAACGCGCGAAATATTACATGGATGACATGTACTATGATGCTCAGAAAGGACAGATGATCAACGAGACCCACGGACGAGGAAACACTACCGGATACATCAATGCAGACGGAGAGTTAGGTCCCGACCGAGATAAAAAATACCAGATGTTAGGGTACTTACAGGCCGGCGTCAATCTGGAGTTCAACCTCAACCGAACCCTCGCGTTGGGCGTACGCGCGAACTATAGTTATTTTACGCGCGATTACATGGACGGTCGTGGCTATCATAAACAGAGCAGTTCGTCCTATGCTTCCAAAAATAACGACGGTATCTTTGACGTAACGCTGAACATGCGTTTCAAGCTGGAGGCGGTAAAGAAATCGCACCCGCGTAACATGCCTTCTTATTCCGAGTTCGACAAATTGTTAGCTGCAGGCGAGGATGCCCAGCCGGCAACCAATATGATGGCACCGGCGCATGACACCGTAATCATCCGTCATGACTCGATTATTATCCGCGAGATCATCCGCGAGAAGAAACAGCCGCGTATCTATAACGTCTATTTCGACAACGACAAGGATGAACTCCGTCAGGACGCTCAGACCACAATCCAGGAGGCCGCAATGGCGATGGAGGAGGATCCGACACTTTATGCCGTCGTAATCGGTTATTGCGACAACACCGGTTCCAAAGCGCATAACTACGATCTGGGCGACCGCCGTTCGAACAATGTACACAACGAGTTAGCGGAAGAATACGGCATCCCTGCCGAGCATATCTATAACGCCGGCGTAGGCAAGATTGCCGCACGTAAGTCAGACAAGTCCTTCGGTCCGAACCGCCGTGTATCCATCCACCTGGTGGACAAAGAGACCTTCGAGTTAATGAAACTGGAGCTGGATGACAAGAACTCGAACCGTAACACGGACGACAGCAAACCGGTTGTCTATAATAAGGAGAATACCATCCGCACTCCGCGTCTGGAGGCTTTGATAGGTGAGGACGTAGAGACGGTTTCGCTGGCCGAGTCGGCTCGCAAGATAGAAGATCTCACGGCGCAGTATAAAAACCGCACAAGCGATACCGTAACGGTGGAAAAAGGAACCACGCTGTCCAAGTTAGCCCGTAAATATTACAACAACACCCAGTGCTGGGTATATATCTACATGGCCAACAACGACAGACTGGCCACTCCGAACAACTTGCAGGAAGGTACGCAGCTCATCATCCCGGAGTTGACCCAGGAGGAATTGAAGATCACGATGAACGAGTGCTTGCGTCTGTACGGTCTTACCGCACGCAAGAACCGTAACAAGACATACTAATATCATCGCGGGTAACACGCGAGGAGGTCCCATAGCTCAGTTGGTTAGTAGCACCTGACTCATAATCAGGGGGTCCTTGGTTCAAGCCCAAGTGGGACCACACAGGAGGATAGTCCCGACGACTATCCTCCTGTCTTATAAGAATGAGACTGAAATGGATCATATGGCTGTTGTTGCTCTCCTTGTGTATAGGAGGGGGTGAGAGCTACGCCATGACGCCGGCTCAGAAACGGGCCAAAGCGAAAGAGATACAGCTCCGCAAGCGTGCGGCTGCCAAACGCAAGGCGGAGAAAAAACGGGCAGCCAAAGCCAAAGCGGCAAAGAAAAAACGCATCAAGGAAGGCAAGCCGATGCTCTATATCTACTCCTTTGACCTCAAGACAGGAGAGAAACTCCCCGGCACGCATATCACCCTGCAGGACAGCCATGCACGGCCTAACAAAAAGCCGAAACTCAACAAACCCACCGATTCCAAACGGGCACGCATAGCCAAACCTCTCCCCCCGGGACAATACTGGGCTCGCGCCTCGCGTATCGGTTATCTTCCGCCCGACACTGTATGGATCGACCACAGGGCTGACGAAGACAGCATTGCCATTGCCCTATACCCCGAAACCCGACTGACGTTCACTGTTACCGACTCGCTCTCCGAGCGCCCTGTCTCGGCGAATGTCATTATCCGTGACGCAAGCCGCCATACCGTTCTGCAGACGACCTCCGACAGCATCCACTCGCTACTGGCGGTGCTGCTGGACGACCGTATTCCGTACTATACCGTTGATGCTACCGCCATCAATTATTTTCCTTTCCACGACACGATTACCGCCCCAGAGCGCTTCAAAGGCATCGTGATGGTACCTCGGGAGGTCAAATCCTTCGTGCTCCGCGATATCTATTTTGCGACGGGCAAGACGCGCATTCTGGATACCTCGGAGCCTGCCTTAGCGGAGCTGTACCAGTTCCTGCTCTCGCGTCCCCGTCAGCATATCCGCATCGTAGGGCACACCGACAACATCGGTTCCGACCGCTCCAACCAGTCTCTCTCCGAGGGACGGTGCAAAGAGGTACGCCAGGCTATGATCAACCGCGGCATCGACCCCGGACGCATCGAGATTGAGGGACGCGGAGAGCGCGACCCGATACTACCCAACACCTCGGAAGAGAACCGGCAAATGAACAGAAGGGTAGAAATTGTACTGTTATAAGGGCTGTTTTCGCTGTTTTTTATTGAATTTTGCATTTTTATCTTGTGTAATTGAAAAAAATGTAGTACCTTTGCATGACTTTTTGTAGGTCTAAATAAATTAACCGGTCGCAAACGGCGGCCATAAATAGATTTTTTTTGATGAATATTGTTACCAAAGAGATTGCCCTTCCTGACGGACGAGTGATCAAACTGGAGACAGGCAAACTGGCTAAACAAGCCGATGGCGCTGTGATGGCGACTCTCGGCAACACGATGATTCTCGCCACTGTCTGCTCCGCCAAAGATGCGGTTCCCGGCACAGATTTCATGCCGCTTACCGTAGAGTACAAAGAGAAATTTGCGTCCGCAGGACGCTTCCCGGGCGGTTTTACCCGCCGCGAAGGCAAAGCATCGGATTACGAGATCCTGATTGCGCGTCTGATCGACCGCGCCCTTCGTCCCCTCTTCCCATCCAACTATCACGCAGAGACGTTTGTCAACGTCACGATGTATTCGGCGGACGGCATTGATATGCCGGAGTCTATCGCCGGTCTCGCAGCCGGTGCGGCTCTCGCTTGCTCCGACATCCCGTTCGAGGGTCCGGTGAGTGAGGTTCGCGTGGCACGCGTAGATGGCAAGATGGTTATCAACCCTACCTTCGAGCAGTGCGAGCACGCCGACCTTGAGCTGATGGTAGCTGCCACGTATGACAACATCATGATGGTGGAAGGCGAGATGAAGGAAGTGCCGGAGAGCGTTATGCTGGAGGCTATCAAGGCAGCACACGAGGCTATCAAGCCGCAGTGTCTGGCTATCAACGAGATGATGAAGGCTTACGGCAAGGAGACCAAACGTGAGTACTGCCACGAGGTGAACGACGACGAGCTGAAGCAGGCCGTACACGACTACTCCTACGCCCGCGCTTATGCACAGGCTACCGCAGCCGACACCGACAAGCACCACCGCGAGGCTATGTTCAGCCAGATCTGCGAGGACTTCAAGACCGACAAAGCCGATTACATGGCTGCCCGCGCAGAGGCGCTCGGCATTGATATTGACGAGGTGGCAGCACTGGTTGACCGTTACTACCACGATGTAGAGAAAGAGGCGATGCGCCGCGCCGTACTCGACGAGGGTTTGTGTCTCGATGATCCGGCGACCACCGAGATCCGTCCTATCTGGTGTGAGGTAGGTTACCTGCCCGGCCCTCACGGATCCTCTATCTTCACCCGCGGTGAGACTCAGTCGCTCTCGACTGTGACCCTCGGCACCAGCCGTGACGAGAAAATCGTGGACGAGGCGCTGATTCAAGGCACGGACAAGTTCCTGCTCCATTATAACTTCCCGCCGTTCTCAACCGGCGAGGCAAAGGCACAACGTGGCGTAGGCCGTCGTGAGATCGGTCACGGTAACCTCGCTTGCCGTGCACTGAAGAACATGATTCCGGAAGATTTTCCTTATACCGTACGTGTAGTAAGTGATATTTTGGAGTCGAACGGTTCCAGCTCTATGGCTACCGTCTGCGCCGGAACGCTTGCTCTGATGGATGCCGGTGTGCCGATGAAGAAACCCGTTTCCGGCATCGCCATGGGACTTATCTCCGAGAACCAGGGTAAAAACTACGCTATCCTTTCCGATATTCTCGGTGACGAGGACCACCTGGGCGACATGGACTTCAAGACCACCGGTACCAAGGACGGTCTGACGGCTTGCCAGATGGATATCAAAGTGGACGGACTGAGCTACGAGATTCTGGAGAACGCGCTCGCACAGGCGCATGAGGCACGTATGTACATCCTCGACAAGATTCTGGCTTGCATGCCGGCTCCGCGTGCTGATCTCAAGCCGCACGCTCCGCGTATCACTTCCTTCTATATCCCGAAAGATATGATCGGTGCTGTCATTGGCCCGGGCGGTAAGATTATCCAGGGTATCCAGGCAGAGACCGGCGCTGTCATCTCCATCGACGAAGACGAGAAGGGCGGCAAGGTTGAGGTAGCATCCAACAACGGCGAGCAGATGGCAGCCGCTATCGCGAAGATCAAGGCTATCGTTGCGTTGCCGGAAGTAGGCGAAGAGTACGACTCGGTTGTCAAGAGCCTCATGCCGTACGGCTGCTTCGTAGAGTTCATGCCGGGCAAGGAAGGTCTGCTGCATATCAGCGAGATTGACTGGAAACGGTACGAGACGATGGAAGAGACCGGAATCAAAGAAGGCGACCATATCCGCATCAAACTGCTGGAGATTGACCCGAAGACCGGTAAGTTCCGTCTCAGCGCACGTGCGCTGAAGGAGAAACCGGAAGGCTACGTAGAGCCGGAGCGTCCTGCCCGCGCACCGCGCGGCGACCGTGACGGCGCACGCCTTGACAGAGGTCCCCGTCCTGAGCGTCGCGGACCGCGTCCCGAGCACCACTAAACAACTATCGGCCATCGGCCATGTATGGCCGATATGAAAAAGCAGCGTCCTTCCGGATGCTGCTTTTATTTGGTTTCCTCCGTACTGTCGGACTGCCGTTTCTTGTCCTTGCGTTTGGTAGAAGGCCAGTTGAAATCTTTCTTCCACATCAAGCCGAATCCCTGTATCGTCGAGGCCTGGCGGAGGGAGTATTTATCTACGGTGTGGGTGTAGCCCTTGAGCCGCCACCTGCCGTCATCCGTCAGCAGCACCTCCACATCCAGATCACCGAAGAAAGGCTGGTTGGATATATCGTTATACCGGTAACCGAAGTTCCCGTTGATGATCAGTCTGTCCACCGGCTGGAGTTGGAACTGCGCCTCGTATTCCTGGCTGGCATCGGCACCTTCGCCCTCCGTACGGATGGCTACTCCGAGCGTCAGCATATTCGTCAACTTCGAGAGCCAGGCGTTGATCTGACTCGTCACGGTGGACGAGAGCAGCGAATAGGTGGAGTTGAGCGTGGCGTATTGCGAGTTGGACATATACTCGGGCGTGAAGAACCGTCCGAAGACCAGCAGGTAGATCACCTGCCTCATCAGCATCTCGTCCGTATTGATGACCTGACGCACCTGCTGCTGGATGGTCTGGTCGGACATCGGCAACTCCAGGCTGAAAGAGAGCGTGGGGCTGCTCAGCAAACCGTTCAGATGCAGACAGGTCAGCACCGGAATATTGGTGCGCGTCGTAGCCAGCTGGTCCACATCGTCGCCGAACAGGTCCTTGAGATTGGCCGTCACGCGGTATTTGGCAGTCACGTTGAGCTGCGGATTGGTAGCGTCTCCGGAGAAGACGATGGACGACCCTCCGCCTATCGTAAACTCCTTGCGGATCACATTCGCCACGGTATAAGAGAGCGTACCGCGCTCGATGTCATAAGTACCCAACAGCCGTACGTCACCTGTCTCCGTGTCGTAGGACAGACGGAGCGCACCGCTTCCCCGCGCCTGGATCATATCGCCGTTACGCTCCCCTAACACTAACTGGAACTGCAACTGCGGATTGACCTCTATGCCCAACTGCAGCAGGCACCGGCCGTTGCGCGCGAAGACTTTGTTCTTATCCTTGGCGGCCTGATAAGGGTCATGGTCGATATTATCCAGATCGGTCTCCTCCACGCTGTCTTTCTCGGAGGGGTGTTCTACGAAATGGATGAAGTTGGACTCGCTCGCCGTGGACACATTGTCTATACTGAGGCGGAACCGCGAGTTGCGGGATGTGACTGCGTCAGCCGTCACCGTCAGGTCCTTCTCCGATCCGAAAACATCCACCTGCCCGTTCGCATAGACATGTCCGCGCAGCATCTTCCCGGGTTCCTCGTCATCAAAGACCAGTGCGTCATGCGCATCGACATGCAGATCCAGCGCGAAATCGCGGAACTGGTTGTGGTATATCCCGCCGTCTATCTCCAGCGCATTCCCCTCGGCATCCGTCAGATGGACGTTGGGGAAGAGGATTGCCGTAGTATCCATCACGATGGTGTCGTTCGGTATCGTATAGCGTGCGCCGGTCCATGGCAGGGAGAAAGAGGCGTTCTTCGCCGCAGCGCGCAGCAACACGTATGTCAGTCCTTTCTTTCCTCCTACTACCACATGCCCCGTGGCGTTTCCGTCCAGATCCGTCAGCACCGAGGAAGTCCAGTGGTTGACAAACGCGAGAGGCACTTCATCCGCCTGCATATCCAGCTCCCACACGCCGGAGCCGTCGAAGAGCGCTTTGCCGTCCAATGCCACGACACGGTGTTTATCCCCTTGCACATCGGCATGGAAAGCAAGCGAGTCGGTAATGGACAGATTCACCTCCGCATCGCCGAAGAGGGTGTTATTCAAGCCCATTGAGTCAATATGTATCTGTGTCTCTATCTGCGGACGACTGAGCACATTATTCACCTTCGCCGCGCCGCTCAGCAGGCCGTTGAACATAATCGTCTGCACCGGCAATATGAACGGCACCACATACGCGGCGTTGATCTTCTGAAGGTCCACCTCCAGCGTGTCATCGGCATGGCGGGACGCCAGACCGTGGATACGCAGGTGCTGTCCGCCGCCTTCGAAACTGAAATGATCCACCGCTACCGTTGTATCCGCTGCGCAATAGGTCACCCGGCTCTCGGAGAGGGTATATACCGAGTCTTTGAGGAGTAGCGTACTGGGCATGAGATGAAAATCTATCAGCGGACGGTGGTTATACCGCATGAAACGGGTGACGGAACGGATATCCCCCCCGTAGTTTCCTGCCCGCTGGGCAGCCAGCAGAGCGCGTTGCCGCTCGCGGAACGTAAGATCGGAACTGAGCGCCCGCTGTAACTCGCGCGGCGAAAGCTCCCGCCATCCTTCGGGCAGCAGTTCATCCATCGCTGCCTGCTGGCGGAGCGTGATATGGGTAAGCAGCGTATCGCGGAATGCCAGCATGGACACTACCGTATGCATCTGCATCGCCTCTCCCGAGACGGAGAGAGCCAGGCCGGATCCGTCGCCGTGACGAAGCGTGTCTATCGTGTTAAGCGTCAGCGTCAGGTCATGCAGCGGTGTGCCGCCGGCGCGTACGCCGGGCGCAAAAAAACGCATGTTTATCATCGGTTCCTCGCCCGCTTCTATCCGCGTCTCGGCAAAGAACGAAGGATGGTCGCTCAACGTGACCGGCGCCGTATAGAGGCGCTGTATATCCCTTAGCCGCTGGCCGTCCGCACGCAGGTTGAACGAGACGGGCAGCCATGCGCTCCTCGGAGCCGGTACGGCGGAAGGCAGATAGTGGTACAGCATAGCCTGGAAAGCCGGCACGATATCTTTATACCGGAATATGCCGTCCAGCTGCGCCGACAGATAGTCTGACCGCAGCGTGAAGGATTTCTTATGCCCTACCTCGCCAGAGGCCAGAAGGGTGAGCTGTTTCATCAGAATTGAGTCCTGACGGGTGGCTACGAATAGCGAGTCGAGAACCAGATAACCGCTCATGCGGTCGGCTTCCGACCCGTTCATATCCACCGCCAGCGAGAAAGAGGTACGTAACGGGGTCTGATGTTTCGAATCTCCGGAATGAAGCGGCTCCGTGTCAAAATGCGAGCAGCGGAGATTGAAATTCATCTCTGGGTTGACATCCTGCAGGTTCACCACGCCGTCAAAGTCCATCGCCAAATGGGGGTCATGGATACCGAACCGGCCTTCATACCTGTTCGGTCCGTAACGGCCGTTGAGATGCAAGTCGCTGTAAGTGTAGTCGTTGTACGTCAGTTGGCGGATATGCGCTTTGATATCGCCGTACACGGCCGTCCTGCCTTCTGCGGGATTGAGGATTTTTCCTTGGGTACTGAAATCGAGTGTCACGGAGGCCAGCGGCGCATGGTCTATCATCCGTCCCAGCCGGAACCGGCGTCCTACGATGCGGGCGTCGTAGGTCATATGCTCGTATAACGAGTCGGAGCGGAAAGAGCCGTCCGTAGTGATTGTACCCAGCGCTGTCCGGAAAGCGCCATGCAGCGACAGGTCATGCAACCGGCCTTCTGCCAGCCCCCGGTAACGGATGGTACCCAAGCGGTGTACCTCCTCCGGCAAGCGCACCGGCCTGCCGTACAGACGGGAGAGGAAATCCTGCAGCCTTGTGGCGTTGGTCTGCAGATCGGTCAGGTTTGCGCGGAGATACGGGTTATTGAGGTCCGGCAGTCCTACCGCCGAGATACTGCCGCTCAGCAGAGACATCTTGTCGTACCGGACAGCTATGTCGTCGAAATACAGCGAATCAAGCGTACCGCCTACCGTACCGTTGAGCGAGACTGGTTTGTTCAGCCGCGCTATGCGGGGGACAAACAGCGCAAGGTCGGATGGCACCACCGTCGCTTCATGGAACGTCAGGGCAAAGCGTATCTCATGCGCCGACCGGTTCAAGGAGAGGGTGTCCCTGTCCGGAAACCGCAGCTCCACTCCGCCCATATCGAGTTGCGAATGCGGCAGCGAGGCCGTCAGGGTCGGGAAAGCCAGCAGCGTGTCATTCCATATCATACGGGCACGGACGGATTGCACGTCGAGCACCTCACTGCTGTTGCTCTTCGTCATCCGCATCGACCAGTCGCGTATCTGCGCATCCAGTTCCTCCGCGCTCAGATGGTTCAGATCCATCACGGCACGGGTCAACTCGGCAGTGAGGTCTTCATAGCGGATGCGGATTCTGTTGAGCCGCACGTCCTGTACGGCAATCAGGCTCCTGAGCGGACTGCTCTCTTTTTTCTTTTCGTCGGAAGGAGGAAGGAGGAAGGAATAGTTCCATGTAGAATCGGGGAGCCGGTAGATATTCGCCACCACGTCGTTCAGCCTTACATGGGAGAAACGGATCTCGTTATGCCTCAGCGACAGAGGCCGGAAATGGGCGTACAACTCGCCGGCATACAGCAGGGTGTCCTGCTGCCGGTCTTCTATATACACCCCTTTGATGGCTATCCGTGCCGGGAAACGGTATTCTACTGCGGCTACGGTAGCGTGCGTGCCAAACGCGCGCGACAGTTCCTCCGCCGCCAGCCGTACTGCCGCCGTCTCTACCTTGTCGCTGGTCAGAGCCGCCACAAGCATACCGCCTACCAGCAGCAGGCTGACCGACAATACGGCAATTATGTACAGTATCCGTTTCATTTAGCTTCTCTCAGCGCCTATCGTGGTGGCTTCGCCGTGACCGGGATACACGCGGGTATCCGGAGGAAGCGTGAACAGCCGCTCCAATGATTCTGTCAATTGGCTTGTATTTCCGCCGGGCAGGTCAGTCCGGCCGTAGCCCATGCGGAAGAGGGTGTCTCCGGAAAGCAGCAGCTTCTCTCTCTCCCAATAGAGACAAACGCCTCCTGGCGTGTGACCGGGGGTCTCTATGACCTCAAACCGATATACTTCCGTTTCGGGAAGCACCGTTTCCAGCAGATTTCCCACCGGGAAACCCTGTGCCCTCATCGGTATGCCGAACAGGTCATATTGCTGCTGCATCGCTTCCGCCAACGGCATGTCTGCCGGATGTATCAGCACCGCCACGCCCCATTGCTTGCACGCCCATTGCGCACCCCATAGATGGTCCAGATGACCGTGCGTAGCGATAATCACCACCTGCTGCCGGTGCTCCGCATCGCGCAGGGTGTCCATATAGTTTTGCAACAACCGGCATTCATAGGGGTTGGAGCATGCAGGGTCAACCAGCAGCACATTCCCGCTCCGGTCACTCACTACATAGGTGTTCGTGCCAAACGAGCCGAACTCGAAAGTTTTTATCTCCAGCATTCCTTGCATATCCCGTGTTGTTCGTATAACGCCGCGCGCCGGAAAGCGGCCGCTTTGCCGTTGCCGAACAGTTCGTCCATCGGAGCCTCCATGATATTGCCGTAGGCATAGGCGTGCTCCTTGTCATAACAGCAGGGCAACACCTCTCCGTTTGCCGTCACCACCGCCCCGCTCCATACGCGGAGACAGCCGCGGCTTCGTTTGCGGCGGTGGTATTTCCCGTCCGCGCCCTGTATATACCGGCTGTAGCGCAAGTCGGATGGCATCAGCGGATGCCCTTCGGCATAGTCATACAGCTGGGCTGTCTTGAAAACCAGTCTGTCCGCTCCCATATGCCTGTATGCGCGCGCTAACGCGCCCCATTCCTTTTCATTCGTACGCAGGCGCAGGCATTGGAGTTCGACAGTCATCCGGCTTCCCGTCCGCTCTTTCGCCTCATGCAGCCATCGCAGCGCCTGCTTGCATTTCTCTATGCTTCCGCCTACGCGGTAGGCGGTATAACTACCTTCCGTCAGTCCGTCCATCGAGACGATTATTCGGTCCAGTCCGGCGTCCGCCAGCGCTTGCGCCGTCGCTTCCGTCATTGCCTGGGCGTTGGTGCTGACGATGGTGAACAGCCCCGCCTCGTGCGCCTCGCTAATCATCTGCGGCAGGTCTTTGTTGAGCAACGGCTCGCCCTGGAAATAGAACTGCATCGTAAGTGCCCACGGGGCTGTCTGCTCCAGCACACGGAGCCACACCTCGCGCGGCATAAACCTCCCGTTCGTTCCCGGCTGCCGCCTCCCGTTAGCCTGCCCTACCGGGCATTCGGGACACCGGAGCTGGCATACCGCAGAGGGCTCTACCGACACAAACACCGGTCTATGCCTGACACGCACCGCGCCGAAAAGGCTCAGCGCGTAACTCGCATAGCACCGCAGCGCGTTAATGCACCGCGATTTTGTTAACACGACGCTCATGACGACCGCCTTCGAAATCCGTCTGGAAGAAGGTGCGCACGATATCCAGCGCCTTGGGCGCAGAGATGAAGTTAGCCGGCAGACCGAGCACATTCGCGTTGTTATGCGCCCGCGCCAGCTCCGCAAGTTTGGTATCCCAGCAGAGCGCAGCACGCACGCCCTGATGTTTGTTCGCCGTCATACATATGCCGTTACCCGTAGAGCAGATGACGATACCGAACTCATACTCGCCTTTCTCTACCGCCTCTGCCAACGGATGCGCAAAATCGGGATAGTCACAGCTCTCCTCGCTGTAGCAGCCGAAATCCTTCACCTTGGCGCCGTTGTCCTCCAGGAACAACTGCACTTTCTGTTTAAGGGCAAAGCCCGCGTGGTCACTCGCCAACGCAATAGTCATTTCATGGAATGATTTCATAATTATAAATCATCTATTAGCATTCATCAGTTATCATTCAGAATACCGCCGCCAGATTGCCGAACATCAGCTTGCAGGCAATCGCCAGCACGATAATGCCGAAGAACTTGCGGATGATATACAGCGCCGTAGGACCCAAGTATCTGGTAAGCCAGTTGGTACCTATCAGCACCACGTACAGCACTATTATACAGAGCAGCAGGGATATACAGAGACTGGCTATCGAGTACTCCGCCGTAATCGCCAGCAGCGCCGTGAAGGCTCCGGGACCGGCGTACATCGGAAACGCCAGAGGTACGATCGAACCGCCGCCGGCCATCTCCCCCTCCAGCCTGTCGTTCTGGAAAATAGTCACATCCAGTATCATCTCCAGCGCCATCAGGAAAATCACAAATCCTCCGGCTATGGCGAAATACTCTATCTGCACGCCGAACAGCTTCAGAATCCACTCCCCCATGAACAGAAACGCCATGAGGATAATCCAACTCGCCATGCATACGCGGAAAGGAGATATCTTCACCCCTTTCTTCTGCAACGCGATGGTGATCGGTATGTTACCGAACGGATCAATGATTGCAATGAGGAAGATAAAAGACGACATCACCTGCCAAAAATCCACAGCACCGAAAAAATTCTGCAACGATTCCATAGTATTTTGTCAATTTAGAGTGCAAAATTACAAAATTTCTTGCATATGTGCAAATTTTTTAGTAATTTTGCGCCGAAAAATGAAAAAATGGTAAATGATTAAATAGTAAATGATTTATGATTAACAGTCAAGACATCAAAAACGGCGTATGCATCCGCATGGACGGCCGTCTGTATTTCGTAATTGAGTTCCTCCACGTTAAGCCGGGTAAGGGTAACACAATTATGCGTGTTAAATTCAAAGATGTAGTGGACGGCCGCGTGCTGGAGCGCCGCTTCAATATCGGCGAGAAGCTCGAGGACGTACGTGTTGAGCGCCGCCCCTACCAGTTCCTCTACAAAGAAGGAGCAGACTACATCTTCATGAACAACGAGACTTTCGAGCAAGTGCCCATCGCCCACGACCTCATCACTGGTGTGGATTTCCTCAAAGAGGGTATGACCTGCGATGTCGTTTCCGACGCTTCCACCGACACTATTCTCTTCGCCGAACTGCCGACCAAGGTGGAGCTCGCTATCACCTACACCGAGCCGGGACTGAAGGGCGATACCGCTACCAACACCCTCAAACCCGCTACGCTGGAGACCGGCGCAGAGATCCGTGTGCCCCTCTTCATCAATGAGGGCGAGATCGTACGCGTAGATACCCGCGATGGCTCGTATTGCGAGCGCGTTCGTTGATAAAAACGCACGTAAAGATGACAAAAACGCCAAAATTTGCATTTTTTGGCGTTTTTTTTTGGTCATCTCAATAAAAAGTTGTAACTTTGCACGCTTTTTTCGCATGAAAAAGCAAAACTAGCTAAACTAGTTCGACTAGTAAAACTAGATTAACTATTATTAACTAAATTAAATCAACAATTTACTACAATGGTAAATCATTATGAAACCGCTTTCGTTCTGACTCCCGTTTTGTCTGAACCGCAGGCAAAGGAAGCGGTAGAAAAATTCGAGAATCTTCTCACGCAGAATGGCGGTACCATCCTGAACCGTGAGGAGTGGGGTCTCAAGCAACTCGCTTACCCCATCCAAGGTAAAAATTCGGGCTTCTATTTCATCCTGCAGTTTGATGCAGAGCCCGCAGTAATCGCTACCCTCGAGACCGAGTTCCGTCGTGACGAGCGTGTAATCCGCTTCCTGACAACGCGTCTTGACAAGTACGCTTTCGAGTATGCCGAGAAGCGTCGTGGCAAAGGTAAACAACAAAATGCAGAGGAGGCTTAATTATGGCACAGAATGACGAAATCCGCTATCTGACTCCGCAAGGCACGGACCAGAAAAAGAAAAAGTACTGCCGTTTCAAGAAATCCGGCATCAAGTACATCGATTACAAAGATCCTGAGTTCCTCAAGAAGTTCCTCAACGAGCAAGGCAAAATCCTGCCCCGCCGTATCACCGGTACTTCGCTGAAGTTCCAGCGCAAAGTGGCTCAGGCCGTTAAGAAAGCACGCCACCTGGCTTTGCTGCCCTACGTAACCGATATGATGAAATAACCCACTAACAAGAAAGGAAAGAACATGGAAGTAATTCTTATTCAAGACCTGGCTAATCTGGGTTTCAAAAACGACATCGTAAAAGTACGTGACGGCTACGGACGTAACTACCTTCTCCCGCAGAAGATAGCTATCATCGCTAACGAGAGCAACAAGAAACAGCTCGCTGAGAACCTCAAACAGCAGGCCCACAAAGCCGCTAAGATTCTGGCTGACGCACAGGCGCTTGAGGCCAAACTCGCTGAGACAGTTATCGAGCTCAAGGTAAAAGCCAACGAGGACGGCAAAATCTTCGGTACTGTTACCACCCAGAACATCTCTGACGCACTCAAGGCGCAGGAGATTCTGATCGACAAGAAAGTGATCACCATCGCTGAGCCGATCAAGCAACTCGGTGAGTACACCGCACAGGCTCGTCTCCATCGTGAGGTAAAGGCTGACATCAAGCTGAACGTAGTAGCTGAGTAAAAGAAAAGTTTGAAATGGTTTGAAGTGGTTTGAAATAGTTTGAAATGGTTAACAATGCCAAACCAGCGAAGCTCAAACAACCTCAAACAATGTCAAACCAGCGAAGCTCAAACAATGTCAAACAAATTTAAATT
>CACYKR010000015.1 GCA_902774995.1 uncultured Bacteroidales bacterium | reverse complement strand
GTGCCGGCTATCCCGCTCCAGATGATGGTGATGACCCGCATCAGTATTATCAAGAGCGAGAAAGAAGAGATGGACAAGGAATCCGGCGATTACATAGAAGAGTAAGCAGCCCACCGTTCCGCAGTAGCCAAACAAAAATCAGGCATCCTTCCGGGTGCCTGATTCTTATTACTTAACTATTTGAATCTTTAACAAATCATCAACGTATCCTTAACTTATCATTAACGATTGCATCGATGAAAGGTCGTAATGATCAGAGTTGCGGACCTGCAGCAACGAGAGCCTTTCCTGCCTCGTTGGTCGTGTACTTGTCAAAGTTCTTGATGAAGCGGGCAGCGAGGTCTTTTGCTTTTACTTCCCACTCAGCAGCGTCTTTGTAGGTATCACGCGGATCGAGGATAGCGGGATCTACGCCCGGCAGAGCGGTCGGTACCTCGAAGTTGAAGTACGGAATCTTCTTGGTCGGAGCGGTGAGGATGTCGCCGCCGAGGATAGCGTCGATGATACCACGGGTGTCGCGGATGGAGATACGTTTGCCCGTACCGTTCCAGCCGGTGTTAACGAGGTATGCCTTCGCGCCGGATTTCTCCATTTTCTTAACCAGCTCCTCTGCGTATTTGGTCGGGTGGAGCTCCAGGAATGCCTGTCCGAAGCAAGCGGAGAAAGTCGGAGTCGGCTCGGTGATGCCGCGCTCGGTACCTGCCAGTTTAGCGGTGAAGCCGGAGAGGAAGTAATACTTGGTCTGCTCCGGAGTCAGGATCGATACAGGAGGCAGTACACCAAAGGCGTCAGCGGAAAGGAAGATGACGTTCTTGGCTGCAGGACCTGCAGAGATAGGACGAACAATCTTCTCGATATGGTTGATAGGATAGCTTACGCGGGTGTTCTCCGTCACGCTCTTGTCGGCGAAATCGATCTTGCCGTTCTTGTCCACGGTTACGTTCTCCAAGAGAGCGTTGCGCTTGATAGCGTTGTAGATGTCCGGCTCGGACTCTTTGTCGAGGTTGATGACCTTTGCGTAGCAGCCGCCCTCGAGGTTGAATACGCCCTCGTCGTCCCATCCGTGCTCGTCGTCACCGATAAGCAGACGTTTCGGGTCGGTGGAAAGGGTGGTCTTACCGGTACCGGAGAGACCGAAGAAGATAGCGGTGTTCTTACCCTCCATGTCGGTGTTGGCGGAGCAGTGCATCGAAGCGATGCCGCGGAGAGGCAGATAGTAGTTCTGCATGGAGAACATACCTTTCTTCATCTCGCCGCCGTACCACGTGTTGATGATCACCTGCTCGCGGCTGGTGGTGTTGAACGCTACGCAGGTCTCGCTGTTCAGGCCCAGCTCTTTGTAGTTCTCTACTTTGGCTTTCGAAGCGTTGTAGATGACGAAGTTCGGCTCGAAGTTCTCCAGTTCCTCCTCGGTCGGCTGGATGAACATGTTCTTTACGAAGTGAGCCTGCCATGCTACCTCAACGATGAAGCGGACAGCCAGACGTGTCTCTTTGTTAGCGCCGCAGAAAGCATCTACTACATAGAGGTTCTTGTTGCTCAGCTCCTTGATAGCCAGCTCTTTTACCTTGGCCCAAACGTCCTCGGACATCGGGTGGTTGTCGTTCTTGTAGCCCTCGGTGGTCCACCATACGTTGTTGTGGCTCTGAGCATCGTCCACGATGTATTTGTCCTTGGGCGAACGGCCGGTATAGATACCGGTCATTACGTTTACGGCTCCGAGCTCGGTCTCCTGACCTTTGTCATAACCGGTCAGTCCGGGCTTTGTCTCCTCTGCGAACAGATACTCGTAGGAAGGGTTGTGGGCGATTACGGTAGCGCCCTGAATACCATACTTGGTAAGATCTAACTCTTTCATAAATTATATAGTTTTTAGTTGTTTAAGCATTAAAAACGCAGTTATATGGCTTTGCGAGCCGTCTTGCGCTATTAAACTGGGTACAAAGTTACAACAAAATTTGCAATTATGCAAATAAGTAATAAATTTTTTAAGAAAAAATCTTCAATTTGTTCATTTTGTTTGTCAAATTCAATATTTTATAGTACCTTTGTGGCGTTTTTATGAATAATAACCGATACGACAAGGAAGATTTGCAGACGGCGTTGCGTGTGCTGCGTGAGGGGGGCATCATCGCCTACCCGACGGATACGGTGTGGGGCATCGGCTGTGACGCTACGAACGCGGATGCGGTAAAGCGGATTTACGCCCTCAAGCGGCGCGAAGACAGCAAATCGATGCTGGTGCTGCTTGATTCAGCGGCGAAGCTGGACTATTATGCAGATGTGCCGGAGGCGGCGGAGATGCTGTTGGGAGTGCAGGAAAACGTCAAGCCTCTGACGCTCATTTACCCCAACGCGCGGCATCTGGCGGAGAACCTGGTGGCCGAAGACGGCAGTATAGGCATACGGATCACGGATGAGGCATTCAGCCGGGCGCTTTGCGCACAGTTGAAGAAGCCGATTGTGTCCACCTCCGCAAACATCAGCGGTCATGCCACGGCGCATTTCTACCATGAGATAGAAGCGGAGATTCTCGACGGGGTGGATTATGTATGCCGTTACCGGCGCGAGGACAGCACTCCCCACGAGCCGAGCTCCATCATCAAAGTCAATACCGACAATACCTTTCAAATTATCAGAGCGTAAACAGTATGAATCTCAGGCGCAGACAGCAGTTACTGTATATCACAGCGGATCTCATCAGCAGCATACTGGTGTGGATTTTCTTTCTGGGTTTCCGCTGGATGGTGTATGAAGGCCGCGCGGGGGTGATGGACGATGTGCTGATTCCGGCTTTCAGTTTCTGGGTGCCGTTGCTGGTCTATCCGCTGGTGTGTCTGGTTGTCTATTACCTGTCCGGCTACTATCTGCGTCCTTTCCAGAAGCCGCTCTGGAGGGAGTTCTTTCGGACTTTCACTTCGGCGCTCATCATTACGCTGTTGTTCTTCTTCATCATCATCATAGATGACCGGGTGGAATCCTACAACCGCTATATAGTGTCGTTGTGCGTCCTCTTCGGCCTGCAGTTTATCCTGAGTTATATTCCGCGTCTGGTTATCACGCTCCTTACCCGCCGGCGGGGTATTCTCCGGACCCGGACGGTCCATTCCATGGATGAGGCGGAGCAGCTGAAGACCGGTGAGCAGGACGAGGTGATTATCGACTTGCCGGAAGGCTATACCGACCGGGAGTTGTACGAGCTCATTGCGCGCCTGTACCCGCTCTCGTGCGAGATAAGTATGGTTCCGCGCGTGTATGATATGATGACCGGCGCCGCCAGAATCGGTCATCTGGACCGGCCCTCTCTGATCCGTATTACCGAACAGACGATGAACGACTCCGAGTTATGTATCAAACGCGCGTTTGACATAGTGGTCTCCGCTGTCGGGCTGGTGGTCCTCTCGCCGCTCATGGCGGTGATTGCCATACAGGTCAAAATCAGTTCCAAGGGTCCTGTTTTCTATACCCAGAAACGTACGGGGCTGTACGGTCTGCCGTTCCTGATATATAAGTTCCGTACGATGGTCCACCATGCCGAGGCGGACGGTCTGCCGCACCTGACGGAGGACAACGATCCGCGTATCACCCCTCCAGGCCATTGGCTGCGTAAGTACCGTCTGGACGAGCTGCCGCAGTTATGGAATATCCTCCGCGGAGACATGTCTGTCGTAGGCCCGCGTCCGGAGCGTCCGTTCTTCATCGAGCAAATCATGAAGGAAGCCCCTTATTACTGCCTGCTGTACAAGGTCCGCCCGGGGCTGACGAGCTGGGGCCCCATCCGCGTAGGATATACCGATACGATGGAAAAGATGATCGAGCGGCTGAACTGCGATGTGGTGTATGTGGAGAATATGAGCCTGCTGCTGGACCTGAAAATAATGTTCTATACAATAGGAGTTATCATCCATGGAAAAGGTAAATAACTATACCTACGACGAAGCCATAGCCCGTGCGGAGGCTATCATAGCCGGACTGGAGCAAGCGGAGGCTATAGGAATGGACGAATACAAAAAAAAGGCAGCTGAAGCTACCTCTCTTCTGCAATATTGCAAATCACTCATCGCTGAAATGCACCAGGACATTCCGGTATGAGTTGAAGATCTTCGATTTGGATACAAATCCCAAGTACCGGCGGTCCTGATCGACTACCGGCAGGTTCCATGCCCCGGTGTCTTCAAAGGTCTCCATGACCTTGTCCATCGGCATGTCGAACTGTAGAATAGCCGGTGGCGAAGTCATCAGTTGCTCTACCGTGAACCGTTTGTACAGCCGTGGTTGGAACATGATGTTCCTTACTTCGTCCAGCAGCAGTACGCCGCGGAGCTTTCCGTCGTCGTCAATGACGGGGAAGATGTTACGCCTGCTCTCGCTGATGACTTTCACCAGTTCGCCCAGATTCATCTGAGGCGAGATGACCTTCAGATCTGTTTCCAGCACGTTGTCCATCTTGAGCAGGGTGAGTACATTGCGGTCCTTGTTATGGGTAAGGAGCTCCCCTTTCTGCGCCAGTCGCATCGCGTACAGCGAGTGGGGCTCGAAGAGCATGATGGTCAGATAGGAGATCACGCTCACGAGCATCAGCGGCATGAAGAGATGGTATCCTCCTGTGAGTTCTGCAATGAGGAATATGCCGGTCAAGGGCGCGTGCATCACGCCGGACATCAGGCCCGCCATCCCTACGAGCGCAAAACTGGTCTCCGGTACCATCAGTCCGCATATGTTCATGATCCTGGCAGTGACGAAACCGGTGATAGCTCCCATGAAAAGCGAGGGTGCGAAGATACCTCCCACGCCGCCGCCGCCGTTAGTCGCAACCGAAGCGACGATCTTGAAAAGAACGATCGCCACGAAGTAGGCCAGGATGATAAGTTGGGTGTTTACCGTAGAGAGCTGTGCGTAGAAACGGGTAGGGATGATATAGTTCTCCAGCGGGCTGTTGAAGAGTGCGCTGAGGCTGTCCCCGTTGATGAGTTGCCGGATGGTGTCGTATCCCTCTCCGTAGAGCGGCGGGAAGAGATAGATCAGGATGCTCAGTGTCAGTCCTCCGACGGCTATTTTGGCGCCTATACTGCGTACTTTATGTTTCATCCACCGCTCCAGGCCGTTCATCCCGCGGGTGAAATAGAGGCTGACTATCCCGCATACGGCTCCCAGAACGAGATACCAGGGGATGCGGGTGACGAGGAAGGGCTCCGTGCTATCCAGCGGGAACATGGGCTCCACGCCGGTCAGGATATAGGAGATGGCGGTTGCCGTGACGGATGAGATGAGCAGCGGTGCTACAGAGGTCATCGTCAGATCCATCATCAGCACCTCTAACGTGAATACCAGACCGGCTATCGGGGCCTTGAAGATACCTCCTACGGCCCCCGCAGCGCCACAACCGATCATCAGCATCATCGTCTTCTGGTCGAGCCGGAAGGCTTTGGCCAGGTTCGAACCGATGGCGGCACCGGTGAGTACGATAGGCGCCTCCGCTCCGACCGATCCGCCGAAGCCGATGGTCAGCCCCGAACCGATAATAGAGCTCCACATGTTATGCGCCTTGATGATGGATTTGCGCTGGGAGATGGCGTAGAGGATTTTCGTAATACCATGCGAGATATCGTCCCGCACGATATATTTGACAAACAGCGCCGCCAGCGTGATACCGATCACCGGCGTGATGAGATACCACCAGGTGCGTTCGTCGGCAATCAGCTGCTCCTGTACGAAACGCTGGATGAGATGGATGAACGATTTCAGGAGGGCGGCCGCCAGCGCGGAGAGCGTGCCGACGAAGAAAGAGAGAATAATCACCAGATTCTTCTCGCTGATATAGTGTTCTCTCCACTCTATTAACCTGTCGTAGAATTTACTCATCCCATCCGATGCCTTTGTATTTGTCGAGGTCCCATTCTTCCTCTACTTCGTTGAGGTATATGGTGTGTTCCTCGTCGTCATCGTTCTGTTCCTCCGGCTCGTCGCGCTCGATGACGGTGACGTCTATCGGAGCGTGGCTGATCTCGATGACTTGGTTCTGCTCTTTGTTAAGCTCCGTCCAGAGGGCGTCTTTGAGGGCTTCAATCCCCTCTCCGGCTACCGACGAGACGGGTAGCACTTCGATGCCGGTATCTGATTTCAGACGGCTGATTACGGAGCCCAAATCCGGCAGTTCGTTTCCTTCTGCGTCTATACGGGGCAGGTCGCATTTGGTGACGGCCAGGATACGTGCTTTGGTAAGCAGTTCGGGGTTGTATTGCTCCAGCTCATGCAGGAGGATGTTATACTCCGCCTCTATGTCCGGCGAGGTAGCCGGTACCATGAAGAGAAGCACCGCGTTACGCTCTATATGCCGTAGAAAACGCAGACCCAGACCCTTGCCTTCGCTTGCCCCCTCGATGATACCGGGTATGTCCGCCATGCAGAACGACCGTCCGTCGCGGTACGAGACGATGCCGAGTTGCGGCGTGAGGGTCGTGAACGGATAATCGGCTATCTCCGGTTTGGCGGCTGAGACTACACTGAGCAGCGTCGATTTGCCGGCATTGGGGAATCCCACCAGACCGACGTCCGCTAGTACCTTGAGCTGCATGATGACCGTCCGTTCCTGGGCCGGTTCTCCGGGCTGGGCATAACGCGGAGCCTGGTTGGTAGCTGTCCGGAAATGCCAGTTGCCTAATCCTCCGCGTCCTCCTTTGAGGAGCACCACGCGCTCGTTATGCTCCTTCACCTCACAGATGAACTCTCCCGTCTCGCCGTCATAGACCACGGTGCCGCACGGCACCTCGATGATCTTGTCCTCGCCGTCTTTTCCGAACGACCGGCTCTGGCCGCCCTTGCCGCCGTCCGTAGCCATGATATGTTTCTGGTACTTCAGGTGCAGGAGCGTCCATAGGTTCCGGTTGCCGCGCAGAATCACCGACCCGCCTTTGCCTCCGTCGCCGCCGTCCGGTCCGCCTTTCGGCAGATACTTGGCCCGGTGAAGGTGCATACAACCCGCGCCGCCCTTTCCGGAGCGGCAGTAGATCTTGACATAATCGATGAAATTGGCAGCCATTTTGTTTATGATTTGTGGTTTACGATAGCGCTTGGTAGCGGTCGATGATACGCATGATCTGCAGGAACACATCCGCCATCTGGTGGTTGCCGTTTACGGCATAGTAATTCCCTTGATGGAGGTAATAATGCGCGATAGGCTCCGTCTGGTTGTGGTAAACGGCGATGCGGTGGCGGATGGTGTTGAGATTGTCGTCCTTACGTCCGCTTACTTTGCCGCGTTCAATGAGGCGCTGGATAAGCAGCTGCTCATCTACCATCAGGTCTATCATGATGGCTTCCATGTTATATTTCTTGAGCAGCCCTGTCAAAGCCTCCGCCTGCGCCTCGGTACGCGGATAACCGTCAAAGATCGTACCTTTGCAATCCGCAGGGAGGGAAGATATATAATTCTCTATCACGCCGAACATCATGTCGTCCGGCACCAGATTTCCTTTGGAGATCAGTGCGTCGATCTGTTTGCCTAACTCCGAACCTTTGGCTATCTCTGCCCGGAGCACGTCTCCGGTAGAGAGATGCAGCAACCCGTATTTCTGAGCAATGAAAGCCGACTGCGTGCCTTTTCCGCTACCCGGGGCACCGCATAAAATAATATTCAACATCGTACTAATACCTTTGTAAAAACAGACGCAAAACGAGTTGCCCCTTCTCTCGAGCAACTCGTTTGCATTGCTAAATGGTTGAATTAGAGCGCAAATTTTGCACCCGGTTTGATCTTAACAACCTTCTTTGCAGGTACGTTAACAACAGCGCCGGTACGCGGGTTCTTAGCGGTACGGGCAGCCTTCTGAGCTACGCTGACGGTAGCATAACCTACGAGCTGTACGCTCTCGCCTTTCTTAACTGCCTCAACAGCTGCGTCAAGAGCTGCGTCGAGAACCTTGGTTGCCAATGCTGCAGATACCTCAGCCTTAGCTGCAACTGCCTTAATAAGTTCTGATTTGTTCATAACTTTAGAGTTTTTGAGTTATTAATAATGTGATTTATTGGGTTTCCTGTTCGGAATGCGACCGCAAAGTTACAAAAATTTATTGAATTAACAAATATTTTTATCAAAAAAATACCATTTTTTACAAAAAAAACACATTTTTTGTCATTTTAAGGCACTTTTTATATGATTATATCATAAAAAAGTAGTACCTTTGTCGCCGTTATGAGAAATTTACCGACAGTCACGCGCTATCTGCTGATAGCCAATCTGATTATCTATCTGCTCGCCTCCGCTATGCAGCGGTACGGGGTGGATCTGAATGTGTGGGGCGGTTTGCATTATTGCGCAGCAGACTCCTTCCATTGGTGGCAACCTTTCACCTACATGTTCCTTCATGCCAATCTAAGCCACCTGTTCTTTAACATGTTCGCCGTGTGGATGTTCGCTCCGGTGATAGAGAACGAGTGGGGCGAACGGCGGTTCCTGATTTATTACCTTGTCTGCGGTCTGGGTGCCGCCTTGGTGCAGGAGGGCGTGTGGGCGCTGATGCTCGGTAATATGAGCCTGTCCTATGGCGCCGCCGCGCTCAGCCAGTACGCCTATTTCCTGAATACCATCGGTGCTTCCGGTGCCGTGTTTGGTATATTGTTCGCTTTCGGCTGGCTCTACCCCGACGTACCGATGTATATCATTTTTGTGCCTGTTCCTATACGTGCGCGCGTATTCGTTATTATATATGCGCTTATCGAGCTCTTCGCCGGGCTGGGTACGGTAGCGGGACTGACGGCGGACCATGTGGCGCATTTCGCCCATCTGGGTGGAATGCTCTTCGGATGGCTGCTGATTCTGTTCTGGAAGAAAACCGGCTGGCGCAATCCTTTTGAAGGGTTCGGACGTACGAAAGACTCGGATGATACCGGCCGTTTTGGCGGTTATCACTATAAGAAGAGGGTTTAGTCCCCGGGGAAGATGAGAGTGGCTACTACCGGCTTGTGATCCGAGCCGGTGGTTTCTTTTACTGCGCTGTGCTGCGGCTTGAGAGGGTCGGAGCAGAGGATATAGTCGATTCGGAGACCAATGCCGTGGTATTCATATGTCCCGCCCCATTCCCATGGATGCAGCTCGCTCCATGCGTCATGCAGCCCGCGGCTGATATGCCAATAGGCATAACTAAGCGGCACGGAGTTGAAATCGCCTGCTACAATCACGGGGTACGGACTGGCCTCTATCTCGTCCCGTACTGCCTGCGCCTGACGGTTGCGGAGCGGGATGGCGCGTTTCCATTTCGCCTCTATCTTGTTCATGTCGGACATGTCTCCCTTTTGCAGTTTATACGATTCCAAATGGTTGTTAATCAGCCTGAAAGTATCTTTCCCTATTACTACGTCGCATCGGTTGGAGAGGTTGCCCGCACTCTCGTAATGTATACTCTGTTTGTGGATCAGCGGATATTTGGACCACACCATCGTCCCGTACTGGTGGCGGCTGTTATAGACGGAGAAATCCAGATACGAATAGGGGTATATTTTGCCCAAAGTCTCCTTAACGTCCTGCAAGGTCAAGTATCTGGCGTTCTTATATACATCTACTTCCTGCAGACAGATTATGTCCGCCTTCTGGGTTGTCAGAAAGCGGAGCACCTCGTTCTCACCCGGCTTATGGGTATAATCCATCCGCGCGGTGTTCCATGTCAGGATGGTGATGGCTATGAGCAAACAGTGCAACACAACAATTTAACAATTTAACAAATTAACGTTGCTTAGCGACCTTTCGGCGCCAGCGTCACCAGCGGGATGATCATCTCCTCCAGCGAGATGCCTCCGTGCTGGAAGGTGTTGCGGTAATACTGGGCGTAGTAGTTGAACTGGTTGGGGTAGGCGAAGAAATCGCTTCCCGTGCAGAAAGCATAACTGCTGCTCACGTTCGGGCAGGGCAGGCCTACGCGTTTCGGCTGTTCGATGGTGAATACGTTCTTGCTGCTGCAGTTCAGCGCTTTGCCTACCTTGTACCGGATATTGGTGTTGGTGTTCTTGTCGGCAATGATCTGTACGGCGTTCTTCACCCTCGTGGTACCATGGTCGGTGGTGAGCACCAGCGTGAAGCCTAACTCTGCCGCCCGGCGCAGCAGCTCGTAGGTGGGCGAATGGCGGAACCAGCTGAGTGTCAGGCTCCTGTACGCCGCCTCGTCATTCGCCAGCTCCCGCATCATCTTGCTCTCGGTACGCGAGTGGGAGAGCATGTCGATGAAATTCAGTACTACGATATTGAGCGGTGTCTGTACGCCCTTGAGCTGGTGGATGACGCGCTCGCAGAAATCACTCTCGTTGACCTTCCAGTAGTTGAACGTCTCCCGCCGGCGGTAGCGGTCCAGCAGGGTCTGTACCAGTTCGCGCTCGTGCTGGTTCTTGCTCTCCTCGTCGCCTTCTTCTACCCAGTATTCGGGGTACATCTCCTGAATCTGCAGCGGCATCAGGCCTGAGAAAATGGCGTTACGGGCGTACTGGGTGGCTGTAGGCAGGATAGAGGTGTACTGCTCCTCCGTGCGGATGGTGTAGAAATCGCTGAGAAGAGGCTGGATGGTCTTCCATTGGTCGTACCGGAAATTGTCGATTACGCATAGTAGCACCTTCTCCCCTTGGTCCAGCAGCGGGAACACCGCGTGTTTCATTACGTCCGGAGACATGATCATGCTCTCGTCTTTGAGCGAAGTGGTCTTTCTGCTTTCTACGATCGACTCGTAGTTCTTCGCAACCCATTTGCCGAAGGCTGTGTTGGCTTGCGTGCGCTGGTCCTCGATGAGGGAGCGCATGGGAGAGTTCTCCAGTTCCAGATCCCATCGGCTGAGCGTACGTTCGATAGCCTGCCATTCCTCGATGGTAGTTGCGGTGTCGATCATATAGGATATGTCGCCCCATTCCTGGCGGTAGTTTTGCTGCGCCTTTTCGGTAACGATCTCCTGCTGGTGGATATGCCGCTTGAGGCAGAGGAGAATCTGGTTCGGGTTGACGGGTTTGATGAGGTAGTCGGCTATCTTTTCCCCTATCGCCTGTTCCATGAGATGCTCCTCCTCGCTCTTCGTAATCATCACTACTGGCACCTCCGGATGAATCCGTTTGATTTCCTGGAGCGTCTCCAACCCAGTCATACCGGGCATGTTCTCGTCCAGAAAGACAATGCTGATCTCCGCTGAATGATGCCGGAGTGTGTCCAAGGCGTCCTCGCCGTTGCTGGCGGTGAGGACTTCGTAACCTTTGTCTTTGAGGTAAATAATATACGGTCGCAACAAGTCTATCTCGTCGTCAACCCAGAGTATTCGGTTCATAGTTTCTCCATTTGTTAATCAGGTTCGTCATGTCTTCCGGCCATTCGCTGTCGAAGAACATACGTTCTCCCGTCCGCGGGTGGGTGAATCCCAAGGTTCGCGCGTGCAGCACTTGCCGGGGACAGAGGGCGAAGCAGTTCTCTATATATTGTCTGTATTTCTGGGTACGGAGCCCTTTGAGTATCTCGCACCCTCCGTATTTCTCGTCGCTGAAGAGCGGATGACCGATATGCTTCATATGCACGCGTATCTGGTGGGTGCGGCCGGTCTCTAACCTGCATTCTACCAGTGTCACGTACGGAAACCGCTCCAGCACCCGCCAGTGGGTCACCGCCTCTTTGGCTTGCGGGCACTCCTCAAGATCCCATACGCGGTAGATGGTTCGGTCGCGGTTGTCGCGTGCCAATGCGCCTTCAATGGTGCCACTATCCTCTTTGAATGTGCCCCAAACCAACGCGTTATAAGTCCGCTCCGTGGTATGGTCGAAGAACTGTTTTGCCAAATGCGTCTTCGCCTCCGGTGTTTTGGCGATCAGCAGCAGCCCCGAGGTGTCTTTGTCAATCCGGTGCACCAGCCCGATAGAGGGATCGTTGATATCAAGCGCCTTTGTCCCTTGTCCTTTGTCACTTTGTTCCTTAAAATGCCATGCCAGGGCGTGGAGCAGCGTGTGCTCGTAGTTGCCGTGGCCGGGGTGAACCACCAGACCGGCGGGTTTGTTGACCACCATCAGATCCTCGTCCTCATAGACGATATCCAGCGGTATGTTTTCCGGCGTGATGGTGAAATCGTGGGGCTCATGGTCCAGCAGCACTTGGATCACGTCGCCCGGTTTGACGCGGTAGTTGGACGCTACCGGACTGCCGTTCACCCATACGTTACCCGCCTCCGCTGCCGTCTGGATGCGGTTACGGCTTGTGTTCGTCATATGCTCCGCCAGGTATTTGTCAACGCGTTCCTTGCCTTGACCCTTGTCCACCTCGCACCGCCAACGCTCCCACAGCTCGTCGCTCTCTATATTTAAATCCTCAAATCTCAAATCTCAAATGTCAAATCTCAAAACCACTCCTCTTCCTCGCTGTTGCCGCCCGAAACAACTTTCTCGATGTCCGTCGAGAGCCATAATGCAACGGTCTCTCCTTCTATGATTTTTGTGCCCGCATCGGGTTCCTGGCGGTATATATACTGCTCTTTGTTCTCCTCGCCTTCGGCGGGACTTTCCTCTTCGTCGTACTGTACCGCACCTATCGTCAGGCGGTTATGCAGCAGCAGGCTGCGTGCGTCCCGGAAGGTGAGTCCTACTACGTTCGGCGTCTCTACATACTCCGTACCGCGGCCGAAACCGACTACCAGCCGCACCTTGCTGCCTACGGCGATCTTGTCGCCCGGCTGGATGCTCACCGTGTCCATCCGCACGTCCAGCACCAGGTCGCGGTATGCCGACGGCTCGTATTCATAGACCGAATCTACCTCGATGCCTAATCCGCGAAGTGTCGTCTCCGCCTGCCTGTAACTCAGGTCCTGCAGGTTCGGCATGATGATCTGCCGTTTGCCCGTAGCGTTGATGGTCACATAGACTGCGCGTCCGTGTTTGGCATGAGAGGCCGGCTTTGGGTCCTGTTCAACAATCGTGCCAAACGGCACTTTGTCCGAATAGGTGGAGTCTACGACAATCAGTCTCAGCCCGCTGGTGGACAGGATAGGTTCCGCCTCCGCTACCACCAATCCCCGTACATCCTCTACCTCTACCTCTACTCCGTGCTGCGTATAACCGCGTAACCACCATATCAATCCGGCCAGAATCAATACCCCTGAGAGCACGGCCGCTGCGATATTCCAACCTACAAAACGCAGGTCTGTCTTGTCTATAAATGCCTTTTTTGCCATAAAATGTAATTTTTAGTGTGCAAAATTACAATTTTTTTTGCATATATCCAAAAAAAGCAGTACTTTTGCACCGTTTTTTCGCAAAAAGGCGAAGAATTGAATGAAATAAAGCTTTATTAACCCCAAATTAAGAACAGAACAATGAAGAAGATGCTTCTTATCGTAGCTGTTGCATTTGCTGCAATGAGCTGCGGCAACAAGTGCTGCGAGAAAAAATGCTGCGAGCAGGATTCTGCTGCATGCTGTGCAGACACTACTGTTGTAGTAGAGGAAGAGGCTGTTGCTGACACTGCTGCCGTTGAGGTAGTAGAGGAGGTAGCTGCTGAGGCTGCTGAGTAATCAGCAACAGGTAAGGTACAAATCCCTACAAAAAAAGAAGCGACTCGCAAGAGCCGCTTTCTTTTTAAATCTCAAATCTCAAATCTCCCCCTTCTCCCCCTTTGAGAGGGGGCGGGGGGTGTCTTGAGACTTAATCTTTGATTAGGCATCTTCCCGTCATCTCTTCCGGCTGCTTGATGCCCATGATATGGCACAGCGACGGAGCTACATCGGCGAGGATGCCGTTCTCCACCTTCGCGTTCACGTGGTCCTTGCTGATATATACGAAGGGCACGGGGTTGAGCGAGTGCGCCGTATTCGGCGTGCCGTCGGGGTTGATGGCGTTGTCGCAGTTGCCGTGGTCGGCAATGACGATGATCTCATAGCCGTTCTCCAGCGCCGCTTCTATCACTTTGTGCGAGCATTCGTCAATGCATTTCACGGCTTTCTCGATGGCGGCATATACACCCGTATGACCGATCATGTCGCCGTTGGCGAAGTTGAGGGTGATATAGTCGAATTTCTGCGTCTTGATAGCGGCTACCAGCGCTTCGGTCACCTCCGGCGCACTCATCTCCGGTTTGAGGTCGTAGGTCGGTACTTTCGGACTCGGAATCAATATACGCTCCTCGCCCGGGTATTCCGCTTCGCGTCCGCCGTTGAAGAAGAAAGTCACGTGGGCGAACTTCTCCGTCTCGGCGATACGCAGCTGTTTCATGCCGAGTTTGCTTACCACTTCGCCCAGGGTGTTCGATACGTTCTCTTTCGGGAAGAGCACGTGCAGGCCCTGGAACGAACTGTCGTACGGCGTCATGCAGCAATAATGCAACCCCTTGATGGTGTGCATGCCCTGCTCCGGCATATCCTGCTGGGTGAGGACGATGGTGATTTCCTTGGCACGGTCGTTGCGGTAGTTGAAGAAGATAACTACGTCGCCTTCCGCTATCCGTCCGTCGCAGGTGGCGTTCACCAGCGGCTCCATGAACTCATCCGTATCCTTGTGCTCCTCCGTATGGCGGTCGTAGCAGCCCTGTACGGCAGCTACCATGTCTGTCTCCTGACGACCTACACCGTTGACCAATTGGTCATATGCCACTTTGATGCGCTCCCACCGTTTGTCACGGTCCATGGCGTAGAAGCGGCCGATGATAGAGGCGATATGTGCGCCGTTGGCATCGCATACTTTCTGCAGGTCACTGACGAACCCTTTGCCGCTCCGCGGGTCGGTGTCACGGCCGTCCATGAAACAGTGGACGAACGTCTTCTCCGCTACGCCGTACTCCTTGGCTATCTCCACCAGTTTGAACAGGTGGTCCAGCGAGCTGTGTACGCCGCCCGTCGAGCATAGGCCCATCAGGTGCAGTTTCTTGCCCGCTGCCTGTGCCGCTTTGTATGCAGCGATAATCTCGGGGTTCTGCATGATGGAGTTGTCGCGGATGGAGCGGTTGATTTTTACCAGGTCTTGATATACCACGCGGCCGGCACCTATATTGAGGTGTCCTACCTCGCTGTTACCCATCTGTCCGTCCGGCAGACCTACGTTCTCTCCGCTGGCTTGCAGCTGCGAATGGGGGTATTTCGCCAGCAGCGCATCCCAGTGCGGCGTCGGCGTCACGCTGATGACATCGGACTTGCTCTTGTCACCGATGCCCCAGCCATCCAAAATCATTAATAATGCTTTACTCATATTTACGTTTTTTTAGTTCGTTACCAATTTTGCAGGTGCAAAATTACTACAAATTTTGCATATATGCAAGATTTTGCCACAAAAAATCAAATTTAATGGTTTTTTTAGTGTGAAAATGTTCCAAAAGCCCACACGGGTTAATCACAAGGGCATCACCTGAGCAATACGAGGGAGATACCTACTTAACAATGTTCTATCTGTCTAACATCAAAAAACAGCCACCGAAGTGACTGTTTCTCGTTCGTATTGGTTTATAAATTCGTCGGCTTTCCGTAGAAGTTCGGAAGAGAAGTCGGCCGATGGAAAACCATATAAATATCTTCTCTGTCTTCTATACTTCCATCCCCCATTACCTGAATTTTCAGCGCCTGATCCGTCAGTTGAATAATTCGCCAATCCTGCTCATCTATTCTCCCCGGCAAACCATTAATATCCATTGCATCCACAATAGATATTATCCCATTAGCTACCGACCAGTTATTAAACCCTCTGTACTCACCGTCATAATCATACACCAGCAGGCGTCCATCCGCTCTAAATTCGAAGTACTGTCTGTACATCTCCGGATAAACATAAGATTCTCCATCTACCGAAGAGGAATACTGCTGCCATATTCTACTCACTGTTTCAGTTGAAATCTCAACTGGATTACCGGGGAGGTTTCCATCATTCGAGCCGGAACAACCGACTAACATGCTCATCGAGAGCACCAATGCACTGAGTGCAAATACAATCTTTTTCATTGCTTTTCTGTTTTTATGTAAGTAAGTTTATTAAAATGCCTCTGTAGCATCTCCGGAGTTATTACCTCCTTTCAGATTCACATTGGACGACACACGATCTGTTGCACCGCTGGCGCAAAGCATCAACAGCGGAGTGATGGGATGCACCTCCATTTGAGGAGAATTATATATCTTTGTCATAACTTTCATCATTTAATCATTTCAACATTTCATCATTCTACCAACATACCTTGTGCGTTATAGGTCTTACCGTCGCGGAGGATGAGGAGCTGTCCGCTGCGGAGAATTTTCTCACTTCTTACAGCGTTAGCGTTCTCACTTCTCACTTCTTCAATGCCGGTTGCAGCATCCTCTTTCTTCACAATCCGTGCTCTAACAGCAGCGAGAGCAGGTGACTTTATCTCAAAGTACCCACGGAAGCCCTTCATACTACCCGTTGTAGCAGGCCAGAAGAGTTCGTTACCGGCACCGAGGAAAAGCAGGTTATGGTTTCCGCCCTCCAGCTCGGTCGGCGAGTAGATACCGTGGAATGCCAGATACGCATTATTCAGACCGTCGCTGGGAGCAGCATTGCTGATAGTCACTTCCGCGAACGAAGGATTCTCTACAATGTTCACCGGTTGCAACAAATAAGGTTTGCCTGCCTCCAGTTCATCGCGTTTTGTGAACTCGAGCGTCAGCTCTCCTGCGTTATAAGCCACACCCGTCAGCTCTTCCAAGTCATAGCCGGCACCGAACTTCTCTGTCATTACCTCCGCGCTCAGGCTGAACGGCAGACAGAAGGTATTATACTGCACATTGGTCAAACTGCGGATCATACTTACATCGGTCGTCAGACCGTCGTACGCCGCAAGGAGCGATGCATTATCGGCATTCTCGTCGAGTGCAAGACCATTCAATGTCCATTGGGCATAGAGGGTGAGATCGGAAGTGATATTGGTTGAAGCGAACGTAAAGGGCGATGCGCCTGAGGCGTCTGTAGTCCATTGATCGAATGTATAATAGCCATCATCCGCAGGAATAGCAGGTGCAGCAGCCTTCGAAGTTTTATCATCGAAGAACTGCGGATCCGGGATCGTGCCGGACTTGCCGTTGAGGTCAAACTGCACAATCTTCGGGAAGGTGTTCGCCTCGGTGAAGGAGTTCCATCCACTCGCTGCACGATATGCGGCTTTTACATCAACGTCATGCGGGATGTAGAGTTTCTTGGTGGACGGCGAAGAGAATGCACCACTTGCCAAAGTAGGAGGAATGGTCGCATTGGAGGCAACAGAGGTAATACCCGTGCAGCCGTCAAAGGCATATGCCCCTATAGAGCTTACCGATGAAGGAATAGTGATGGATTCCAAGCCCGTCATGCCGTGGCAAAGATAAGCAGGAATATGCTCCACATTTTCGCCAAAAGTGAAAGAGGAAATGTTTGCTTTGATTGCTTCAAAAGGCGTTGCATATTCCTGATATTGCCCCACACGTGTAAATCCACCACAATGGCGTGCATTCCATTCAACGGATGCTAACGAGGTGCAGCCTGCGAATGTAGAATAAGCTGAACTACCGGAGACACAGGTAATTGTAGTTACATTCTCCGGAATAGTAATACTTGTTAATGAACTGCAATTTTTGAATGCATATCTATTGATTGTAGTCAATGAAGCAGGCAATGCAATAGATTCCAATGCAGAACAACCGGAGAATACTTCTTCGTTAAGAACAGTAATATTGGAAAGACTTACGGACTCAAGCGAGGAACAATCCTTAAACGCATAAGACCCTATAGAAGTTACGCTATTGGGAATGGAAATAGAAGTCAATGCATTTGAATGGAACGCATTACTACCGATGGAAACAAGCGTGCTGGGTAAAGTTACGGACGCTAAAGAGGTACAACTGTAGAAAGCACTATTACCAAGACCCGTTACTCCTTCCGGAATAGAGATTGAAGTAAATAAGGCATTATCACAACAATAGAATGCATAGTTGCCGATAGTTGTTACTCCGCCTTCAATCATAATTGCCTTTATATCCGAACGGAAACTATACCAAGGAACACTACTTGCGCTTGTATAGTTCTTAATTGCCCCTGTACCAGAGATGGTAAGAGTATCTGTTTTTTTAGCCAATACCCATTGTACATTATCTCCACTCGCACCACAGTCACCATATATAAAGAAATTAGAGCCAAAACTTGTCCAAGCAGAACCAGCATAAGACGAATAAGACGCAGGCAACACATAGAATGGCGCATTGCTAGCAAAACTATTGTAAACGGTATAGCCTCCACCCGCCGCATTCGTCAAAGCCGGAACTGTTGAAGGACAATAGATTTTTTCCAAATTTGTACAACTACTAAACGCATTCGTTCCGATAGTTGTCACCCCGTTTGGTATAGTCAATTCACGCAAAGTTGTCAATCCGCTAAAAGAAGAATTACCTATCGTCTTTAATCCGGAAGAAGGTAATGTAATAGTAACCGGAGAAGCAGCAGGGCTATTAAATGCATAATTACCAATAGAAGTTATACCATCCTCTACTATAATCTCATGCGTACTTCCCATGTAAGGAGTCCAGGGAACATTAGCGGCGGATGTATAATTCGTCATTGTGCCAGTACCTGTCAAGGTCAAGACACCATCATCCCAAGTCCACGATACATTACCACTTGTTCCGCTGGCAGAACCTCTATACAAGATCTGAGCCGTACAATTCTTAAATGTATATGCACCTACGGTTGTTGCTGCATTAATGTCTATAGAGGTATAATTCGTTACACCGCAAAAGACATAATTACCGATAGATGTAATCTCATCTTTCACATATACAGCGCCATCATTTATATCACTATCATCAATATGTAAACTTGCACCATTAAATGCAGGATTAGCTTCGGCATCATTAGAGAAACTAATTGCGCACCACTGTGCCAGAGTACCTTGATAATACACATTAGCTATATTGCTGCAACCGGAAAATGCATCTGCACCAATGGTTGTTACCGCAGCAGGAATTGTAACCGCAGTAATACCTTTCATATTCATGAATGCTTTGGCAGCCAAAGAGGAATTACTTGGTAATGTCAAACTTGTTTTTTCTGAACTACTGATGTAAAATTTTTGTGTTACGGGGTGAGGATTATTCGTACCACGCGTAATATTACACCATTGACTAAGCGTGCCTCCATAGTACAATTTGTTTACTTTAGCCCCAAAGAAACACTGTGTAACAAAATTGGTTACGGAAGCTGGTATCGTACAAGTCTCTACATCGCAGTTGGCAAAAGCAGCATTTCCTATGGTGGTGATACCGCTATTTACAACTATATCTGTAATGTAACTATTGTATTTATACCACGGCGAACGATTACTGTCGGAAGTAGCATAATCAGTCATTGCCCCAGTACCGGAAATAGTCAATGTGCCTGTTGCAAAATCCAATTCAAACGTTGCGCTTGTTCCGCAAGCACCAGACAAAACGGTTGTAATATTGGTAAAATCACTCCAGCCAGTAGCACCTTCATACGCAGTAACTGCATCTGCAGAAGTTACAACCACCGGAATCGATTTCGTTACATTCGTAAACGCATTCACATTTGCCACCTCGGGTGGTGTAGTTGACAAAGAGACAATAGATGTCAAACCGGTGCACCCCTTAAATGTTTCAGTGCCAATTGATGTCACACTCGCAGGAATCACAATGGATGTCAAATTTGACATCTTACTACAAATGGCAGGCGGAATAGCTTCGACATTATCACCGAATGTAAAAGAAGTAATTTGCCCGCTGAGGGTAGAATTACTAAATGGATTGTAACTTGTAGTAAAAGTATTATTAGGTAGATATTTTGTACAATTGGTAGCATTCCATGTAACAGATGTCAAAGCTTTGCAACCTGTAAATACATCTTCACCGCAAATAGTTACATTCTCTGGAATAGCAATTTTTGTAAAACTACTATTACTACACTTAGCAAAAGCTTTCTTACCAATCCATGTTATAGTTGTCGGTAATGTAATAGCGGTTAATGACGTGTTGTTATAAAAAGCATATTGTTTGATTTTAGTTGCACCACTTAAATTAGTCGTTGTTAAGGATGTTTGCCTTGAAGTGTTCGTATAGAAATATTTTGTGGCAACCGTAGAAGCATAAAACGGATTGGAAGTATCAGCATAAAAACCTATCTTTAGCCATCTTGCCATAGCGTCGGTAGTACTACTTCCGTAGCAATATACATTTGCTACTGCTGTACAAGAGTAAAATGCATAATTTTGAATCGTATCAATATTGCACTTATACGTTGAGCTTGTTCCAAACTTAACGGTAGCTAATTTACTACAACCATAAAAAGCATAAGAACCAATGGATGTAACAGTACTGGCTACCTCAACTGTAGTAACCTCGGTCATTCCGCGGAAAGCATAAGCACCAACAGATGATACTCCTTCACTAATAACTATTTTGGTAATAGTGCCAATATTGCTTTGCCATCCACGGCCTGTTGTTGCGTTTGTATAATTGCTGCTTATCCAATCCGTCATTGCTCCACTTCCGGTGATGGTAAGTGTCTTATTGTCAGCCGAAAGTGTGTATGAAGTCGCTGCGAACGCAGTACCCCCCCCAGTAAAAGACGCTTCGCAGAGGAAGAATGTGATTGTAATTAAAGAAAGTAGAGTTTTTTTCATATGCGATAGTATTTAAGTTTCTGTGGTAAATTATAAGTAGGTGATGTCTTTTGTTCAAAAACGGGTGCAAAATTATCAAATTTATTTAATATATGCAAGTAAAATATACAAAATGTTATAAAAAAGGTCTTTTTAGTAGCATAAAAATTTATTTTGCAAAGTTTAGTTTACAAAATGAACAACAATATTGACCAATAGGATTTGAGGGAGTATTGGGATGTTTTTGGACTAAAAAGAAAGAATTATTTACATATGTCAAAAAAAATATTTGCAGTAACTTCGGCCCTCCCGCAAGCGGGCTCCCGCCGAATTTACGGTCGCACTTTCGTGCAAACTACAATCTTTTTAGCAAATAAAACCATACTTAAGCGAGCTTAGACTGTTTTTTTTTGCTAAAAATCTTGCAAATTTGAAAAATTTGTAGTAATTTTGCACCTGCAAAATTGGTAACGAACTAAAAAAACGTAAATATGAGTAAAGCATTATTAATGCTTTACTCATATCTGTAGTGTTTAGTATGTGCTGTTTTGGTAGTGGGTTACCGCTTCTGTCAAAAGCGGGTGCAAAGGTAGTGTTTTTTTTTGAATTATGCAAATAAATCTACCCAAAAAACAGCGTCCCCCTTTTCGCAATCCCGTCTTATTCCGCTACTTTGAATACCGGGACAAAGGGCTTGGCTACCGTTCCGGTCATGGCATCGGTCCGGAAGGTAAGGGCATCCTGCGCTACAAAGATATTCTTGTAGTATCCGGAGTAGTACCGGAGACTGACAGCGCCTTCCGTACCGGAAATGAGGAGGAAGAACAGCCCGTCCTGACAGCTCGTCACGCCGAGACACTCTCCGTCGGAGGAGAAAGCACCCAGCAGATCATTCTCTTGCAGGGCGAAATCCTTGGCGGAAGCAGGGTACTGCGCCGCCAAATCCACCTTCACCACCGCCGTCATGGAGGAGGTGTAGTCATAGTTCTCCGTCGCCGTCCATGTGGGTCTGGCTACGTTGGCTCCCAAGGTAGCGGGTTCGTCGCTGTTGCTGTCGTTCTTCTTGCATCCCGCTGCCAGAAGCAGCAGGGTGCAGAGAACGAATGTACTAAAGTTTTTTGCCCGTAACATCATATTTCTCATTGTTTCGAATTATTACTACATGGTTGTTTTCAATCACCTTATACGGCCGGCTTGCGTCCGTCGGAATCAGGATGACCGGTGCTTTGAGCGTTCCGTGGTGTGCATCAGGTACATTTACCATTTGACCATTTGTCATTTGGTCATTTCCCGTCTGAACCCTCAGCGGTGTGCCGTCTTCCGTCTCGAAGCGTAACGCCTCCCCGACTTTATCGCTCTGGATGGTGATGAAATAGATTGAATCTATCGGTTCAGCTACGCCGGCGAGTTCGTCGCCTGCATATACCATCACCTTCGTACCTTGTACATGCTCTCCTTGTACCTTCGCGATCATGGTCATGTTGGCGGCCGCATGGGCGTTGGTGAACGCCTTGGGCTTCTCTCCCGGTGCTCTCTTAGGCGCATGCGAGGTCGTCTGGTGATAGAACGGTATCTCCACTGTGCCTAATCCCAGACGGCGGAAGAGGTATCCTTCGCCAGGCCGGAGGGCGGTCAGGTTACCTTCCCATCGCTTGTCCTCGGAGAAGGTGGCAAAGCGGTTGTGCGCCTTGATGAGGTCGCCCGGTTTGGCGTACTGGAAGTAGCCTGCCAGAGCCTCGGAGATAGGCGTGGTGCGGTTGAATAGACACGGCATCAGGCTCCATTGTCCGTCTCCGCGGACTTTGATTTTCATGGAGTCTTCGGCGAGCGTGTCTCCGGAGATGCGCATGGTGTTGCCCGTCTGGGAATAAACCATGTACATGTTCGAGTAATGGAGCGCGTCCAGCGTTCCGACGAAGGTACCGGAGGTCTCGCTGTAGGTGCTGAACAGGCGGGAATGGGGGTTCTTGATCTGGTCGCCTTCCGTCCAGGGCTCGTTGGCGGTGAGACAGTTGGCGAGTTTGCCGCCGGAGGATTTCAAATCCAGATTGACGGATATCCAGTTCCATCCCGGCTCTAGTTCAATAGCCTGCATCTCGCTGCCGTAGGTGGTCAGAATCAGCGGGTCGGTGTCGCCGCAGTTATAGACGAAGCCGTGTGCGAAGATGACATTGCGGTTGGTGGTCAGGTCAAAGACTCTGCCGGTCGAAGCCTGCCAGAGCTGGAAGCGTATCGGCTTGCGGTTCATCTCATCCACGCCATGGACCGTCAGGAATACTTTGGATTTATGGGTCGATTCGTTGAAGGACACATGATCCATACCGACGCACTCGTTCTGGTAGAAGGCATAGACGATGTCGTTGGGGTCGGTGTCGTATTCGGTGTCGTTCAGTTTGACTTGTGCGCAAACGGACATGTTGAGCGGATACTTGTGCTCGTCAATCTCCTCGTAGGGCGCTACCGCCTCGATGGTCAGTTCCACGCGCATAGGCTCGGATAGTCCGTTCTCGTCGGTGACATAGACGATGTCCTCATATACTCCGGGAGCCATGTCCGTATTGGCGGAGAAAGTGAGATAGAGCTCCTCCGTGGGGTTGATGGTGCCGTAGGCGGCGTTCACCGTGAGCCATTCGGGCAGGGACTCAATGCTGTACGGATGGCGTTTGCCGGAGTGGTTGATTACGCGGGTGACATACGCTACTCCGTTGGTCTCTTCGCCATAGATGGCATGCATCCGGATGGTCCGCTCTTCCCATTTGAGGGCGTTCTTATCGACAAAGGCGGTCCAGGTGACAGGCGATACCATCGGGTTGCCGTTCAGGTCCTCCACGTCGCGGACGGTGACATAGATGGTCTGTTTGTTGATCTCGCGGTCCTGCATGTTGAGATTGACGAGCAGCTCGTCGCCGTTGAACGCCCAGTCGAAATTCATCTTGGTCAGTTTGCCCATGTCCGATACGGGAGCGCACTGCGTCCTGTCCGGATGGAGCGTAGCGGGGTCGTCCAGTATAACCGGGTTTTTCTTATCCACCACGGTGCCGTTGACGGTCCGGATACGCTGGTCGTTGACGGAGAAGACCTGCTCGTAGATACCGTTGCCGTTCTCCTTCATCTCCTGGAAAGGCAGGTATGCCATCAGACCCATCTCGTCGCCGGAAGGAGAAATCGTACCGAAGGACTCTAACAGCGATTTGGGCAGGGCCTGCTCGAAGACGGCGAACTGGTCGATATGGCCTTCGAAGTCCTTTCCGCCAAGGTACATGGAGCCGGAGACGGCGCCTAATTTGGTTGCGGCGAAAGTCTGTTTGAGATGGTCGTCCACATAGACCGCTACGTTATTGTAAGTGCGGTTGACGGCGAGGGCGAAATGGTGCCATTCGTCATCGTCGTACGTGCCGGGCAGGGTCCAGTAGGCGTTGTCGGAATAGAGGGTGATGCCTCCGTCGGTAACCGCTATCTCGGTGCCCTGCGTCTCGTCGGTGCGCCCGGCGGTGAAGAGCGTACCCTTTCCGGCGGTCTTGAACCAGAACATGAGTGTCTCGTCCTGCTTGGAGGAACGGCTCATGAGTTGGTCGTCCAGCCGGACAGGCTGGTCTTTCTCCAGACGGAGCGAGATGCCTTTCTGGTGTTCCCAGGTGGCGCCGTGGGTATAGAGGGTAGCCCCCGTCGCTTTGTCGTAAACCACATCGCCGATACCTTCGTTCATGGGGTAATAGGCGATCAGCTCTTTCTCGTATCCTGTCAGGCGGCGCATATGGGTTTCCGCTATCTCTTCCGGCGTCAGCGCTTTGGACCAGAGGCGTACCTCCATCATGTTTCCTTCAAAGCTCTTTCCCAGACAGATAGGCGCGCTGCCGGAGGAAACCGGAGCCCCTTCCTTGAAGGGCGCATCATTCGGATCGGTGATCTCCTGGGTGCCTACGAAATAGCGTACCTTGCGGGTCGTATGGTCGTAGGTCACTACGACGCGGGTGAAGGACGTCATAGGCTCCGGGATCGGCAGTGACTTGGAAGCGCCGCCGAAGAGGTTATATCCCAGCCCCAGCATGTTCTGGGACAATACCAGATACGTCAGTGTCTTGTCGGATCGGTAGATGAAGGGGAAGGAAGTCTTGTTCGCGTCTGTCGGCCGGATCATCATATCGATGGAGAACGACTTGTTCAGGAACGAACGGAGCACCTTCGATTCGGCATAGGATTCCTCCGTACCGTCGAAATGAAGCGAGGTACCGGTGGTGATGCCGGATTCGTTGGTGTAACCGGTTATTTGGAAGTTGTTGTCCTCGTCAAGGTAATTGCCGGCAATAGGTTCGTTGAACCGCAGTTTGAAATTGTCGCCTACGCCGAGTATGGCATCGGCGGGTTCGGGTTCTCCGAATACGCGTGGCGGGCGCGTATCCTTGATACCGCGTATTACTTCCGAAGCGCGGGTGATAAATCCGTTACCGTGGCGGCAGAAAGCTACGGCGCGGAGGTCGTACTGCTGCTCCATCGGGTCGCGCTCGCCGTAGAACCGTACGTTCTCGATACGGCCGCCGTGGATCATCGCCTTGTTGCCCGAAGCGAGCTCATAGAGGCTGTCCTCGGCGTAGTAGGAGCAGAGGTTCACCCAGTCCTCGTCGCTGCGGGTAGCGAGTTTGTACTGGAACTCGATATGGTCGAAGTTCTTGTAGTTGACATCAAATCCGTCGATCACAACCGGCAGATACCATCCTGTCGAGTCTTGCGGCGAGAGGGTGTTCATGATCCAGTCGGCGTGCGGAGCGGAGATATTCACGGGGCAGGCTACCGGCATATAATGGACGGAGAAGGTGCATTTAGCCAGTTCGGTCAGCGAGCATGACGACATCAGCGCGAGGGTCAGGTTCTCGAAATCATATCCCTCGCCCGCGTACACCTCCACGCGCTTTGTTATAACGTTCGCACGCGTGAGGTAGAGATCGCGTCCCTGCTCTAACAGCGCCTCGCCGTCAATCATGATTTTGGCGCCCTTGGGGTTGCAGCCGTTCTGGAGCCTGAGGTTGAATTTGATAGGTCCGTCGCCGTAAGGTACTTCGCTCTCGTTGCTGAGACGGACGTAGAATACGGCAGGCTGGTCCACCGGCACATTGCTGCGCTCGTGAATGTCGATATCCAGTTTGGGGTTCTCCAGCTTGAGCGTACCGGCGGAGAGGGGCACTTTCGGCGTGTAGAAGCGCGTGGAGTCCGGACCCTCCCAGGGGCAGCGGGTAGCACCGCCGTTGAGGAAATAGACATACGAACCGTAGCGGTACTTGTTGCCGGCATCGGTGAAATCGCGGTTTTCTTCCGTTGCGTCGTTGAAACGGTCGTTCTTGTCCACTACGCGATAGACGGACACATTGATATGCTCGTAAGCGAAATCATCGCCCTTGAGCGTGAATCCGGTCGATTTGGTTTTGCTGCTGGAGCTGGTGGCGGGACTCATGTTCCAGTCCATATTGAAGATAGGCGTGAACTCGAACTTCCAGGTAGCGGAAGCGGTCTTGCCCAGTACCTCTAACGGTTTGTTCTCGCCGGTGTCCTTCTGCTTGAAGGCGGTCTGCATCAGTTTGTCCATGCCGGCTTTTTCGCCCATGATCATCGTGGCGTCGCCTTTGGGCAGTGCCGTATTGAGCGACAAGCCCGGGTAGGTGAATTTGGCATAAACGGAGCTGGTGGAGTTGTAGCTCTCGGAGTGCGTCACGGTGGTAGCGCCGCCCATGGACCAGGTGCCTACCAGTTCTCTGCTCGATCCGCGGAGGGCGTCGATCTTCTCATGCTCGTTCTTGATGAGCAATCCGAACCAGTTGACGTACTGGCGGTTGTAGGCGGCTACCTCGTCGTCGTAGAGCCTGCTGTTGTCCGGCAGGATCATCTCGTAGTAGCCCTCCATACCAAAGTTCTCGTCCTCGGGCGATACCTTGCTCCAGTAGGCCGGTTTGCCGGTGGAAACCGCGATGGACGCTACCGTAGCGCTGTCGCCTGTCATCAGGAGCGCGTCACGCTGCTGGATGAGCTGCGGCAACAAAGTGCGCTCGATATAGCTCTGGGTATGCACGAAGGTGGAGCTGATATAGGATTTGGCTCCTAACTCGGTACCGATGACGAGGTAGTATTTCTGCCCGGAGGCATCCCTGCCTTCGGCAATGGTCCGCATGGTGCCGTTGGCGGCGCGCGCTGCAAGCGTGACATAGGTCAGCGAGTCGAGCGGCTGTACGGCATCCATGGCTCCGTAGAGTACGTTCTGGGTGGCGCCGATGAACACATCCGCGTCTGCGCCTACCGAGAGGAAATCACTCGAGGTGGTGATACGCTCGGAGGTAGTGAAGGTATAAGTGCCGTTATGCTTATATACAAAGGAACTGGTGATAGGCAGCGAGAGCGAATAGTTGGACGCTACCTCGGTAGGCATACCGGTCCATACACCGCCGCCCATGCCGGCAAAAGCACCCATATAGATATTGGCGCCGGCGCCGTATTTGAGAGTGATATCCAGACCGAAGGTCAGTTTGAAATCCGTAGCGCAGGTATAGCTGTAGGACGAACCGGCCTCCAGGTATGCGGAGCTGCCCGTTCCGGGAGGGTCACGCAGTACATCCAGCAGAACCACGTCGCCATGGGTGGAGGCGGTGTACTCCTGTCCTTTGAGCCTGTCGCCTGTCACATAGGCGCGCAACGCCTGGCTCTCGATATACGCTCCCTGGTATTCTACCGAGAGGTCGAGCACGCGCAGCGCTTCCTCGCCTGTCTTGATGAACGATACATAGTCTATCGGAATAGTGAATACCGCCTGGCCCAGGGTGTCCAACTCATGGGTCTGGATCTCGGTGTTCGGGGCGTCATAGAGCCCGTTATAGACCTTGAGCGTACCGCCCTGCAGACGCACTGTCTCGTGGCGGGCCGAAGTAGGTTCGTTGTTATAGTAATAGTTCTCCTGCGCCGTCACGCGGAACTGATAGGTGTCCGAATTGAATACCGGCGCGCCGAAGAGGTAGCTGTACGACCCGTCCGCCTGCCGTTCTACTACCGGCACCTCGATTTTTTGGTTCCGGATATTCTGGCGGGTGATGGTCTTCTCTCCGTAATAAGGCAGCGGCATGCCGAATAGCAGCTGGGTGCAGGATACGGAGATAGGACTGTGGTAGGTGATGTTATAGCTCTCGTTGTAATCCACCTCTTTGCCGTCCAGGGTGTTGGTTCGCTGATGAAGCGGCGCTTCGGTCAGGTCGATCGTCCCGCCTGTCTTGCCCTCCGCGTAGAGCGTAGCGTAGCCCTTGGCGGTAGCCTGGGTGATTTTGTATTTGACAGGAAAGAGATCCACATAATACTCGCCGGTATTCACATCCGGGTAGATGATGATGCGTTTCTTGTAGTATTCCGCGCGTGTCACGCCTACCGAGTCGGTTTCCGCGCCGTTGCGTACTTCGTGGCGGAAAGTGACGGTCACGCTGTCTTTGAGCAGGTCGTCGGGGTAATGTACGATTTGGGATATATTGTCTCCCTCCAGCTCGAATACCATCTTCAGGTCATCGCCGAGGTTGTTCCGGCTCAGGCCGAAGCCGAGGGGTTTGTTCGCCTGTACGTGTCCGCCGGAGAGCCGTCCGATGAGGCGTACTTTGGTCCGGTCGTAGATACGTACCGCCGGCTGGCGTTTCGCTAAAGTGATCAGGCTGTCCTCTTCGCCGGTAACCTCATTGGCTACGCGTACGAAGCCGTCGCCGGCGAAGGTGTGACCCTCTTTGTAGGCCTGCAGCGTGAAGGCGGAGTTCTTCGGCACGCAGAACTCGAACTTACCGGAGGCATCGGTCTTGTAATACGAGGTGCCGTTCTTGACAGGAACGCCGTTCAGCAGGAACTGTACGTCGCGTACCGGCACCGTACTGTTCTCAAAGAGCACGCGGCCCGAGAAGGGTACGGAGGAGATGTTCGTGAAATGGATATTCTCACGGATGCTGTTATCCGGACCGAGCGTGACGGTAGCTGTCTGGGAAGAGGTGTTGTTGAAACGGAACTCCGCCGTCTGCCCGGTAGGTTGTATCGAGTAAGTGTATCCCCCGCCGTAGAGCAGGCTGTCGAGCAGGTAGTATCCGTCCTCGTCGGTCACTACCGTCTGTACGGTGCTGCCGGAGCCGGTGAGGCTGGCGGTGACGGTCACGCCCGGGCAGGCCGACTCGTCCTCGTAGCGGATATAACCGCTGACTTTGCCGTACGGGTTACGCGAACCGATGGCGACGGCTTCGTCGGATTGGATATTGCCGTTGCATTCGTAGGTCATCGTCAGGCGGTATTCCCATTCGGGCGAGACGGTGGGGTCGGCGGTTTGGTCTTTGTACCACCGCCCCTGGTAGTTATCCTCCAATACCGTCCACTCTGTTTCTTTGCCGGCGGGACGGGTCTCGATCTTGTACGAGCCTACGTTTCCTTCCGTCGTCTCCCATCTCAGCAGTACGCCGTCGGAGTACTCCAGTTTGGTTGCGGTGAAGGTCCTGAGGTTCGCCGCTTCGGTGAAATAGAGGTCTTCGCCGGTGACAGGCAGGTACTCCGTGTACGCATGCGAAGCGTACAGCTTCTTCACCTTCACATCGGCGGTGTCTATGACCGCTGCATATTCATAATGCACGCAGGGAGTATTGACAACGTCGGTATAGCGGACATCGATATAGTCTCTGCTGTTAAATGCGCTATACGGGCTGTTTCTCAGGCGCGCAAAGGCATTCCGGATGCTGTCGTTCGGAACCTCGATATATATCGTGTCTCCCAACTCTTTCAATACCTTGCGGATTCTCAGCACCTGGTTCTCATCCCAATAGAACCGCTCGTAAGCCGGTTTGGTTACGCTGCCGTTTCCGTCGTTTGTCTCTTTGGCGAACAGGCGGATGGTGAGTTCCAACTGGCGCGACTGCTCGAAATCCGCAGCCGGCGTATAGAATCCGGCGGTGCCGTTCTCCAAGAAAGGTGCCGGATAGTAATTCCTCTCCGGGTTAAAAGCGCCCGATGCGACAAACTCATGGCCAATCCATCCCCATTGCGAGGAGGACACACGGCGGACACGGTAGTATATCTTGTAGTTGTTCTCCACGGGGTTCCACCATGCCGCTTGGGCGGTATCCAAATAGGTATAGGTCTGTTTGTCGGCCGTGGCGTCAGTGGTCAGCGAGTCGTATTCCATCGGGATAAGGCCGATGGTCTCTGCGTCCGAGTAATCCCAATGGTAGGCACGCTGGATCTCGAACATGTCGTTCTCCATGAGCTCCTCTTGCCGGGGATGATAGATCTTCCAAGATATCTGTTTGTGCCGCTCGTTGACAAACGACAGCCCCGATGCCCCTTTATGGGAATAACTCGTTACCGCAAAATCATGAATCTTGTGGTATGCCGGGATATTGACTGTATTCGAGTTGAGTACCTGCGTTTGCATGCTGTCCACAGAACGCTGTATCTCCATCGAGACGTACAGGCTGCGGACCACATCGTCGCTGTTGGCAAAAACCATACCCGCCCGGTCCTCGCTGGGGATCGGATTGCCTGTACCGTTGATCCAATACCGGTACGGCTTTTGGACGGAGACATAGGGAATGGCTATCTTGCCGTATCCCGCGGTTCCGTTTTCATTCAGGACGTAGAGGAACGGATTTTGCAACTGCGGAGCGGGATCTGGATTGCCGCCCGTCAGCTTCGCAAGCGTACGCGTCTGTTCGCCTCTGGCCTGGTCGGATACTTTGGAACCTTCACGCCGGTAGCAAACCGAGTTACCTACCCAGTAAACCTTGTTGGCATATTCAGCGGGCTCTATCCAGTCGAACTCCAGATAGGTCAGCCAGTCCGCGGTACCCATGCGTTTGAGCCAGAACTCATGCCATTTGCCGTCAGCCGTTACATAATCCGGCTCGCCGTCGTAGGTATTGGTCACGATAATGGAACCGGACAGCACCTTCAGCCGCACCCAGCCTCTGTCGTTGGGGTTCTTGCCGCCATCTCCGGAAGGCCGGTTATGCTCCGCGTTGTCCGCCTCGTAAATCAGGAAGTTCGGGTAGTCGCCTGCACCTTCCAAGTGCGTCCAGCATCGTGAGCCGTGATCTACGTTGCTCGATGTCGAATTGACTTGTTCTTCATTCGAATAGGCCCAGAAGTTCTTACTGTCGCCGGTGGCATAAACGAGAATCTTGTAATGCACTTTCCCGTTTCCCATCCCATAGGCGGAGTATTGGGTCCCGCCCCATTCCTCACGGAAATACCAGTCTCCGTGACTGGCTCTGGCGAAGAGGTTTACCAGCGGGGCGCTGGCGAGCGCCACCACGGCTACCAAATAAAGAATTACTTTTTTCATTGTTGTTATTTTTAGTTTTGATTAATAACCAATTGTGCGGATTGCCGCTTGCCTGTGTCGTTAGAACACCCGTCGCTTTGCGGACTGTGCAGAATTCTGGTCGCCGCCCTCAGTACTGGTCTCAAAGCTGGTACTTAATATCAGTCCCACCGCCTGTACCGGCTGCATCTCCACGGAGGGAGTTATGTAATTACGCATTTTCATATTTGCACATTTACTCATTTTTGTATTTGTTTATTTGATCATTTCACCGAGTATGTTGTATTCCTTCCCGCCGTGGCGGATTACAAGAACGCCGTTTTTGATAACCTTTGTACATGGTTCATTCTCCTTTTGTACATTCTCAACCCCCGTAGCCGTGTTCCGTATGCGCCAGACGGCAGGCATATTGCGGTATCTGGAGGCTACTTGGGACTGAGACTGGTTATTGAACTCGTGCCCGTTCGGGCCACCGCCGTTCAGATAGAAATATGCGCGGAAGCCTTTCATCTTGGAGTCGCGGTATTTGTCATCATCCGGCCAGTAGAGCGTGTTGTTTGCTCCCAGGAAGAAATTGTAGTGGGGAGCCCCCACGGTTTCGTCATAACCCGGGATACGTTTCCGGGGATAGAGACCATGGAACTTGATATCCCCGACACCCGGGTCGGACGGCGATTCATAAACGCCTGCTGCTGCCCAGTTCTCTACGCCGTCGAAACGCAGCATCGTCATTCTTTCCCCGGTATTCGTCCAACGGAGCAGATAGGGCACGCCCCGTGTCAGCGTCCTGCCGCCCAACGGAGATACCTCCAAGTTCAACTGCTCATTGCCTTGACTTCCGCTCACCCTGCCGCCGTCGAAAGTGAACACTTCCGCGCCTGCCAGAGGCGATTCCGCTATGTCCGGTACATCGAAAGGCAGGCAGAGGGTATAGAACGTACCGTCTTTCCCCAAGGTACGGCGCACCAATGCAAAATTCCGTTCGCGTGCCTCCGGCAGTTTAGCCAGAAAAGCATCCGTCTCGTCCATCTCATCCAATACCACCACCGTCCGTGCCAGACGAACGGAATAATAGGCAACTTTTTCTTGGTAATTCAAATCATGGATATCGCCGGTTCCAGACTGCGGTGCAGAAAAACGCATACAATGGGCTTTGTCGGTGCTATACTGATCCGCTGCCCAATAAGCACCATGGTCGGTGACATTTATTGTATGGTCAGGAGTTTCTTTTATATTTGATGGCAGATTCGTTAGATCATCTCCGTTATATCCGTATCCCTCGCAAGGCAGGAAAGCCGCACCCGAAGCCTTCATGATCTCCCACTCCGCGGCGGTATAGGTATTCTTGTCAAAGGTGATACCATCATGCACGCAGGTAAATACCGGCACACCCTCAGGCTGCACCCAGCCGTCCGGAAGAATAATCAATCCGTTTTTACCAGCCACCTTTCCAAGCGCGTTAAGGTCCCTGTTAAAATGACTATCATCATCACGGGTGACCAACAGATAACTCCATTCCGCGCTGGTCAGCACGCGCCAGCCGTAGGTGTCCTCTGCAGGAAGGTTCGCCCATTGCACCAACCGGGACTCATTTATGTCTTTGAACTGCACGTAGGTGTTCGGCCCTACCGAGAAGATACCCCGCGGAGCCTCGGGCTGTGGGTCTTCGTCTGCATATGCCGGCAAGCACAGGACGGCGGCCAGCACATACATCATTTCCTTTAAAAATCGTTTCTTCATTTGTATTTTAGTGTTAGTGTGTTCTTAAAAAACCATTCTTCGTGTGCAAAGTTACAAAAAAAAACGCGTACGCACAAGGCATACGCGCAAATTTTTACGCAGTGCAAAGTTTTAGACTTAAAAATTTACGAATTGCAAAGTTTTGGTGTCAATTTTTCCCCATTGCGTCTAAATGTGTCAATTTTTCCCCATTGCGTCTAAAAGATAAGCCATGCGAGGAGGTAAGCCACGACGGTGGAAACGCCTACCGACACGAGACCCGGCATCATGAAAGAGTGGTTGAGCAGATACTTGCCTATCTTCGTTGTGCCGGAGCGGTCGAAATTGACAGTCGCAATATCCGAGGGGTAGTTCGGTATGAAGAAATAGCCATATACGGACGGCAGTACGCCGAGCAGGACGGGACCCGGTATGCCGAGCGAGTAGGCAAGGGGCAGCATCGCTACAATGACCGCGCCCTGCGAGTTGATCAGTACCGACACAACGAAGAATACCAAGGCGATGGACCACGGGTATCGGGCTACCACGGACTCGAGCAACGACTGGATCTCAGGCATGAAATTCGCAAAATAGGTATCTGCCATCCATGCTATTCCGAAGATAGCTACGACGGCTGTCATGCCGGCCTGCCATACGGCGCCGGAGACGGCTTTCTTGGGGTTGGCCTTGCAGAAAATGATCATCAGCGCGGCGGCGCAGAGCATCAGGATCTGGATAGCCAGGTTCATCTTCAGGTCCTCCTCCGTCTCCTCCGTGATAGAATCGATGACGACACCCTCTTCGGCGAGATGTTCGGCGGAGATAGTGATTCCTTCAACAACCTCTATGTCCGCTGCGCCTTGGACGGCCCTGACGGTCTCGTAATCCGGCAGGAGATTGGGGAAGATGGCGAAAGTGATGATGCAAGCCAGTGCCGCAAGGAAGATGAAGACGGACGCCTTGGCGGACTTGGATATCTCCTTGCCGAGCGATGTGGCGGAATCGCCGTAGATATAGGCGCGTTGCGCAGGGTCGGCTATCTTCGCCTGAAACTCAGGGTCTTTGTCCAAATCAAGCCCCCGTTTGTATGACATCGCCGCGGCGGCCATTAGGCCGCAGAGGCATGCGGGCAGGTTGACCATCAGCACCTGCGGGATCGTGATATCGAATCCGTTGGCGTTACTGATCGCTACGAAAGCTACCACGGCGGCGGCTATGGGCGAGCAGGTGATACCTACCTGGGCGGCTACCGAAGCTACGGCGCACGGACGCTCGGGACGGATACCTTTCTTGAGGGCGATGTCGCAGATAATCGGCATCAGCATATATACTACGTGGCCCGTTCCGCAAAGGACGGTGAGGGTGAAGGTCGCCAGAGGGGCGAGGAATGTGATGCGGTTCGGATGCTTGCGCAGCATCTTCTCCGCGAGCTGGACGAGCCAGTCCATCCCTCCGGACGCCTGCATGACGCCGGCGCAGGTGATGGCGGCGATGATGATGTAGATGACGTCAGTGGGAGGGTTGCCGGGCTTCAGACCGAAACAGAAAACCATCACCGCCAGTCCCAGACCGGAGATCGCACCCAGAGCCAGACCGCCGTACCGCGAACCGAGCCACAGTACGAACAGCATCAGCACGAAAAGAATAATCATGGTTATCATTTTATTTCTCAACGCTTATTTCCGCTGCAAAGGTACAACAAAAATTGCACATATGCAAGCGTTCGGGCATTTTTTTGACGAATAGAATGTAATTCTATCTGTTTTGCGCGGATAGAT
>CACYKR010000014.1 GCA_902774995.1 uncultured Bacteroidales bacterium | reverse complement strand
AGAGAATACAGGGCGGATGTATTACAGGAAATGGGAACAAAATTTGCATATGTCGATTTTTTGTTGTACCTTTGCAGCGGAAAAGTGTAAAACGGAAAGATGGGGGTTGCAGGGGTAAAGGACAGGGGAGTGATGTACCTGTGACGTAGTTTATATGGTCTAGGTATGGTCTAGGTATCGTCTAGCTCAGTATGCATCCACGGTGACGATTATACAGAAATTCATTGCAATACTATAAACCCCCATCATTAGCCACGAAAAACATACAAAAACAAATGAATGCGGGGAGGAGGCTGACAAAGAAACAAACCTTAAAAAATATACAAACCTAAAAAATTATTGCTATGGGAAAAGTAAAGTATCATGACATTGTAGAACAACTGACGGGGGCTTTGGACAGTAAGAAATACAGTGAGAGCCACGGCATGCGGCTGGTGTCTCGGCACCGGCAAGGGAGCGGTAGTGAGCACCAGATTTATTTCATGCAGAAACATGAGGGTGCGTGGTCCGAGGGTGCGACGCAGAACCGGGAGTTGATCAAAGCCGCGCAGAAACGTGCCCATGCCATCGAGAAAGCCGCTCGCAAGCCGGAGGAGTGTTCCGCCGAGGCAGTAGCCGAGGCAAAGGAGTGGCAGGAGCGGTTTCAAGCGTACCGCGCCGGCATAAAAGAAGGTGAGAAAGGGCACGGGAGTCTGTACACGTATGTGTATGTGCAGATGTATAGGGAATTGAAAATTACGAATTAATGACGGCGAAGCCGTGTCCGGATAAAATCCGGACGCAATGAACGAAATAAGGGCTCGCGCAATGATGCGCGAGAAGGGGACGAAAGAAAGGCGGCGGATACAATCCGCCGGAAACAGACATACGCTGTCCTCCGGCGGAATTAGATATAACCAAATATTTCTGACAAAAAATGCAAAATTTTTGTATTATTCCAGCGGGGAGCCGTTGAAAAGGATGTTCTTGGTGTGCTTGAGGGTGTGCTCCTTGGCGGGAGTGATGAGGCAGTTGGTGAAGGTGATGTCCTCTGCGTAGTCCATCTTGATACCCTCTTTCACGCCGTAGAAGCTGACACCTTCGAAGGTCAGGTTATGAACAGGCAGACCTTTCAGACCGGTGATGTCCACCGCCGTTTGCGGGTTGACGCAGGTGATATTGCGGAAGGTGAAATTGCTCCAATGGGGATAGAATTTCGTTTTATCATCGTTATCGGTTGCTCCCCTGCCACCGGCAGCACGGTCGGCATAACCGGATTCAAAGAAGAAAGCCGACTCGCGTATATTTTTCATTATGATATTGATGCAGTAGATGTCCTCGCACCATCCACCACGGCCCGGAGCCGATTTGAAACGGCAGCCGATGTCCGTACCGTCGAACATACAATCCTTGACAATCAGGCGCTGCATGCCTCCGCAGAACTCCGAGCCGATGACGAAGCCTCCGTGGGCACGATAGACGGTGTCGTTGGTGATGAGGAAGTCGCGTTGCGGGCCGGCTTCAACACCCTTGTCGCCCACGCCGCCTTTCATACAGATACCGTCGTCACCGGCGCTGACGTGGCAACCGGCGATCAGCGCCACCTGTACGTTACCCGGATCCATGGCATCGCCGTTTTGCGCCCACCACGGGCAGTCAACCGTGACGTTCTCAATGATGAGGTTCCGGATGCGGGTCGGCACCAGGTGGAACTTCGGACTGTTGCGGAGGGTCACACCCTCAACGACCACATTCTTGGAATCGGTGATGTTGACGAGGTGGGGACGCATCTTCTCCTGGATCTCCGGGGTAGCGGCGATATTGGGGATTCCCAGCTCCGGGTTGAGGTTGAAGGGATACCAGAGGCTGTAGGTCTTGTCGTCCGGCTTGATGGTGCCCCCGAGTGCCAATGCCTCATCCCAGAACTCACCTGCACCGCCGCGTTTGAGTTTCTTCTCCTTGATAGGACGCCAGATAAATCCCTGGCCGTCAATCACACCTTTGCCGGTGATGCCGACGTTTTCGCATTTGGAGGCACGGATGAGCGCATAGCATTTCTTGCTGCCGTCGCGCAGGGAGTCGCCTTTCTGTACATAGAGCTCTTTGTTCTCGGACCCCAGGATAGTAGCGCCTTTGGACAGATGGAGGTCGATGTTGCTGCGAAGCTGGATAGGTCCTGTTTTCCACACGCCGCGCGGTACGATGACGTGTCCGCCGCCCTGCTTGGAGAGTTCTTTGATGGCTTTGTTGAAAGCTTCGGTGCAATCGGTTTTTCCGTCAGGGACAGCGCCGTATTGCGCGATGTTAACCGAAGTGGCCGGGAACTTCACTTCCTGAACATGCTCGATCTCGATAGGCAGGTTGGTGTAATAATGGTCATACTTGCTTTGGGCGCTTGCGAAGAGCGCGGCGCCCAACAGGAGGGCGGAGAGGAAGATTTTTTTCATCGTATTATATTTTGATTGTTAGATTTATAGTTTACTAGTTTATTAGTCTACTAGTTTTTCTGGTTTTCTAGATTTTTAGTGGTGCAATTATCATGCCAAAGCGGCAATCTTCAACGCGGCGTTGATGCCGTCTAGGGCGGAGGAGGTGATGCCTCCGGCGTAGCCCGCCCCTTCACCGCAGGGGTATAAGCCCGGCGTGGAAACCGATTGCAGCGTGTCGGGATCCCGTGTGATACGGACGGCACTGCTGCTGCGGCTCTCTACGCCTACGATGACTGCATCGTTGGTGAGGAAACCGGGGTACTTCCTGTCAAAATCCCGAAATCCCTGCTGCAGGCGTTTGCCTATGTGAGGCGGCAGCCATTGGTCCAGGCGGCTGGGTACAATGCCCGGCAGATAACTGCACGGCGGCAGGTCTTTGGAGGGCTTTCCCTCTACGAAATCCCGCATCCGCTGCGCGGGAGCGGCAGAGATTTGAGAATTGAAAGTTGAGAATTGAGAGTTGTGAACTTGCTCAAAGGCGAGGTGTTCAAGGGCCTCTTGGTATTCCAGGCCGCGTAAGGGGTCGTTGCCGGGGATGTCCTCGGGGTTGATCTGGACCACCATGCCGCTGTTGGCGAAAGGGGAGTTACGATGGCTGGCAGACATGCCGTTCACCACACATGTCCCTTCGCTGCTGCCCGCCGGGACGATATGTCCTCCGGGACACATACAGAACGAATAGACGCCCCGTCCCTCCACCTGCGTCACGAGGCTGTAGGAGGCGTTGCCGACATATTTGATAAGTGGGGAGGTTAGGTGGGGTTTTGTCAGATGATACATCAGCCTGTTGATGAGGGCTTGGGGGTGTTCGATCCGCACACCCATCGCAAAGCCCTTGGTCTCCAGGGCCACGCCTTCGGCGGCTAACATCCTGTAGGTGTCATGCGCCGAATGGCCGATGGCCAATATGATTGGCGTTGCCAACGACAGACCGCTACGCTGTAGGACCGCTTCGCTGTAAGACCGCTTTGCTGTAAGACCGCCTTCGGCTGTTAGACTTTTGAGACTTTTTATGCAAGTCTCAAAGTGTATCTCTCCGCCGTGGGCGATGATGCACTCACGCATTTTTTTGATGATACCGGGCAGTTTGTCGCTGCCGATATGCGCGTGTGCCTCGTAGAGCACGGTGTCCGGTGCCCCGAAATAATGGAAGATCTCCATCACCCGCTGCATGTTTCCCCGCTTCTTGGACCGCGAGAAGAGTTTGCCGTCGGAGAACGTACCGGCTCCTCCTTCGCCGAAACAGTAGTTGGACTCGGGGTTGAGTCCTTCGTTCCTGTTGAGCAGTGCTATGTCGCGTTTGCGGGCGCTGACCTCTTTGCCGCGCTCGTAGATGACCGGTTTGATACCCTGTTCTATCAGTGTCAGTGCGGCAAAGAGCCCTGCGGGACCGGCTCCTATAATGATAGCGGAGCGGGCTGCGGAGTGTACGTCCTGATAGACAGGTGGTTGGTAAGGGAGTTGAGAGTTTTTTTCGATGGGATTACCTTTCTCGTCAACTAAAACAGTTAGATGCACGTGCAACTCCCGTTGCCGTGCATCTACACTCCGTTTGACTACTCTCCATTGCTGCGCGGCTACGTACGCCTCGCGCGGAGAAAGTATGTATTGTCTGGTCTCCACCGGTCCGGTAAGCTGTTAGTCCTCCTTTATCTGCTGATTTTGTCGAGTACGGCTTCCAGACCCATTTCTTTGATCTTCTCGGAGATCTTCGCCTCTATCTCGTCGCATAAGTCCGGATTGTCCGCCAGTACCGCTTTCACGTTGTCACGTCCCTGACCTAATTTGGTGTCGCCATAAGAGAAGAACGAACCGCTCTTCTTGATGACCTCTGTTGCCACTGCGAAATCGAGAATCTCACCGATGCGGGAAATACCTTCGTTGAACATGAGGTCAAACTCCGCCTTCTTGAAGGGAGGCGCCACTTTGTTCTTCACCACCTTCACGCGTACCTGGTTTCCTTTGACTTGGTCGCCGTCTTTGATCTGACCTGTCTTACGGATATCCAGACGTACGGAAGCATAGAATTTCAGTGCGTTACCTCCTGTAGTGGTCTCCGGGTTTCCGAACATCACACCGATCTTCTCACGCAGCTGGTTGATGAAGATGACGGTAGTACCGGTCTTGTTGACCGAAGCGGTCATCTTCCGCAACGCCTGTGACATCAGACGCGCCTGCAGACCGACTTTGTTATCTCCCATGTCCCCTGCAATCTCCGCTTTCGGCGTCAGAGCCGCCACTGAGTCGATGACTACGAGATCTACCGCAGCGGAACGGATGAGTTCGTCCGCTATATCGAGTCCCTGCTCTCCGCTGTCCGGCTGGGCGATAAGCAACTCATCTGTGTTGACTCCTAATTTCTCTGCATAGAAACGGTCGAAAGCATGCTCGGCGTCGATGATAGCCGCAATGCCACCCGCTTTCTGTACCTCCGCCATGGCATGGATAGCCAGTGTGGTCTTACCGGACGACTCCGGACCGTATATCTCGATGATACGTCCGCGAGGATAACCGCCTACGCCCAGCGCGTAGTTGAGACCGAGACTGCCGGTCGGAATAACGGCTACATTCTCCACCTTGTCGTCTCCCAATTTCATGATGGCACCCTTGCCATATTCTTTGTCAATCTTTGCCATCGCGGCCTGCAAAGCTTTCAGCTTCTCTGCCGACGGCGTAAGTTTCTCTGCCATAAAACTATTTACAATTTAGTCATTTACCATTTATTCATTTATCGAGTGCAAAGGTACAAAAAAAAAAGCACATATGCAAGGTTGTGCTTATTTTTTCTCGTTTTTTTCGTAATAACGGCAGTATTCCTGTATTCCGCATCGCCTGCATAGTGGTTTGCGTGCCTGGCAGACGTACCTGCCGTGGAGTAGCAGCCAGTGGTGTGCCTTTGGGATGATCTCCGCAGGGATGTATTTGACCAACTGTCTCTCGGTCTGGAGAGGGTTCTTGCTGCGGGTTGTCAGTCCGAGGCGTTCGCTGACGCGGAAGATATGGGTATCGACCGCCATGGCAGGCTGGTTCCATATCACGGCGCAGACGACGTTCGCGGTCTTTCGTCCTACGCCCTGCAGGGTCTGCAATTCCTCAATCGTGTCCGGCACTTCGCCGTTGTATACCTCCATCAGCCGTTGCGCCATAGCAACCAAATGGTCCGCCTTGGAGCGCGGATAACTGACCGACTTGACGTACTCGAACACCTCATCGCTCGTAGCAGCAGCAAGCGCCCGTGCATCAGGGTAGGCCTCAAAAAGCGCAGGTGTGACCATGTTCACGCGTTTGTCGGTGCATTGGGCGGAGAGCATCACGGCTACCAGCAATTCATAGGGGTTGCGGTAGTTCAGTTCGCTTTCAGCCACCGGCATGTTTTCAGCAAACCAAGCTAATATATGTTCAAAGCGCTGTTTGGTCGTCATGACGATATTTCGTTATTTAGATATATCGAAGTCCCGATAGGTCTTGCTCAAAAACTGCAGCAACTGTGTCGCTTGTTGCTGTACTTGCGCCGTCTCGGGCGTAATCTCCTTTTTCTGCAGACGGAGCATCATAATCTGGTAGAGCAGGAGCAGGCACGCCTCGATGTCGCTCATTGTAGGCCTGTCTGTTTTGGCCTTGAGGAGGTTGAGGGAGGGTTGCAGCCGCATGATAGCCGCGCGGTACATGGCGTCTTCGTCCAGCAACTGTGCGTGCAGTTCCTCCAACTCGTCCAGCGCATTGGAGGCGAGTTGCAGATGACCGCTTTCAATGATTCCCTCGCGGTGCATCATCTCGTTGAGTTCATGCAACTCCGTAGTCGCTTCCGCCTGTTGCGGAAAAGCACGCAGGTAGTCCTCCATCTGCCATAGATAGAGAATATACTCGGCTATATTATCTTTCTTAGTCTTCATCGTCCCAGTCTATTTCGTCGAGGTAGTTATCGGACATGAAGGTCTCTATCTCCCGCCGGTCTTTCTTGGTAGGCCGTCCGGTGCCACGGTCCCGGCTGCCGTTACCCGCCATACGCGCCAACTCCAGCAGTTCCAGCTGCTTGGGGTCGGTGCAGTCCTGCATGTATTCCGGCACCAGTTTGGCTCCCAGACGGTTCTCGGAGAGTTGCAGCACGCGGAAAGTATAGGTGATAGGCCCTTTTCGTACGTTGAACCGGTCGCCTATCTTGAATGTCCGGCTGGGTTTGAGTTGCACACCGTTGAGGGTAACCCGCCCGTTCTTGCAGGCGTCCGCGGCGATGGAGCGCGTCTTATAGATACGCATCGCCCATAGATATTTGTCTACTCGTACTTCCATCTTATTCTACGGTTAACCGGTTCTCTTTCACCCGGCTGACATACTGCTGGACAGTAGCCTGCAAGTAACGCAGCATGGCCTGCGGCTCAGGTTCTTCTATCCGCTCTTTGAGGTTCTGCTGTAACAGTCTGTCCTGTTGGAAATTATACAGCCCGGTCACCTCTTTCCCGTCAAACTGCAGGAGCAGAGAGTCGGAGAAAATCTGATAGACAGGGTTGTTGTAGTTTACCACGTACGGCTCTTTCTTATCGGAGAGGATCACGCTTTGACCGAAAGCGAAGTAGGGTTCGTCATAGCCGATATACTCCAATACGGAAGGCAGTATATCCGTTTGCGCCACGGGGTAGTTGCGCTCTCGCGTACGGACCGCCTCGTCCATCTGCGGGTCGAAGAAGATAATCGGTACTTCGTACCGCCCTTTGTCGGTCGTATATTCCGGGTGGGTGAGGACGTTGGTATGGTCGGCCGTGAGCACAAACAGCGTGTTTCCGTACCAGGGTTGGGTCTTGGCATAGGCAAAGAAGCGGCGCAGGGCGTAGTCGGTATAGCCTATACAGCGGTGCAGAGGGTGTGTGCCCTCCGGGAAGACGCCTTCGTAGCGTTCGGGCACTTGAAAAGGGTGATGGCTGGTAGCCGTGAAGACGGCTGTCATGAACGGCTCCTGCATCGTACTCATCGTACGGCCGTAGAACTGCAGGAACTCCTCGTCCCAGATAGCCCAATAGCCGTCGTAGTCATCGTTGTTGTTGTATTCGTCCTTGCCGTAGTACGCGTCAAAGCCGCAGGACCGGGAGTAAGCCTGAAAGCCCATTGAGCCGTTCGGCGCCCCATGGAAGAAACCGGTCTGCCATCCTTTTTTGCCCAAATACGAAGCCAAAGAAGATACTTCGTCGGTGGAGTAGGGAGTCAGGATATAAGGCGAGATAATCATCGGGATGGAGGATAAGACGGACGGCATGGCGTCAATGGACTTGCGTCCGGTAGCCAGGCTCAGCGGGAAGGTCAGGGAGTGCGCCGCCAGCGAATCGAGGAACGGGGTATAGCCCTGATAGGTACCGCTGTCCAGGTCATGGTTGAAATAACCGAAATACTCTTTGGAGAAACTCTCCAAGATAAAGACCACTACGTTCTTTTGCTCCAGCGGCTTGCTTCCTTCGGGTTGGTGGACGGGAGTCATGATCGTCTCCAGTTCGTTCTCTTCAAAATACCGGAGATTTGGAAAGACCCGTCCTTCGGATGAGCGCATGAGCGCAAAAGGCGTATTGAGTACGATATTGGTTTCGTTGGGGCGGTTGGTGTACTGGAGGGCGTTGCTGAGCGTGATAGGGCGGGTGAAGGCGCCGAAACCGCCACGGATGCCGATGACGATGAAATAGACGGAGAGGGCGAAAAGCAGACTCTCGGTGGTGTAATAGAGCGCAGGATGCCGGTTGTCGTCCGTCACTACCGTCCGTCGTGTAAGGAGTACCATCAGCGCCAGCATAGCTATGCCAAAGAGCGTGACGTACCAATACTGGAGGGCGGAGGTGAAGAAGATGTGCGCTAAGTTGCTGTCGTTCTGAAACTCCGTGAAGAACGTGACCGTCGTCCGCCGGCCGGTAAACTGCATGTACACCATGTCGGCGCAGTTGACAGCTATCGCCAAGCCGTTAGGTATCCAGTAGAAAAACCGCGCAATCTGTTGGTAAATAGTGTTGCTGCGGAAACGAGAAGGCAGCAACTGCATCAGGAAATAGACGCTGTTGAGGTATAGCGAGGCCGTCAAGTCGAACCGGATACCGCCTGCCATCATCTCCAGCAAATGACTCATGCTGACATCCGGGTAGGTGCTCATGTTCGTGAGATAGTAGAACAGGCGGGAGACGGACAGGATAGCCATTACTAACAGCCAGTTGCAGACGGCTACTACCCAAGGGTGGTATTTGATGTTTGATATTTGATGTTTGATATTTGTCATTTTCCGTTAAACTGGTTCATGGTGCGGTCAATGCCGGCAAGGCAGAAGGACGGGATGATCTCGCTTGTCACTTTCAGCCGCTCGTCGATCAACTTCTTTTCCTCGTCGGTCCATTCACCGAGCACGAAGTTGATCTGTGTGCCGCGTGTGAACTCATTACCAATACCGAACCGCACGCGTGCGTATGCGTCCGTTCCCAATACCGATTGGATGTTGCCTAATCCGTTATGGCCTCCGTTGGAACCCTGCTTGCGGATCCGGATGGTACCGAACGGCAGATTCAGGTCATCAACAAGCACGAGCATGTTCTCCACGGGTATCTTCTCCTGCTGGAGCCAGTAGCGCACGGCGTTGCCGGAGAGGTTCATGTACGTGGAAGGCTTGAGGAGAACCATCTCCGCGTTCTTCACCCGGCAGCGGGCTATAAAGCCGTAGCGTTTGTCCTCCCATTGTGCGTTGAGCGATTTGGCAAAGGCATCGATCATCATAAAACCGATGTTATGACGTGTGCCTGCGTACTCGTCACCTATATTTCCTAATCCAACTATAAGGAATTTCATATCAGTAGAAAGTAGAAAGAAGAAAGACCGTACTTCGCACTCAAAGGAAATAAAATGAGGGAGCGAGTTCATCCCGCTCCCTCTCTGCTTTCGACGTTGAGCGAAAGCGGTCTTTCGACAAATTAAGCTTGTTTGCTCTGACGGGTAGCCTTAACCTCTGCTACACATGCGTCGGCAGGGTTAACGAACTTCAAGCCTTCTACCTTCACGTCACCTACAGCGATCTTCTTACCCAGGCCAAGCTCGGTAACGTCGATGTTGATGCGATCGGGGAATGCGGTGTAGATACCCTGTACTTTGAGCTTGCGCATGTCCTGAACCAGTTTGCCACCGGCTTTTACACCCTCAGCCAGACCATTCAGCTGGATAGGAATCTCCACTACAACCGGCTTCTTCTCGTCAACGGCGAGGAAGTCAATGTGCAGCGTGTTACCGCTGATAGGGTGGAACTGAAGCTCCTTAACGATAGCTTTGGTCTTGGTGTCACCGATAGTGAGGTCAACAATCTGGGTGTCCGGGCTGTAAATCAGCTTACGAACGTCAGCGGCTGCTACCGTGAAGGTGCAGTTCAGACCGCAACCATAGATGTTGCAAGGAATCAAATCCTCTGCGCGAAGAGCCTTAGCGGCTTTCTTTCCGTACTCGCTACGCGGAGTACCTACTAATGCAAATTCTTTCATTGTTATAAATTGTGTTACTCAATATGGGGCAGTAAAAACTTCTGTGTGGCTGCCCGTATCCCATCACACGAACCCCTTTTCATTAAATTCCCTCCCTTGTGGGGAGGGTTAGGGTGGGGTTTGTCCCTTTTGTTGTCCACCGAGGAGTCGAACCTCGCTTCTCGGAACCAAAATCCGGTGTAATACCGATATACGAGTGGACACCGTCGCGCGAGCGACGGCTCCATACGATTCGCAACTACGTTGCTCATATGAATCTTCGCCGTGCTCTCGCTCTCCCCAAAAATTAGAAATTTTCGGGGACCCCGATAATCCTAATTCAGGAAAGCGGGTGCAAAGGTACAACAATTTTTTGACATACGCAAGATTTTAGGCTTTTTTTTGCGAAAAAAGTGCAAAATCGTTACGCTTTGTACCTAAATCAGGTGTTTTGCGTCATTTCTTGAGCTGGAAGGGGAACGAACCGATGAGGTTTCCCTCGCAGAAGAAATCCACCGTATAGAAGCCTTTCTGTACCTCCTCGACGGGGCAGAAGCATGAGCCCGCATAGGCCTCTCCGGTATATTCGAAGGCCTGGGTGAGCGAATAGGGAATCTCGCCGCTCTCGAAGGGGAAGAGTTGTCCTTCCTTCTCGCCCAAAAGCATACCCTCCGGATCCATCACGCGTACGTACAAGTCTTTCATACCCGGCTGGCAAGTGATGTTCTTGGCGATGGTGAAGTCGAATTGGAGTTTGCGTATATGGCTCGTCATGCGGGTCTTGTGGTCGTTTTTGTTGAGTGGAGTGATCTCACAAGCGGTGATCTCCAGCATGGAGGCACGCGTGACAGTCTCCGAGAGTTGAGAGTTGAGCGTTGAGAGTTGAGAGTTTTGCTCCTTGACCTGCTGGTTCTCCCGACGGACGATTTGGTTCTCCTCCGTGAGACGTGCGTTGGTGGCGTTGAGCGAATCGATCTGGCGAACGTAGTCTTTCATCACCATCCGGACGGTAGCCAGTTCTTTTTTCAACTCCGCTATACGGCGGGCGTTGGAGGCTTTGGTCTGACGCAGTTCCTCCAGCAGGTCCTGCACGCGTTGCTGCTCGCGGGAGAGGAGGTCCTGGAGGCTGTCGTTGCGGATATCCATCTGCTGGAAACCGTCAAACTGAATAGCCAGGTCCTCGTATTCTTCCTGCAACTCCTCTTTCTCGATGGTCATCTGCTCCACCATTTCGTTTAACTCGCTTCGCTGGGTGAGGTTCCAGACGACCAGACCGCAGATGATGAGTACCAGTGCGGTGACAAGGATCCAGGTATTCGATTTCTGTATTTTCTTTTTCTCTGTCATAATAAAGGAAGTATCTTTTCCATTTGGTTCGAACGGCTGCCTTTGAGCAAGATACGGTATCCTGCGAGCGGTTCGCGGCTCAAGTAGTCGTACAGTGTTTCGATATTTTCATAAACGGGGTATGGCGCAGTGGTCTCCCTGTACTCCGGACCGACGAGGAACACCTTCTCCGCCTTGCGTTCCAGCAGCATGTTGACGATATTCTGGTGCTCGCGGTGGCTGTATTCGCCCAGTTCGCGCATAGCTCCCAAGATATAGGCCTTCGGCATTTGAGATTGGATATCTGACATTTGATATCGGTCAAAAGCCTCGATAGCCGCCTGCATGGAAGTGGGGTTGGCGTTATAGGCATCCACGATGACGGTGTTCTTCTCCGTCTGCATGAGCTGGGACCGGTTGTTGGACGGCACATACTCACATATAGCCTCGCGGCTCTCAGGGAAAGTGCAAACCATACACATGCCGATGGCAAATGCAGCGGCAATGTTCTCCTGGTTATAACCACCTACCAGATGCGTCTCTGACACCTTAATCGGACAATCCGATGAACGATAGCGGAACAATCCTATTTCTTTGTCGGAACCGGGAGAGTAGACCTCGTTGTACCAATGAATCTTGTTGAATTTGTTACGGATGGTCTTGCGTCCTTTGGGCAGACGTTTCTTCAACATTTTGCAAAGATACGGGTTCTCTGCATTGTAGAAGATTGTTCCTCCATGCGCAATAATCCAATCGTATAACTCACCTTTCGTTTGCTGTACTCCTTCGAAGGACCCGAAGCCCTGTAAGTGCGCTTTGCCTACATTTGTAATCAGCGCGTCGGTAGGCTCCGCAATTTCCACCAGTTCTTTGATATCTCCCGGGTGGGAAGCCCCCATCTCGATAATTGCTATCTCATGCGCACGCGTGATAGATAATAAGGTGAGGGGTACGCCGAGTTGGTTGTTGAGATTGCCTTGGGTATAGCATACGTTATACTTCTTGCTCAACACAGCAGCCGTCAGTTCCTTGGTAGTGGTCTTTCCGTTGGTGCCGGTAATGGCAATAACCGGAATTCTAAACTTGCGTCTCCACGCGCGTGCGAGGTCTTGTAACTCAGCTAAAGCGTTTTCTCCGGAGATGATATATGCTGCGCCATTTTTCTTTGCCTGCTCAACATAGTCATTCCCGTCAAAATGCTCTCCTTTGAGCGCCACAAAAACAGAGCCGGGAGTGACCTTCCGGCTGTCTGTTGTGACGGTAATGGAATCTTTATTTTTTATTAGGAAGTTCCAGTCCATAGTTTTTCTTTTTGTCTTCGATCTTCAAAGCGAGGCTCAGGAGGAATGCCAGTACGCCGAAGGAGGCGAATACGATCATCGGAACAAGGTATCCGTTGGTAGCCACGCGCAGTTTGCCGATAAGCAGCGGCACGAGGCACAGACCGATATTCTGCACCCAGAAGATGAGGCAGTACGCCGACCCCAGCACTTTCTCGTCGATAATCTTCGGCACGGACGGCCACATGGACGCCGGTACAAGCGAGAAGCTCACGCCGAGGATGAGAATCGTGACGAGCGCCAGTGTCTTGGACGGATAAGCCGGCAGGACAAAGGCGAACACGAGGTGGCACGCCGTCATGATGACAGCCCCGAGGAGCATCATCGAAGCACCCTTGCCTTTGTAGTCGATAAACGCACCGAGGAACGGTGTCAGCACCATTGCCAGGATCGGGAACCATTTGAAGAGCCCTGCCGCCTCGGCATTGGAGATGGAGAGGGTCTCTTCCAGGAAGTTCGTTGCAAAACGCTGGAAGGGGAAGATAGCGGAGTAGTAGAGCACGCAGAGGAGCGCTACGATCCAGAACATCTTCGAGCGGAATATCTGTGCCAGGTCGGACACATGGAACTCGTCCTCCGGGTCCTTCTCCGCGGTAGCCTCTCCGATAGCCACAAGTTGTGCGTCAAACTTCGTATCCATGATGGTGAAGACGAAGAAGTTAAGCAGTCCTACTACCAGCAGGAGGGCGGAGAAGATGAACGGTGCAGCCACGGAGTTCACGCCGTCCACGGCAAACCGCTCGCTGAACATCGGCGAGAGCCACATGGCGGCGAACACACCCAGTCGGGCGATTGCCATTTCAAGACCCATGGCGAGCGCCATCTCTTTGCCTTTGAACCACTTGGCTAAGATCTTGCTGACGGTAGTGCCTGCCATCTCGCACCCGCAACCGAAGATCATGAAACCGAACATCGCCAGTTTGGCGCTACCCGGCATGGAGGGCCACCAGGCGTTGAGCCACTCCACGGTATTGGCCTCCGCCCAGGTGATACCGAAATACTTGATACCGGCACCGATGACCATGAGGGAAGCGGAGAGCAGACCCGTGAAGCGGACGCCCATCTTATCAAGGATGATACCAGCGAGGATGAGGAACCCGAAGACGTTGAGCAAATACTCGCCGGCAGCGTAGGTGCCGAACACACCCTGGTCCCATCCGAGGGTGTCGTTAAGCAACGAAGCCAGCGGAGAGAGAATATCCACGAACATGTAGGCGAAGAACATCATCGATGCTACAAGCACCAATACGGTCCACCGCGCTAACGAACTGTCACGAAGCGTCGATTGAAGTTTATTAACCATAAACTTTAAAAATTAAAAATTACGAATTACGAATTACGAATTACGAATTAGTATTCTTGGTCGTAGTTTTATAAGACCATTTTTTCTTTTTCTTGAGCCACTCTGCCTTTTTCTTCTCGTACTCGGCATAGTGGGACTCCAAATAACCATCAGCCATAAAAATTTACCATTTGGTCATTTACCATTTGGTCATTTAATTCCCAATTCTTTCTTGACAGCGGGGGTGGCGTCGGTGGCATCTGCGCCGATATGTACCATGGCAGCGGAGTCGAAGATATAGGTATAACCCTCGCGCTCACCTACGGCCTTGATGGCTTTGGACATCTTCTCGTGCACGGGAGCCAGCAGTTCTTGCTGTTTCTTCTGGATGTCCTGCTCTGCGGTCTGGTAGAAGAGCTGGATACGTTGCTGCATCTCCTGGAGTTCTTGTTGGCGGATTTGTTTTACGGCATCCGCCATGGTAGCCTCTTGGGACTGGTAGTCCTGTGCTTTCTTCTGAATCTCCTCGTTCATCGAAGCCAGTTGTGCTTCGTACTGACCTTGGATGGTATCCATCTTGAGTTTGATCTGTGCCACCTCCGGCATCTGCGCGAAGAGCTCCTGGGTGTTGATGTGACCGAATTTCTGTGCGCCGGCAAGCATCGGCAGAGCCAGCATCATTGCGATAATAATCTTTTTCATTTTCTTAATATTTTATATTATTTATTTCGTTTTGAAATGTTCCACGACCCTTACAAAAGTCTTACTTGAGTCTTACTTAAGTCTTACTTGCCTTCCGTGGAACAATCTTATTATTTTGCTCCTAATTTCTGGAGCACCAGGTCGGAGATGTCGAGTTTGGAGGACATGTAGATCAGTGCGGGGTCTGCGGAGCGGTCCTTGACGATGTCTATACGTTTCTCGCTGGCGACGTCCTGAATGGCGGTGTATATCTCATCCTGAATGGGTTTGATGAGTGCCTCGCGTTTCTTGTAAAGCTCGCCCTCCTGTCCGAAATACTTGCGTTTGAGTTCCAGGACCTCCTGCTCTTTCTTCACTATCTCCTGCTCGCGCTGGGTGCGCATGGTTTCGGAGAGGAAGATTTGCTCCGTCTGGTAGTTGGTAGCCATGACACGTGCTTCCTGCTGGGCAGCGTCAATCTCTTTCTGCCAGCGTTTGGAGAGCATCGTGAGCTGTTCGTTCGCCTGCTCGTATTGGGCAAGGTTCTTCAAAATATATGCCATGTCGATATAGGCTATCGGTTGATCCTTAGCAAAAGCCGTGCCAAAGCAAAGGACGAAGGACATAAGTACGATGTACGATATATTTCTCATAATACTGCAATTTTAACATTATAAATCTTGTCCGAGGACGAAGTGGAACTGGCTTCCGCTATACTGCTTGGAACCGTTGATATCGTCGAATCCCCATCCCCAGTCTATACCGAGCAGACCGAACATCGGCAGGAAGATACGTACTCCGACACCGGCGGAGCGCTTGAGGTTGAAGGGGTTGTAGTCGCGAAGGTCCGCGAAGCAGTTTCCCGCCTCCAGGAAAGCGAGTGCCCAGATGGTGGCGTTCTGCTCCAGCGTGATTGGATAGCGGAGTTCCATAGTGAATTTGTTATATACGTAACCCATATTTCGTCCTCTGGAAGCATCGTACGGGGTAAGCGAACCGGCGGAGTAACCACGCAAAGCAACATACTCGGTGGAGTAGCCGGAGGAGTAGCCCGCCATTCCGTCGCCACCCATATAGAAAGTCTCAAATGGCGATTTGGTATATTTGTTGAAATGGCCGAGGTAGCCGAACTCCGCACGCGTCATGAGCACCAATTTGCTGTCCCTTGTGAGTGGAGTGAAGACTTTTCCCGAGAATTTCCATTTGTGGTACTCAATCAGGTGGTACCGCTCCGAAGCCGGCAGTTCCGAGTAGTCCTTATTCATGAACAGCGACCAAGGAGGCGTAATTTTCAGTCCTAATACGAACTGCGAACCGCGGCGGGTGTATATCGGGTTGTCGATAGAGGAACGGCTCAACTGGAGGTTAAGCGCGAGGTTATGCGCCGTACCGTTGGTAATCAGCAGGTACGGCCAGTCTTTCATCCAGAAGAGGGTGTATCCCAGTTCGACATAGAAATTGAAATAGTCGTCCGGCCATTTCAAACGCTTGCCGTAACCGATGGCGGCTCCGAACTGGCGAATGAACTTGTCCTTGTCAGCCTCTGCCTCCGCCAGCTGCTGGTAGTAGTTGCTGTTGCCGGAATAGTAGTAATAGCTGGAATAGGTGTTATAGAGGTTCTGATAAGCTCTTTGGTACCGGCTGGACCAGCCGGTCTGGTTGTAGAAAAAGAAGCTGGCGCTCAACTGGTTCGGCCTTTTTCCTCCCAGCCACGGCTCCAGGAAGGAGAGCGAGACGGAGGTGGAGTAGATACCGTTGGTACGGAGGTTGACGGAGAACGTCTGTCCTTCGCCCTGCGGCACAATACGGTAGGCCTTTTTGTTGAAGAGGTTCTGGATAGCGAAGTTGGTGAACTTCACACCTACCGAACCTGTCAGACCCGTAGCACCCCATCCGAGCGAGAACTCGAACTGGTCACTGGACTTGGTTTCCAACTGGTAGGTGATATCCACGGTACCGTCCTCGGGGTTCGGCTGGATATCCGGCACGAGTTTCTCCTGGTCGAAATGGCCCATCTGAGCCAGCTCGCGGAGCGAACGCATGATATCCGACTGGGAGTATAGCTGGCCGGGTTTTGTGTAGAGTTCGCGGCGCACAACGTGCTCGTAAACACGGGTGTTTCCGACAATATTGATTTCGTTGATAGTAGCGGGCTTGCCCTCGTACATACGCATTTCGAAATCAATGGAGTCGTTCTCTACGTTGACCTCCACAGGCTCTACGTTGAAGAAGAGATAACCGCGGTCGGTATAGAGTTTGCTGACGGCGTCGTCGTCGGTCTGCAGACGCTCGTTGAGGGTCTTGAGGTTATAGACATCTCCAGGTTTGACACCTAAGGTGGCGTTCAGCAACTCGTACGGATAGAGTGTGTTGCCCACCCATTTGACGGAACGGATATAATATTTGTCACCCTCGCTGATGGTGATATATACATCGACGCGGTCGGGGTTCTCGGGGTTCGGCACGACGCTGTCGGCTACGATATAGGCGTCGCGGTATCCGTACTCGTTGTATTTGTCGATGATAGCCTGCTTGTCTTTTTCGTATTCGGTAGTGACGAATTTCTTTGTGCGGAAGAGATTGATTATGTGGTTGTCATTGGTTTTCTTCATCGCCTTGTTGATCTGCAGGTCGGTCAGCGCCCGGTTGCCGGTGAGGTATATCTTGCCTACCTTGGTCTTCGCTTTCTTGTCCACGGCGATGAGTACGCGTACGTAGCCTTTATGGTCGGCGTCGGGTTTCTGCACGATATATACTTCGGCGTTGTGGAAGCCTTTCTCCGCAAAGTATTTCTTGATTACCGTCTTAGCGTGATCCTCCAGATTCGGTGTCATCTGGCTTCCCTGACGGATACCGGCCTTGATCTCCAGGTCCTCCCGTTCGCTTTTCTTCAGTCCTTCGTAGCGTACCTCGCTGATACGCGGGCGTTGTTCCAGCTCGATGACGAGCCAGATTTTGGAACCTTCGGTCTTCTTGGTTTTGATTTTCACGTTGGAGAAAAGGCCTTGTTTCCAGAAGCGTTTGATGGCTTTGGTGATTTGCGGTCCCGGGACTTCTATTTTATCTCCTACTGCCAGACCGGAGAATCCGATGAGCACGAAATCCTCGTAACTGTCCGCCCCCTCTACCTCGATACCTGCTATCTCGTATGTCTTTCGCGTCATGCCATATTCTATCTCTTCCTGCGCATGGATGGCAGGAGTGAGGAACAGCAGGCATAGCAACAGGGCTGTTATGTATCGTATTTTTTTCACGTCGTTGTTATTTGTTCACTTGTTCGGATGTTTTGCCGAAACGTCTCTCGCGTTTCTGGTAGTCGATGATGGCCTTGTAGAACTCTTCCTTGCTGAACTCCGGCCAGAGGCAGTCGGTGAAATAGAGCTCGCTGTAGGCCAGCTGCCAGAGCAGGAAATTGCTGATTCTGTACTCTCCGCTGGTACGGATGAGAAGATCCGGATCGGGCATGTCGCGTGTGGTCATGAGGGATGAGACAAACTGCTCGTTCACATCCTCAGCGCGAAGCGCACCGGCTTGGGCTTGTTTGACCGCTTCCTGCATGGCGTGGGTGATCTCCCATCGGGCGGAGTAACTCAAGGCAATAACCATCGTCAGGCCTGTGTTGCGGCTCGTCTGGTTGATGCAGCCCAGGAACTTCTGCTTTGTGATTTCCGGCAGACGGTCAATATCGCCGATGGTCTGCAGCCTCACGTTATTCTCCATGAGCGTGGGGGTCTCCTTGACAATGGTGTCCACCAGCAGGTTCATCAGCGCATCGACCTCTTCTTTGGGCCTGTTCCAGTTCTCGGTGGAAAAGGTGTAGAGGGTCAAATACCCGATACCCAGTTCTGTGGCAGCTACGGTGATGTTATGCACCGTCTCTACGCCTTGCTTGTGCCCGAACATACGTGCCAGACCTTGTTTCTTCGCCCATCGGCCGTTGCCGTCCATGATGATAGCGATATGCCGCGGCAGACGCTTGTTGTCTATCTGTGCTCTATAATCCATACGTTTTAATTAGTATTGCATACCCGGCAGGCTTTCTTCGCTCTGGCGAATTCAAAAACTATGCCGAGAGTGACCATCCCTGTCAAATCGCAGTTCATCCAGTTCCAGCCGTTTAGCTGGTGTTTGTTGTCCAATGTGTACCTTCCCTCCAGATTGTCAGCCATGTAGATATTATGCTGCCATGCGATATTGAGTCCCCAACGGTCGTGGAATTTCCATTTGAAACCGATACCTAACGGCACGTAAGCCGTGGCGCTCATGCCTTTGTCAACGGCGTTGTACATACCTGCGCCTATACCCAGGAAGATATATGGCGTATAAGGGCGGATACGTTTGTCGTATTTGTTGGCGGAACCGAAGCGGAAGAAGTTGAACTCCGCCATCACGTCGATGTTATACAGCCGGTTCTGCCATTTGGTGTCAAGTTTTTCGCCACGGATGGTATAGTCACTGCCTGTTATGCGCTGGCCGGATAGCTTCGCCTGAATAGCCCAGCGCTTGGTGAACTTGTAACGGAAATGGGCACCGTATGCCTCCCGTACGTTCATGAAGATATGCGGGGCGGCATCACCTACATAGTAACCGCAACCGCCCTGCAAACCGATTTCGCAGGTGTACGGCTGTCCTTGCGTCTGCGCATGAGCACCTGTGCCCACGCACGCAAATAAACAACATAAAAGAAAGCAATATATGCGGCTCTTTTTCGTCATTATTACAAAATAAGCGCGCAAAGTTACTGCTTTTTTTCGATATATGCAAGAAAAAAGAGAATTTTTTACGTCTTTTAGGCCTTTATGAGTAATCTAAAGGCATCTGTGACCTTTTTTACGGGTACCACCTCTATGGAGTAGCGGGAAGATTCCACTTTTTGCTCGGCGGGAATGAGGATACGCCGAAAACCTAATTTCTGCGCCTCGGAGATACGTTGTTCGATACGGTTGACGGGGCGGATTTCGCCTGCCAGTCCCACCTCGCCGCAGAGGCATGTCCCTGCGTCCAACGCGATATCCATGTTACTGCTCAGCACGGCGGCTAAGACAGCTAGGTCGATGGCAGGGTCCTGTACCCGGAGGCCTCCGGCGATATTGAGGAATACGTCTTTTTGTAGCAGCTTGAAACCTACGCGTTTCTCCAGAACAGCGAGCAGCATATTCAGCCGTCTGCCGTCAAAACCGGTGGATGAACGCTGCGGTGTACCGTACGCGGCGGAAGAGACGAGTGCCTGCACCTCGATCAGAAACGGCCTTACGCCTTCTACGGCTGCGGCGATTGCTATCCCGGAGAGACCCTCGCGGGCTGTTGATAGAAGTAACTCGGAAGGATTGGTTACCTCGCGCAGACCGTTCTGCCGCATCTCATAGATGCCTATCTCGGAGGTGGAACCGAAGCGGTTCTTCTGCGCCCTTAGAATACGGTACATATATTGCTGGTCACCCTCAAACTGCAGAACGGTATCGACGATATGCTCCAGCACTTTCGGGCCTGCGAGGGAGCCCTCTTTGTTGATATGGCCGATGATGATAAAGGGTATATTCCTCGTTTTGGCAAACTCCATGATCCGTGCGGCACATTCGCGCACCTGGGTCAGACTGCCGATGGTAGCTTCCGCCGCTTCGGTGCCGATGGTCTGTATGGAGTCGATAACCACTATCTCCGGCTCCAGTTCTTTCACTTGTTCCAAGATACGTTCCAGTGAAGTCTCGGAGCTAATGAACAGGTTCTCGGCATTTCCGGCAAGCCGTTCTGCGCGCAGTTTGAGTTGGCGCACGGATTCTTCTCCGGAAGCGTAAAAGGTCTTTCGTTCACCTTGCTGCATCAGCACTTGGAGGGCTAATGTCGATTTGCCGATTCCCGGTTCGCCGCCGAGTAGCACGATGCTGCCCGGCACTAACCCGCCGCCTAATACACGGTTGAACTCCCCGTTGCGCATGTCGAGCCGCATCTCCTCGGTGGCGACGATTTCCTGGAGGCGTTTAGGAAGACCGGCTTCGCCTGACAGACCGCGTGCGCTGACAGACCGCTTCGCTGACAGACCGCTTCGCTGTAAGACCTCCTCCTCATAAGTACCCCATTCTCCGCATACGGGACAGCGGCCAAGCATCTGCGGAGCCTTGGCGCCGCAGGACGAACAAACATATTGAATGGAGGGCTTGGACATGGTGATTAGGACACCCCCCCGGCCCCCTCTCAGAGGGGGAGAAGGGATTGGTGATTGGCGATTTTATAATTCTATTACGTTGTTTTCTTCTGCGAGAACGGTGTTCTCAAATATAGGTTTTGCTTCCTGGAGAAACAGATCATGATCCTCCACGCGTGCGGAGTAGTGTCCCAGAATCAGTTTGCCGGCTTTTGCCAATTGGGCTATCTTTGCTGCGTCGGCGGCAGTGGAATGCTTCACCTCTTTGCTGCGTGCAGCCATCGACTCCAGGAATGTGGACTCGTGGTAGAGGGTCTCCACGCCTTCGATGATAGGTACAATCTTTTCGCTGTATTGCGTGTCGGAGCAGTAAGCGTAGCGCTTGCGCGTTTCATAATCGAATGAACCGTCCTCCTTTTTTACACGGTGCGTCTCTTTGAAAAGGAAACCGCAGGTAGGAACGCCGTGTTTGAGAGGGATAGTCTCAACGCTCACGGTTCTGTCCTCGAAGATAACCTCGTGCTTGCGCGGGTTAATGGGGTGGAAGATAATCTCGTACTGGCGGTCGTTGGCATGGTAGTCCAACAGGGGCGTGAGCAGTTTCTCCAGGTCCGGGTGGGCGTAGATGTGCATGGGCTGGGTTCGCTTGAGCATACCTAAGGTTGTCAGCAGACCGATCAGTCCGAAGCAATGGTCACCGTGCAGATGGGAGATGAAGATGTTGTACAACCTGCCGGTATGTACTCCCAGCCGCTGCATCGTCAGCAACACACCCTCGCCGCAATCGACGAGAAACGACTTGTCACTGATCTCCACCAGCTGGCCTGACGGAGACGTAGTCTTCGTCGGTTTCGCACTTCCGCATCCTAATATGGTGACTTTTGCTTCGCTCATAGTTTGTTCAATTCCGATAAGATTTTCTCTCCCAAGGCCGTTTTCTTGTCGATATGTTCGAGTACGGCTTTGACGAAGGAGTTGGACTCAAACGATCCTCTTACTTCCTCAAAATCCGCAGCGGCTTGTTCCCGGTCTCCGTCGGCTCCGAAACCGGTGTGGCTGTTGAGGTCGAACTCCTTCCGTGCATCGTCATAGACCATGTGGTCCAGCTTGACGACGGCGTCCCGCCATTCGGTGACGGTCTCCTTGATCTGTTCCAGCGTTACTTCCGCTAACGGACAGCCCCATACCTGCTCCAGTTTCTCCAGTGCCCAGGTCCACTCGTACGAGTAGTAGTTGGCATGTATCCGGTCCAGCCGCGTACGGATGCCGTCCAGCGTGAGTGCACCGTTCTCGATGTCGTCCATCAGGACGCTTACTTCGCTACGCGGTGCAATAAGACCGGCCAGATCTACCCATACGCCCAGACCGGTCCGGCTGTCGGGCTGCAAAGCGGCGCGCAATTCTTCCATCGTTGTCCAGTGCTTCTTCTCCAGCCGGCTGATGAGGCTGTTGCCTAAGAATTTCTGAATACCGATTGTGTACAAATCGCGTCCGTGGCGGAGAGAACTGTTGCGTATCTTGCAGTTCTTGTAACCATACACCTCGGTGTTCTCGCCGCTGAGGGCTTGCAGTTCGTTCAGCACCTCGCGTCCCTTCCACATCTTCTGTACGGTGTAGGGGCTGAGGAGGTTGAAGTTGATCTGGTCGAGTTTGTTCGGATCCTTGCGGTTGTCGCGTTTCGGCCATTTCTGCGCGTCGCGGATTGTGCCCACGGTACGCAGGTTGGCTCCCGGCACCAGATAACTCTCGCTGTTGTTCTCTATCAGATACGAGAACGGCAGGTCGGAGGTGTCGGCATGGTGAGTGTGACGGCCCATGACAAGGCTGAAAGCTCCTACTTTGGAAGGCCACAGCAGATAACTGTCGCTCGTCGTCTTCGCGCCGCGCTCGGCGATACCTTGATGGATAGGGCCGAGTTTGTACATATGGTTGGACTGGTTGCTGCCCGAACCGGCGTTGAGGAAGGAGAACATGCCGGCTATCAGCAGCGTGCTCTTGTGGTGTGTTACGGTATAGGGGCCGGCAAAGATGGCACACGCCTCGCCGTGCATTCCCTGGCAGTTGCTGAAGAAGAGACTCTCGCCTGCCGAGTAATGCTTGTCGAAAATACAGCCCTGGCCTACAAAACACTTGTCCACCAGCGTACTATCGCCTATCTCCACGCCCGAAGCAATGATGAAGTCGGTACACTTCACGCCGCTGGTAATCCGTACCGGAGCCGCTTCGTTGGAGTTGATGGTGCCGTTCTTGAGCCTGCTTACTCCGCTCAGTTCCGCATAGTCGCCTATACGTACGTTCTTGATTGAACCGCAGTTGAGGATGCGTACATGGTCTCCTATGTAACCGTGATCGGAAGCCTGCGCATCGGCGTAGGCATCAATCAGGCGCTCCACCTCGCGGATCATCTTGGGCCGGTGGCGGTACAGAGTCAGGATATACGCCAAACTGGCGGAGAGCTCGTTGAAGATAGGTATCTCCCGTCCGCCGCCTTCGTTCATCACCGGCACACGGACGCCGTTGCCGAACTTTGTCCGTCCGTCCACTACGATAGCGTTGACGTTCTCAATGCAGGTGTTGGAACCGATGTGGTAGTTGGCGATATAGTTATGGATGTTATACAGGTGTGCGTCGTCGCCTACTTCGCAGTTGTGCAAAGTGGCGTTGTAGATACCGGAATGGATGGTCAACCCGCCCGGCAGCTCTATCTCGCGCCGGAAAACGCCTAACCGGTTGTGACCCGAGAAATGGGCATTGCGTACATATTGGGGCTCAAACGCCTGTGCCACCTCTATCTCCGCCCAGTTTTTTGCCGAGCATCCTTGTGCCTCCAGTTGCGCAATCTCTGCGCTTGTCAGTTTTCTATACATTGATAACAGCTTAGTCGTTTAACAGCATCGGCATGAGCAGCATCAGAACATCTTCGTTCTCCTCGTTCTCGCTCGGCAGAATCAAACCGGCACGGGCGGGGTCGGCAAGCTTCAACTGAACCTCAGTGCTGGCTATGGCGGACAGCAGGTCGATCAGGAACGGTGCCTTGAAGCCGATTGCCATCGGAGTACCGTTGTAGTCGCAAGCAATCGTCTCCTCCGCGGAGGTGGAGAAATCGATATCCTGTGCGGAGATCTTGATCTGGTTGTCGCTCAACGCCAGACGCAGTTGTGCAGTGCCGTTGTTGGCAAAGACGGCAACGCGCTTGCAGGCGTTGATAATCGTCTGACGGTCAACCGTCACGATATTCTGGTTCGCCTGCGGGATGACGGCATTGTAGTTCGGGAATCGGCCTTCAATCTGGCGGCAGACGATAATCGTGCTGCCGAACTCGAAACGGGCGTTCTTTGTACCGAAAGTCACCTTTACGTCATCTTCTGCTTTTGCCAGCAGGTTCTTCAGAAGACTGGCGGGTTTCTTGGGCAGAATAAAGCTGGCGGCGGCACCAGCCTGTACTCCTGTGTTGGTATAACGTACCAGACGGTGGGCATCTGTAGCTACCATCGTCACTTTGTCCTCTGCTATGTCAAAGAAAATTCCGTTCATTACCGGACGCAGGTCATCGTCAGCGGTGCAGAAAATCGTCTTCTCGATGGCGCTTTGCAGTACCCCGGCAGGGATGGCTACGGCGCGTGAACCGGCCTCGGATGCCGGCATCTCGGGGTATTCGTTGCCGTTTACTCCTACAAACGAATAGGTCCCGTTCTGGCTGACCATGCTTACGGCGAAATTATTCTCGTCAATGGTGAATGCCAAAGGCTGCTCGCTGAACTCTTTGAGAGTCTCCAGCAACAACTTGGCTGCCGAAGCGACTTTGCCGCTCCCCTCTACGCCTTCTACCTCTACTGCCGTGCGGATAGTCGTCTCGCCGTCAGAAGCGGTCAGGTTCAACTCGTTGCCTTCCAAATCAAACAACACGTCCTCCAAGATAGGGAGAGAGTTTTTGTTGTTAATTACGCGGCTTACCGCCTGCAGTTGTGAAAAGAGTTTGGAACTCGAAATAGTAAATTTCATATACGAATGTTTTTAGTTATTTTACAAGTTATTTTTACAATTTTATTGTAATCCATACAATTTAGCGTACAAAGGTACATTTTTTTTTGCACATATGCAAATTTTTTTGTACTTTTGCAGCAAATTATGGCAAAAATCGGTATTTTTGATAGCGGGTATGGCGGATTAACTATTCTGGAAGCCATCCGTCATGAGTTACCCGGATATGATTATCTGTATCTGGGCGACAACGCACGTGCACCGTACGGCACGCACTCTTTCGACGTGATTTACCAATACACGTTGCAGGCTGTCCGGTTTCTTTTTGAGCAGGATTGTGCGCTGGTGATCCTGGCCTGCAACACCGCATCGGCAAAAGCATTGAGAACCATTCAGCAGAAGGACCTGCCGGTTATCAATGCGCAAGGTGCGAAGCGTAATGTGCTCGGCGTGATACGTCCGACCGTGGAGACAGTGCCGTCTGTTACGAAAAACGGGCATGTGGGGATATTGGCTACGCCCGCTACCGTCAGCTCGGAGAGTTATGTGCTGGAGTTGGAGAAGATTTATGAGGGATTATCCGGGGCGGGTGGCAAGGTTCAGGTGACACAACAGGCCTGTCCGTTATGGGTGCCCCTGATCGAGAACGGCGAGCATAACACCCCCGGGGCGGATTATTTTGTTGACAAATACCTGCATGACCTTTTCGCCAGGGACCCGCAGATAGATACATTGGTGCTGGGATGTACCCACTATCCGTTGCTCAAAGCAAAGATCGAGCAATGGGTACGAAGCAGCGCACAGCATACCAAACGCGGTGTGCAGTGCATAGCGCAGGGTGAGCTGGTGGCCTGTAGTCTGGCAGATTACCTGATCCGTCATCCGGAGTACCGTTCGCAGCTCTCGCAAGGAGCCACATGCCGGTATCTGACGACCGAGAATGCCGACCGTTTCTCACAATCGGCATCCGTGTTCCTCTCGACTCCAGTTGCAGCGGAGCATGTCAGTTTACCGAACTTTCGGAACAGGTCCTGAAATAACAGACTTATGGCGCACTAACGGCGCACTTATCACGCACTTATCACGCACTAATTTTAGGAAACTAAAGGCTTGGTATTATATACGTAGTATATAATACTGAAAGAAATGCCATAGAGAACAAACCAAAGCGTTTTTCTCCCCATGAAGCGGGAAGCTTCAGTCCGTTTAGAATAAATTCTACAAGCCGAGGTGGATGCGGAACCGCAATGCCCATTGCACCTGCGGCGAGAGACTCCATACCGAATACAAGTCGCAAACGCGCAGGATATTTCCGATTCCTACGCCTATTTCGGTGTACAGGGTATGAGCGTCGTTGCCGGTGAGCGTGCGGTGGGGGGCAGCGAGGTAGCCGTAGGCGATCTTGGTCTCCACCAGTTCGCGCAGGTGCAGCCAGCGGACGCCGGGAATGAGGTTGAAGAGGATACCCTGGCCATTCCACTCGGCCTGAAGCGCAAGGTATTTATCCGCCATCAGTTCGTAGCCGTGCAGGAGCGTGAAACGGTACGGGTCGTAAGCGTATCCCTGGTTTGCCGAAGCATGCCAGAGAAGGGTGGCGGGCACCTCTCCGAAGATTGCTCCCGCTTGGAAGGCATAGTTGAGCGTTCCTCCCATGCCGAGTTGGGCGTGGTGGGTAAGCAATAAGCGCAAGTGTGCATACAAACCTGCTCCGGTGGTATGGCTCCAGTGACCGAGTTCGAGGCCGGTGAAGAGAACAGGGTATCTGCTTGAATAAGCATATTTGCGTGAGAAGAACCCGTCGTATTTGCGTTCTCCCCAAGAGAGGCGGCTGAACAAGCTGAGCGACTGGTATGAATAGGGTGTGCGGTGTACGGTGTAGGGTGCATAGAGGTCATTCCGTCCGGCACGGATATAAGCCTGGGTCTCCAGTATGGTAGCAGGGCCGATGGAGGAAGAGAACTGTCCCCAGTCTGCAAACCAACGGAGCTGGAGCTGGCGGCGGTACATGGCGGTGTTGATGCAACGGTTGTCACGATGGAGCGCCTCAAAAGCATAAGCCGTGAAATCGAAATTACCCAACCCCATGGAGTTTTCCCGTAACTGCCGGTCGAAATCATCTACTTCGGACCATACATAGCCTTCCCGGTATTCCAGTTGAAGAGTGTTGGGGTGAAGTGCAGGCAGGTTGATTGATATCCGTCCGAGCCCTTTAGCCCGGCGGTCCTTGACTCCATAGCCCACTGCGGCTTCCAATGATACGACCTTGGAGAACCGCTCGTTCGTGCGGAACGGCAGTCCCACATGTACGCCCTCATGATGGTTGACCTGTAGTATTTCTTCTACATGACCTATATCCAGAAAGGTCCCTGTAGGTATATAGCCGGTGGCGGCGATGGTGGCAAACCATTTGGCAACGCGGATGACAGGCAGACTGTCGAGTGCCGCGAAAGCGGAGTCGGAGGCAAGATCGGCTTCGCCTACAGGACCGTCCGGCGGACTATAAGACCGCTCTGCTGTAAGACCGGCTTCGCCTGTAGGATTGGTAAGTGAGGTGGTTAATAAGAGGGTGGGGAAAATGGTACCAGCCCGGTCGGTCTTGACTACGAAATCAAGCAAGGCGGAGAGGTGTTCTTCTGCGATAGTGCCGTCAGGCAGAAGGGTCTGAGAGACGTGCAGGTTGTTCACATAGTTAACCGCTACTTCGGAGGGGACATAAGCCTGTATGGCACGGAGAGCGTAGGAGGTGGTGTCAATAACCATTTCGCCGTTGAAAGTGGCGTAGAAGGGGTTGCGGGTGCGGAAAGCAATCGTTACTTCGCGGCTGTTTTGTGCTGTTGAATCATTCGTTGCGCTCTCTGTCAGATAATACCGGTAATAGAGATTTCCGCCGGCAGCAAGAGGGGATAGGAAAGCATGCCCCATGATGGAGAGGGACGGAGCGTAAAAATTGAGGTTTCCTTCGCCGCCAAGGAGCGATGAGTAATCCGTCTCGGAGAGGACTATAGTCTGTGTCTGCCGGTCATTGGCGGGTGTGATGTCCTCGCCGGAGAACCGGAACGTCTGTGTCTCGCGATAGAGAGGCATGATATATGTAGAGTCTTCCTGTAAGATCATCCCTGATTGCAGGCTGCGCCAGAGGGCACGGCGCAGATGACGTTTGGAAATATGCGAGACATAGAGCGTCTGGGTGCGCCGGAGGTCTGCGGTTGACTCGGGATGGAGGGTGCGGTCGTTTTCAGAGCGATGGGAACGTACTTGGCGAAGAATCTCCAGTGCCGGATTCTCGTTAGGCGCCACAACGACTTCTGCCAGCATCGTTGAGCGCTCTTTCATCGCTACCTGCAGCCCGGCCATAACGCCCGGTGTAATCTCAAACCGCTGTGAGTAATAACCTATGGCTGAGAAAACAAGTTGTGCTTTGTCCTGCATGTCCACGCGGAGAACATAGTTGCCGTTCTCGTCGGAGGTGGTTCCGATTTTTGTGCCCCGGAAATGAATATTTACATTGGGAATAGCTTCGCCCGTAGTCTCATTCATGACCTCACCCACGATAATCGTCTCCGTAGCGAGACAACGGAAAGTGCAAAACTGCAAAATACACAGTATAAAAACTATTATGTTCCGATATTCCGACATGCCGATATACCGAGTTTAATGTTGGTTGGCGGGGTGGTATTGTAATACAGCCTTTCGCAGGTCGGCTACATCAACGTGGGTGTAGATCTCGGTGGTAGCCAAATCCTCGTGACCGAGGAGCTGCTGGATCACACGCAGGTCTGCGCCGTTCTGCAGCAGATGGGTGGCGAACGAATGGCGGAGGGTGTGAGGGGATACGGTCTTGGTGATACCCGCCTCGGCACAGAGCCGCTTGACGATGGTGAAAACCATCGCACGGGTCAGCGGGCGGCCGTAACGGTTGACAAAGGCGAGATCTCTGGACTCGGGTTTAAGTGGCCATGCGGCACGTTCCTGCATCCAGTATCCGAACCACTCTTCCGCTACCGGCGAGAGGGGAACGAGGCGCTGCTTGGAGCCTTTGCCTTCGATGAGCATATAGTGTTCGTTGAGATATATCTTGCTCAGTTGCAGGTTCACCAGTTCACTCACACGAAGGCCGGAACCGTATAGTATCTCCATCATGGCGCGGTTGCGATGGCCTTCGTTGGTGCTGAGGTCGATAGCTGCCATCATCCGGTTCACCTCATCGAGGCTGAGAACGGTAGGCAGGTGTTTGGATTTGCGCGGACCTTCCAACAGTTCCGAAGGGTCCTGGTCTATATAATCTTTGTATAGTAAAAAACGATACCAGGCATGGATGCCGGCGAGGATGCGTGCTTGCGTGGCTTCCGATTTGATTTCCTTGAACCGGTCGAAGACAAAGGCCTCCAAATCCTTAGATTCCATATGCACATAGTCCAGCGAATAGGAGGCCGCGTAGTCACGCAGCTTCGCGAGGTCCATTTCGTAGCCCTCTACGGTATTCGGCGAGTAGCTGCGTTCCAGACGCAGGTAGGTGTGGTACTCACGCAGGAGCGCTTCGTCAGATGTTATCGTTTTGGCCATAGTCGTAGCGAGTCTTGAAAATGACACTCGTAGGTGGCGGTGCGGTTCTCGGCACCGGTATAGACGAACGTGAAGGAGAGGGAACGGAGGCCATTGGTGGTGTCCTGTACGACAAAAGTACCGGACCGGAATACCTGATACGAGATCAGTTTGCCGTTCTCTATCTTCAAGAGGTATGCGCCGTGAGGCGTGCCTTCAAAATCACGACCGGGGAGAAAGGTGAAGGGGGTACTCGCTTCCGAGTCTTCTCTATAAGAAAAGCTTGTATATTCTCCCGGCGCGAGGGTGTCGCCGGGAACGAAGATGTCCGACAGGTAGAGGTTATATCCAGAGCCCTGCATCCGGCGTGTGGCTGTGTCAAGCGTCAGACCTTCCGAATAGAGGTCGAGGGAGACTACGGCGTAAGGTATGGAGTCATAGCAATGACCATGACGTTCCTCCCATGCCATGGTGTATCGGTCAGGGAAGACATTCGGCGAGACATATGTTATCTTGGGCTTGCAGGATACAAGTGCAGCCAGGGCTAAGATAGGGAGGTACTTTTTCATATCATGATTTTTTTGCAGGGGTACCATGCGGCTAACCATCCCAAGGCGAAGACAATCAAACCGACTAACAGTATATCCGGCGTCTGGACCTGAACGGGATAGGCGGAGATGACGTAATCAGTGCCGGAACCCAGTTTGAGCCATCCGTAGTGTTGCTGCCCCAAGCATACCACTACCCCTACTACGAGCCCGGCTATCGTTCCTAACACCGAAATGAACCACCCCTCCAAGAGAAATATTCGGCGGATGGCGGCCTCGTCAGCACCTAGATGGGAGAGAATGCGGATGTCGTCCCGTTTGTCTATGATGAGCATGGAGAGGGAGCCGATGATATTAAAACTGGCAATCAGAAGGATGAAGACCATCAGCAGGAAGGTCAGCAGCTTCTCTATCCGCAGGATACGGAAAAAGTCGTGCTGCTGCTCATAGCGGTCCAAAACCCTGTATCCGGGCCCCAGGTGATTTGATATTTGATATTTGATATTTGAGAGTTTGACGCCTTGTTTGGGTTGAATACGGAGAGCGGTAGCGGTGTGCCCGTCATAACCGAATAACCGCTGTGCAAGGGGCAGGGAGACGAGCATTAACCGATCGTCATACTCAATCTGGTTCACCGCAAAAGTGCCTGCGATAAACGCGTGCTCGTGGCGCAGCGACTGATCCGGACGAAGTATGTTCAACCGTTCCGTACGTTCGGGGGCATAGAGATGCAGCGCCCCGGTGAAATGGGCGTTGATGCCTATCTGTGCCGCCAGACCACGGCCGAGCACTGCCCTCTCGAATGCGCCGTCATGGACGGAGTAGAAACCATCCGTGATGATAGAGTCGATATGCGCTGTGGCGGAAAAGAGAGAGTCCACACCCATCACCCGGGCGGGGAGCTGATGGTCTTTATATCGGACGAGGGCGGTCTGCTCCAATTGCATAGAGACAGATTTGATGTCTTCGTGCGCCAACAGAGAAACGATGGGCAGTGTGTCGGTACGAAGGGTCTGGCCTTCCGCCGGTACAACAAGCAGCACCGGGTCAAACTCCGAGAACATATGTTCTACCAGCTCGCCAAAGCCGTTCATTACGGATAATACGCAAACCATAGCTGCCGTCACGACAGCTACCGCAGCAGCACTGATTCCGGAAATGATGTTGATGGCGTTATGCCCTTTTTTAGAGAAAAGGTACCGCCAGGCGATATGGGATTCGAGGCTCATTGTTTCAGCAACTCATCAATGCGCTCCATACGGTCAATCGTCTCGTCCAGATGGAAGATAATCTCAGGGATGATGCGCAGTTGATGACGCTCCAATGAACCCAGTTCACCGCGAAAACGGTGTGTGTTCTCTTCCATCAGCGCCATCGTAGAAGCTACCTTGTCATGGGGAAAGACAGAGAGATAGATATGCGCAATAGAGAGATCAGACGACACGCGCACCTCGCTCACGGAAATCAATGTTCCATGAAGCGTGCGCGCGTATCGCAATAAAATGTCGCTCATGTCTTTTTGAATAAGACGAGCGATCTTGTGTTGTCTGGTGGACTCCATTAGAACTTGTGGCGTCCTTCGTCGGCTACAGTCAGTTTCTTACGACCTTTAGCACGGCGTGCAGCCAATACACGGCGACCGTTAGCGGTAGCCATTCTCTCCAAGAAGCCGTGTTTGTTACGACGTTTGCGTTGGGAAGGTTGGAATGTACGTTTCATTGTTCAATAATATTTTATGTCTTCTCACGAAGACGGGTTTTTAGTCAAAAAAGCATGCAAAGGTACTGCTTTTTTTTGAATTGACCAAATTTTTGAGCATTTTTTTTGCTTTTGGACGCATTTTTAGTCAAAAACCTCGGTCAGGATTTCCAAAGACCGAGGGGATTCCCACGTCTCTACGTGTTCGGAAAAGTAGGCGCATAGTCCTCGCAGTTGCTCTTGACGCTCGGTGCGTGTGGTGGGGGTGGTGAAGAGCGGATGGGTCTCTTCCATCGCAAAACCCAGCCGCGCCGCAAAGGCGATGAGGAAATGCACATGGAAATTCTGCGGCTCGTCCGTCTTGTCCAATGCCTGTATGGCGTTAAATAGAAAATCGAACATCGCTTCGTCCGGCATGGGGTGGCGCAATACATGGTAGAGAACTTCGCCTAAGAACAACGCCACGGTGCGTTTATACGGATCGGTGGTAATGGCGGTGGGGACGAATGATAGTTGCGCCGTGCGGATGGAGTGTCGGTCGATAGTCAGTTGCAGCAGGGCGAGCGGTGAGTAGAGTCCGGCGTTTTTCTTGCGTCCCAGACCATATACCTTATAATTGACGCGCCCGCCCGTACGCGTGTAGGCGTGCAATATATGCGCCTGGTCCGAGATCGGCTGTAACGACAGCACTATCGCATCAGTCGTGCTTAACATACATGAAATCGATCACTTCGCCGTCCGCCAGACGGTGTACATGTACGGTCATCGGTGATGGCTGGTAGGCTACCGTCGTACGTTGGATAGAAAGCACGGCGTATGTGGGAACGGTGTCGGTATGATCCGTGCGGTAATGGAACCGCTGCGGCTTGGGAGTGCCGGAGGTGTTGAGTACCATAAACGGCGTGCGGCGCATGTAACTGTGGTCATGACCGGCAATGACGAGGTCCGCTTTGTTTAAAGCATGGCGGAAAGCAAGATAGATCAGACTGTTGAACCGTCCTTTGGCAACAGAGAATACAGGGTGGTGCATCATCACCACTACGTATCTTTCTCCGGCGCTATCCATCGTCGCGCGCAGCCAGGTCAGCGTGCGGGTCAGATAGACCAGCCGCGTGAGCGGGTTGGTATCCAAAACGATGAAGCGCAACTGCGGGAAATCGACGTAGTAATGCTTGCCCGGTACGCCAACGGGGCCGTTGGACGGCTGTGGGAAAGTGTAGCTCCAGACAGGCGACAGGGTTTTGTGGAGACCTTTGGAATACTCATGGTTGCCGGGTGTGTTGATGACCGGCAGGGCGCATAAGCCGGAGGGAACCCATTCGCGGAGCAGCCACTGGCGGTAATACTCCTGCCCCCTGTGCATCCAGTCGCCTACCTGCGCCACGGCATCCGCTTGCGGCACCCATGCGGCGAGCGAGTCATAATCGGCGAGGGTGAGGTTGTTGTGTATGTCGCCCATGATGAGGATGTCGAGTGACTGCGGTGACAGGGTGTCCTGCCATCCCTCTTCTGTCATGACAAAGCCCGGCAGGGAGTCGTATGCGAACGTAGGGAAGACATATTCCTGTACCTCCCCCGTCCATTGTTTCTCGGCGGGCATACCGAACCACGCTTGCCAGCGGAGGGCGCATATCACTACGCCCGCCACCGGCAAGAGGGTCAGTACTATGATTTTAAGCCATCTTTTCATCAGAAGGGCAGATCGCTTGTGCCGTCCCCGGCAGAAGCGTCAAACGGATCTACATTCACCGGCGCAGCGGCAGGTGCGGCTGCCGGAGCGGTCTGGGTAGGTGCTGCTACAGGAGCCGCTGCGGGAGCGGCGGCAGGTGCTGCAGCGGGTGCTACGGCTGCCTGTGTAGTATCACCCTGCTGGATGCGCCAGGCACGGATAGAGGTGTACCAACGGCCGTTGAACTCGCGGCTCTCGATATCGAAACTGACGGTCACCAGCTGGTCGATAGCGCAGGGGTTCTGCTTGATGCGCTCCTCGCCGAAGACCTCGAAATGTACCTTGCGGGGGTATTGGTCGAGAGTCTCCAGTACGTACGGCTGTACTTTCCAAGGGTTGCCGTTACGGCCTACGCCGCTCTGCTCCGGGAGAACTTGTATGATTTTTCCTACTACTTCCATGGCTTACTCTCCTTTGATTGCAGCTACACCCGGGAGAACCTTGCCTTCGATTGCCTCAAGCAATGCACCGCCGCCGGTAGAGATATACGATACCTGGTCTGCCAGACCGAATTTGTTCACGCACGCTACGGAGTCACCGCCGCCGATGAGCGAGAAAGCACCCTCTTTGGTAGCCTCCGCAATAGCCTCACCGATAGCACGGCTGCCGTCGCAGAAGTTATCGAACTCGAACACACCTGCAGGGCCGTTCCAGAGGATGGTCTTGGCGCCCTTGATGGCGTTGCGGAAGTTCTTCTGTGCCTCAGGACCTGCGTCCAGACCTTCCCAGCCCTCGGGGATGGCGTTGGAGGGGAATACCTTCCGGTTGGCGTCGTTGCTGAAGCTGTCTGCGCAGATGGCATCCGGAGCGAGCACGAGCTCTACGCCGTTCTTCTTGGCCAACTCCTCTACGCCGAGGGCTACATCCAGTTTGTCGAGCTCAACGATCGAGCCGCCGATCTCGCCGCCGTGGGCCTTGGCGAAGGTATAGGTCATACCACCGCAAAGAATCAGTTTGTCCACTTTGCCCAGCAGGTTCTCGATGATACCGATCTTCGAGCTTACTTTCGAACCGCCCATGATGGCTACGAACGGACGTTTGATGTCGCCCAGTACGGCGTCAACAGCCGCTACCTCTTTCTCCATGAGGAAACCGAGCATCTTGTTGTCTGCGTCGAAATAGTCTGCGATGACAGCCGTCGAAGCATGTTTGCGGTGAGCGGTACCGAAAGCGTCCATTACGTAGCAGTCAGCGTACGAAGCAAGCGTCTTGGCGAACTCTTTCTGGCGTGCTTTCATCTCTTTCTTGGCGGGC
>CACYKR010000013.1 GCA_902774995.1 uncultured Bacteroidales bacterium | reverse complement strand
TTAACAGTTACAAAACAGCGAATGTAAACAAGGCAACCGCTCAGAAAGAGTGGGTCGTTGTTGACGCTGAGGGCCAGATTCTTGGCCGTATGTGCTCCAAGGTAGCAAAACTGCTGCGTGGCAAGTACAAACCGAGCTACACTCCGAACGTGGACTGTGGCGACAACGTAATCATCGTGAATGCTGACAAAGTGCAGCTGACCGGAAACAAATGGAACGACCGCGTATATGTACGCTACACCGGTTTCCCAGGCGGTCAGCGTGAGTTCACTCCGGCTGACTTGATGAAGAAAGGTGCAGACAAACTCGTTCGTCGAGTAGTAAAGGGCATGCTGCCGAAAAACCGTCTTGGCGCTCGTCAGATTACCAATCTGTATATTTTCGCCGGCGCAGAGCATAACATGCAGGCACAGCAACCGAAAGTAATTGATATGAACACCCTCAGATAATAGAAGTACATGGAAACAGTTAATGCATTAGGACGTCGTAAAGAGGCAGTAGCCCGCGTTTACGTAAATGAAGGTGCCGGCAAGATCGTGATCAACGGCCGCGACATCGAGACTTATTTCCCGTCTTCTATTCTGCGCTATATCGTTCTCCAGCCGCTGAACAAACTCGGCGTGGCTGAGAAATACGATATCAAGGTAACCCTTGATGGCGGTGGCTTCAAAGGTCAGGCAGAGGCTCTCCGTCTCGCTATCGCCCGCGCGCTGGTGAAAATCAATCCGGAAGACAAGGCTGCCCTGAAGGCAGAAGGCTTCATGACTCGTGACGCTCGTGAGGTTGAGCGTAAGAAACCGGGTCAGCCGAAAGCTCGTAAGCACTTCCAGTTCAGCAAGCGTTAATATCGCAACCAACTCCAAACCGTGTGGACTCCTTCGGGACTACCACACGGTTGTTTTGGAATCTCAAACGCATGTGCGTGCGCGTGTATTTATTAATGTACTATGCGCGTGAAAGGGAATTCCGGAATGTAAGGAGTCTTTTATAAACAAATCAAACACATTAAAACAATGAGAACAAATTTTGATCAACTTCTCGAGGCAGGCGCACACTTCGGCCACCTCAAACGCAAATGGAACCCGGCTATGGCTCCTTACATCTACATGGAGCGTAACGGTATCCACATCATCGACCTCAACAAGACCGTAGTCAAGGTAGAAGAGGCAGCAGAGGCTCTCAAGAACCTTGCCCGCAGCGGTCGTAAGGTACTCTTTGTAGGTACCAAGAAGCAGGCTCAGGAGGTAGTAGCTGCTCACGCACAGGAGGTAGGTATGCCGTATATCACCGAGCGTTGGGCCGGCGGTATGCTGACTAACTTCCCTACTATCCGCAAGGCTGTGAAGAAAATGGGTCAGATTGACAAGATGATGACCGACGGTACGCTGGAGAACGTATCCAAGCGTGAGAAACTGCAGATTACCCGTCAGCGCGAGAAACTGGAGAAGAACCTTGGTTCTATCGCCGACATGACCCGTCTGCCGAGTGCCGTATTTGTAGTGGACGTAATCGAAGAGAAGATTGCCGTAGCAGAGGCTAACCGTCTGGGTATCCCTGTATTCGGTATTGTAGATACCAACTCGAACCCCAACAACATTGATTTTGTCATCCCGGCTAACGACGATGCTACCAAGGCAATCGACGTGATTCTTGGCGCTGTATGCGACGCTATCAAGGAAGGACTCGAGGAACGCAAGGTAGAGAAGGCCGATGAGGAAGCTGCCGAAGCACAGGCTGCTACCGAGGCTCCGGCTCCGAAAGAGCGTCGCCAGCGTATCCGCAAAGCTGCTCCGAAAGCAGAGGCAGAGAAAGTAGCTGAAGCTAAAGAAGCTACTGAGGCAGCAGAATAATTCGTAATTTTTAATTTTAAATTTTTAATTAAGATTATGGCTGTAACATTAGCTGATATCAAAAAACTGCGCGACATCACCGGCGCAGGTATGATGGACGTCAAGAAGGCTTTGGAAGAAGCTAACGGCGATTTCGAGGTAGCGAAGGATCTTCTCCGCAAGCGCGGACAGGCTATCGCAGCCAAACGCAGCGATCGCGAGGCTTCCGAGGGTTGCGTTCTGGCTAAGGTAAAAGGTAACTTCGGCGCTATCGTTGGCGTGAAGTGCGAGACCGACTTCGTAGCCAAGAACGAGGACTTCGTAGGCATGGTAAAACTGATCCTCGATGCTGCTTTGGATAACAAAGTACGTACTGCTGAGGAACTGAAGAACCTCAAAATCGGTCAGTTCACCGTAGCAGAGATCATCACCGAGCGCTCCGGCGTTACCGGTGAGAAGATGGAGTTGGCGGACTATGCTTGCTTGGAGGCACCGGTAGTAGATGCGTACAACCACCTGGGTAACAAACTCTCCTCGCTCGTTGCAGCCGAGGCAGGCGCAGACCAGGAGACCGTTCACGGTATCTCGATGCAGGTAGCCGCTATGAGCCCTATTGCGCTTGATGCGGACCACGTAGCAGAAGAGGTAAAGAAACATGAGCTTGAGGTAGCTATCGAGAAGACCAAGCAGGATGAGATCAACAAAGCTGTTGAGAACGCTATCCGCAAGGCAGGTATCAACCCCGCTCACGTTGACAGCGATGACCATATCGAGTCCAACCAGGCTAAGGGTTGGATCACAGCCGAGCAGGCACAGCAGGCTCGCGAGATCAAAGCTACTGTCGCTAAAGAGGCAGAGGCTAACCTCGCTAACCAGGCTAAGAAGATTGAGATGATTGCGCAAGGACGTCTGGGTAAATTCTTGAAAGAGAACACCCTCGTTGAGCAGGCTTACATCATGAGCGAGAGCAAAGAGCTCGTGAAGGATGTACTCAAAGCAAAAGGCGTGGTTATCAGCGACTTCCGTCGTATCACATTGGCTGCTGAATAATCATTTTGCAGTAGCCTATGAATACCAAAGGAACTTCGGAAACGAGGTTCCTTTTTTTGCTAAGTATTACTCAGAGATAATACGATGAGCCAACTCACGGCAGACATCGCAGTGGCCACAAGGCGCTGCGTTGTTCTCCCCAAAATAGGATAGAAGAACTTGTTCGCGGCAGAATTGGGTCTGGTCTGCGTACTCCACCATGGCTTGCAGTTTGGATACATAGCGTGCCTGACGCTCTTCATAGATTGCGGGCGATAGATAGATCTCTGTCTGTCGCTCGTTTGTCATGGTAAGGCAGCAACCGACAGAACGGGGGATGTAGGTAATGATGCCGCGTTGGGCAAGGGAAACAAGTAACTCATGCGTCTTCCTGTCATCCGCTTCGCGGACATACTGCAGGTCGGTGTAGATGCCCGTATAGGAACGCATTAATGCGTCCAGCAGTTCCGCTTGTTCGCGCGATAGGTTGTATTCGCCCAACTGGTGACGCGGCACATGGATCTGCACGCGCGGTTGTGTCTCGTGCTCTTCTTCAAAATCAATATAACCGGCCTGCGTGAGAATGTGCAGGGCAGAGTAGGTTTGGAGTACAGGAAGCCGCATCACCTGGCAAAGCTGGTCCATATGTACCATGAACCGGTGTCCCAAGCCGCTTCCGGCGCCTATCTGCAAGAAATCCATGGTCTTATGATAGACGGAGATGACGAACTCTTTTGGCGGATAGCTGTCCACAACCCGTTTCCGGGCTTTCGCCTTGTCTTCTTTCTCGTTATATAACAACACGGCATAGGCTGTCAGCCCGTCACGTCCGGCTCGTCCGGCTTCCTGATAATAGGATTCTAACGTATTCGGGAGGTCATAATGGATGACCACACGTACATCCGGTTTGTCAATACCCATGCCGAACGCATTAGTAGCCACGATGATTCGTGTTCTTCCTTCCGTCCAAGCCTGCTGCCGCTCATTGCGCTGCTGCGTTGTTAATCCGGCATGATAGTAATTTACCATTTTATCATTTACCATTTGGTCATTTATATGACCATTTAGCCACTCAGCCAACTCTTGTGCGCGTTTGCGGTTGCGGACATAGACGATAGCAGAGCCGGGAACGCGCGAGAGGATGTGTGCGACTTGCTCCTCTTTCTTGTCCGTCCGGCGCACGACATACGTCAGGTTGTCGCGGTGGAAGGATTTCTTCAGCACGTTCGGCTCGGCAAAGCCAAGCTTAGCTTGTATGTCATCTATCGTCTCCGGCGTTGCGGTAGCTGTGAGCGCAAGCACGGGCACGCCCGGTAATAACTCCCGTACTGCTGCGATATTCAGGTACGACGGCCGGAAATCATATCCCCATTGGGAGATACAATGCGCTTCATCCACTGCAATCAGTCCTACCGGCAAGTCTGCCAGCCGCTTGCGGAACTCCTCGGATTCAAGTCGTTCGGGCGAGCAATAGAGGAAATGGTAAGGCCCGTAGAGACAGTTATCCAGCGCCACGCGCTGTTTGTCCCAACTCATGCCGGTATAGACCGCCGCTGCATGGATGCCACGCGCCTTGAGGTTCTCCACCTGGTCGTGCATCAAGGCGATAAGCGGCGTAATGACAAGGCATAGGCGTTTGTCGGGATTGTCATGCCCCATGACGAGGGTAGGTATCTGAAAGCAGATGCTTTTACCTCCGCCTGTCGGCATGAGTGCCAGCGTGTCTCGCCCGGCTAATACAGAATCAATAATCTCCGCTTGCAAAGGACGGAAATTATCGTATCCGAAATAGGTATGTAGTGCCTCGCGTGGTGTCATATCTGCTGCAAAGGTACTGCTTTTTTTGCATTTATGCAAATTTTTCTTGCATATGTCAGAAAATTGTTGTAACTCTGCGCCTAAAACGATCCAAATGTACAAGGAGAGCCATCTTGGACATGGTACTAACGTAGGTATTACATTGTTTATATCGTCTAGGTATGGTCTAGGTATTGTCTAGCATAATACCGAAAAAAGTCATACCTGCACACGAGACAGGATATACAATCAACCGTTATAGTTGCAAAGGGGTGTGTCAAAACGATGGACACACCCCTTTGCATGTAGGAATCCGAGGGATTATTGAGAGCTGCGATCAGCTGAGTTTTTCCAGTGCAGTGCGGACACGGCGAAGGGTTTCCTCTTTGCCGAGGATGTCCGTGATATTCCAGATATGCGGACCGCGGGCGGCACCGACGAGGCAGATACGGAAGGCGTTCATGACAATTCCTACTCCGTATTCCTTCTCTGCAATCCACGGCATCACCACTTTGTCCAATTCCCATTGGACTATTTTCTCATTTTCGCCTTTTTCTATTTCCTCATTTTTGTGCCAGTCTTCTTCGGAGACGGTTTCAAGGAGGGCAAGGAGCTCCTGCATGTGTTTCGGGGAGTCTTCTTTCCAACGTTTCTTGAGGGATTTCTCGTCATACTCGGTAGGCGCGACAAAGAAGAAATTGACCTGCTCCCAGAGTTCGGGGACGAAGTTCACGCGGTCTTTGACGAGACCGATAATCTTGGCGAGTTGATGGTTTGAGACTGCGTCTTTGTTTGAAATTGTTTGAGACTGCGTCTTTGTTTGAATGGTTGAAAGTTTTTCATCCAGAACAGGGCGGAACATCTCCGCCAACTCTTCATTGGAGCGGAGCTGGAGGTACTGGTGGTTGAACCACTTGCCCTTCTCGTAGTCGAATTTGGCACCGGATTTGGACACGCGGTCGAGGGAGAAATCCTTAATCAGTTCGTCCATGGTGTACATCTCCTGGTCGCCGGAACCATGCCAGCCGAGGAGCGCGAGGAAGTTAATGACCGCTTCGGGCAGATAGCCGGATTCGCGGTAGCCGGACGAGACCGTACCGTCTTTCTGATTATGAAACTCCAGCGGGAAGACAGGGAAGCCGAGACGGTCGCCGTCACGCTTGGACAGTTTGCCGTTGCCGTCCGGCTTGAGCAGCAATGGGAGGTGGGCGAACTGCGGCATGGTGTCCTCCCATCCGAACGCGCGGTAAAGGAGTACGTGGAGCGGGGCGGAAGGCAGCCACTCCTCGCCACGGATGACATGGCTGATCTCCATCAGATGGTCATCCACGATGTTTGCCAAATGGTATGTAGGCAGGTCGTCAGCGGATTTGTAGAGCACTTTGTCGTCCAGAATATTGGAGTTGATGACCACTTCTCCGCGGATGAGGTCATGCACATGCACGTCCTCATCGGGCTCCACTTTGAAACGAACGACGTATTTCTCGCCTTTGTCCATTAATGCCTTTACTTCCTCTGCGCTCATCGTCAGCGAATTGCGCATCTGCATGCGTGTGCGTGCATCATATTGGAAATTAGGAATCTCTGCGCGTTTGGCGTCCAGTTCCTCGGGAGTATCAAAAGCGATGTAGGCATGACCGGAGTCCAGCAACTGCTTCACATATTGGTGATAAATCTCACGACGCTCAGACTGGCGATACGGACCGTGAGAGCCGACGGATTCGATTTGGATGTTTGAGGCTTCGCCTTGTTTGAGATTGTTTGAAGGTTTCTTGGCTCTCAGACCTTCGTCAATACCGATTCCCAGCCAGTCGAGGGCTTCGAGGATGTATTCTTCTGCTCCGGGGACAAAGCGCGTGCTGTCCGTATCCTCGATACGCAGCAGCATGTCACCGCCGTGCTGACGGGCAAACAGATAATTATACAAGGCGGTGCGCACGCCGCCGATATGCAATGCGCCGGTAGGGGACGGCGCAAAACGAACTCGAACTCTTCTTTCCATTGTTTCAATTCAAATTAGCGTACAAAGGTACAACTTTTTTTGCACATACGCAAATAATCCGCCTAAAAACTTGCGTATGTCAAAAAAAAATAGTAATTTTGCACCGCAAATCGTGTATATGAATGATGATACGTGAAGGATGGCATAGAAGAGTGGGGATAGACCTCGCGATTTGGTTGATAGCAGTGTTGCTGTGTATGTTATGGCGCTGGATAGCGGTCAAGAGTACGATTAGTTCCTATTGGGCATTGTTCGGTATATTGGCTCTGCTATGGGTTATCGTGGGTATGGCGGTTCAACTTTACCGGCCGTACAAGGAGACCTGGTTTTGGCAGGCGTGGCTGTCTATTGTGGCGGATGCCGGAGTGTTGATCGGCTTGTGCTGGGCGGTGTTGCCTCATCTGCCATGGGCTCTCTCGCCGCGAGTAGCGATGTGGGTGATTATGCTGGTCGGGGCGATAGAGACGTTTGTCGTCCTCATGGAGCATTATTGGAAATATGCTACGAACATGACCGTTCCGGTGATGGAGATAGAGCAGCGGGAGAACGCAACGGTTACCCGGAAAGACGAGCCGCGTTCGGAGATTTCCATGCGTTCCATCCGCCAGTCGGTGCTCTCCGTGACGACGGAAGAGGACTACCACATGCTTTTGGAGAAAGCCCGTCTGGACAGCCGGCAGACGAAATCCGTATGTGACAGAAACCGTTTTGCCTTCCTCCAGATACCTGATTACCAGTATGCTACGTTAGTGGACCTGACGCTGTTGAACGATGCGAAAGGTATCAACAAACGCTTCTGTATCGTGAACCAGAAACTGCCGGACGGAGGCCGTTATGTATGCTGTTATCGTCCGCAGGAATATATCAAACAGAAGATTCTTGCCCGCTATCCCGCCGGCATCAACTGGATTGTATATAGTTTCTATTTCTTTAAGAAACGCGTCCTTCCGCGACTGATGCTCACCAGCCGCCTCTACTACGATGTGAACAAAGGTCGCAAGCGCATGCTGAGCAAGACCGAGGTTCTCGGACGGCTTTATTACTGCGGTTTTGAGGTGGATGAGATTGTGCCGATGGGGCATATCGAGTATGTGTTTGCCCATCGTAAGTCGCAGCCTTATCCGCAGGAGCAGCTGAAGGTCTATGGTCCGCTTATCAAACTTCCGCGCGTATGTAAGAACAAGGAAATCAAGTTTTTCTATAAGATGCGGACCATGCACCCGTACGCCGAGTATATCCAGAAATATGTCTTTGACGCACGCGGCGGTATGGATATCGCCGACAAGTCGAACGACGACTGGCGGATCACTACCTGGGGTAAATTCATGCGCAAATACTGGCTGGACGAGCTGCCGATGCTCATCAACTGGCTCAAACGCGACGTGAAACTGGTGGGCGTACGTCCGTTAAGCAAGACGATGTTCGAGACCTATCCGAAGTGGCTGCAAGACAAACGCACGCTCTCCAAACCGGGACTTATCCCGCCGTTTTATATTGACCACCCGAATACGTTTGAGGAACTCTTCGCCAGCGAAGACAAGTACCTGACAGAATATCTGGCGCACCCCGTCCGGACGGATATCAAGTATTTCTTCCTGACGATGCGTTCCATCTTAACCCACAAAACCCATTCCGCATAATCCATGGTAAAGAAATACGACGATATCATGCGCGCCATGCGCGCTGGCGAATACGCGCCGGTATATATATTGTGCGGCGAGGAACCGTACTATACCGACCGCGTGTATGACTATCTCTCCACGCATGTGCTGGACGAGATGGCGCGTGAGTTTGACCAGCAAGTGGTCTATGGACGCGACCTGCAGGGCGCAGATATATCTCCCGTCATAGGAGCGGCACGTGGTTTTGCGATGATGGGAGGTCGTAAAGTTGTGATTGTCAGGGAGGCGCAAGCCGTCAAAAAATGGGATGCACTGGGTGCTTATCTGGAGAATATGATGCCCCAAACGGTACTCGTGATCTGCTATAACGGCAAACCGGACAAACGGCAAGGTATCTGGAAGAAAGCATCGGAGCACCCGCAAGTGGTCTGGCTGCAGAGCGACAAACTGCGCGATTACGAGGTAGAGCGGTGGATCAATGTCTATATAGCCGATTTCAGAAACCAACACCCGGAGGTGACTATCGACCCGCGTGTGGCACCTATACTGGCGGACCATCTGGGTACGGACTTGTCAGCCATCGTCGGAGCGTTGCAGAAACTGATGGACGGCCGTCCGGAAGGTGTCAATTCGATAGACGCTGCGCTGGTGGAACGGAATATAGGTATCTCTAAGGACTACAATATCATGGAGTTACAGGCGGCACTCATCCGCGGAGATGTGGTGCGTGCCAATAAGATTGCGCAGTATTTCGCTTCCAGTAAGGACCATCCCATGATCCGTGAGATGGCACCGCTCTTCACGTTCTTCTCCAATCTGCTGATGTACCATTACCTGCCGGACAAAAGCCAAGGCAATGTAGCTAAAGAGTTAGGCATCAACCCCTATTTCGTGAAGGATTATGCAACGGCTGCACAACGTTTCCCTGCCGGCAAGGCTTTCTTGATTGTCGGCTATCTGCGGGACACAGATGCACGGCTAAAGGGTATCAATAACCCGTCAGCCAAAGATGCAGATTTGTGGAAAGAGTTGATTTACAAAATTTTGCATTAACGGACTAACCGATATGGTCTTGTCCAGGGATTCCATGAAGTAGGGTAGCCATGCAGGTTTACCCAAATAGTGCTGTCCAGTTGGTCCAAGGTGAACTGTTCCGTTTCTTTTCCGGCTGTTTCGTCCTTGCCGGTGGTAGGTTTGAGATTCAACTCGGCGGCATATTCCGTTTGAAAAGCCGTCCGTTCGGCTTCGATATCGGCTTCTACTTTCGGATATATCTTGTCGAAAAGCAGCGGATGAGCGGTGTACCAGACAATGGAGGAATCAAACTGCGCCTGCGTAATACCGTGTTTCTCAAGTACTTGCGCGTAATAGATATCCAATGCCTCGTTATGCCCGTATTGCAACCCGGAGACCTGCAGCAGCGCATCGGTCTTATGCAGATCCACCAGCACCTCCCGCATCTCCCACGAGTGCAGGATTCCTTTGGGGCGGCAACCGGTCAGACCCAAAGTGAAGGCGCAGAGCACAACGAATAGGACGTATCTATTTCTCATCGGTATTGAGTTGTTTGAGATAGAAAAGCAGAATCACAGCCACGGCACAAGTGATGCAGCTGTCCGCAAAATTGAACACCGGACGGAAGAATAGCACCTCGCCCGCGCTGTTGCGAATCAGCGGGAAATAGAACATGTCGATCACTCTCCCGTAGAACCATCCGGCGTAACCGAACAGCTTGCCGTAAAACACACAGTCTATTATGTTTCCCAGTGCGCCGGCAATGATAAATGCTATTGAAGCGATATATCCGGTCGGCGTCTCAGGTTTGCGGATCAGCGTGTGAGTGTACCATCCTAATAGCCCTACGGCGAGAAGGCGGAAAATCGTCAGTGCCAGTTTGGAGAACCACTCGATGCCGAACGCCATGCCGTTGTTCTCCACATAGCACAACCAGAACCAAGAAGTCACCTCGCGGCTCTCGCCAATCGCGAAATGCGATGCAACAGAGAGTTTGATAATCTGGTCAATGATGATGGCTACCAGTACGATAGCCGTCACCATCAGACTCATTTTCGTGTTCCTGTTCATAATCCGAAAGCGGCTTTTACTTCAGCCAAACGGTCCAGTTTCTCCCACGTGAAGAGTTCCACCTCGCGGGTGAAAGTCTTGCCCTCCGAGTCAAAAAAGGTCTTTGTGACCACTTCGTTGGTGCGTCCTACATGACCGTATTTGGCGGTCTCTTCGTATATGGGTTGGGTGAGTTTTAAGGCGCGAATAATGGCAGCCGGGCGCAAATCGAACAGCTTTGCAACTTTTTGCGCGATCTCCGCATCATTCATCTGCACTTGTGCGGTCCCGTATGTATTCACGTAAACAGACACCGGTTCGGCTACGCCGATAGCGTAACTGACTTGTACCAGCGCCTCATGCGCCACACCGGCGGCTACCAGATGTTTGGCAATCCATCGGGCGGCATACGCGGCTGAACGGTCCACCTTGGAGGGATCCTTGCCTGAGAATGCGCCGCCGCCGTGAGCGCCGCGGCCACCGTAGGTATCTACGATGATCTTGCGACCTGTCAGACCCGTGTCGCCGTGAGGACCGCCGATGACGAAGTTGCCCGTCGGGTTCACCAGCAGTTTGGCGTTCTTGTCCTCCAAAAAGGCGTGTAGCAGATGGCCGTAACGGCTGTCCCTGGTAGCTACCCTCGGCAGCAGAATATCAATCACATCCTGTTTGATCAGCTCCGGCGTCACCTTGGTGCATGGTGTTTGGTACCCTTGTATATATTCGTCATGTTGCGTGGAGAGTACAATCGTGTCAATACGGACGGGGCGGTTCTGCTCGTCATATTCGATTGTCACCTGCGATTTGCTGTCCGGACGGAGGTACGTCATCTGTTTGCCTTCCTTGCGGATGCGCGCAAGCGTATAGACTAAGGTGTGTGCCAGATCCAGCGTCAGGGGCATGAAGTTGTCCGTCTCGTCGGTGGCGTAGCCGAACATCATTCCCTGGTCGCCGGCGCCTTGCTCGTCCTCCGTAGCGCGGCTCACACCCATATTGATGTCTTGGCTCTGCGCATGCAGAGCGGTCAGAATACCGCAACTCTCTGCTTCGAACTTGTATTCCGCTTTGGTGTATCCTATCTCGGCGATGGTCTTGCGGGCAATCTGCTGTACATCCACCCATCCGTTGCAACTCACCTCGCCGGCAATGACCACCTGGCCGGTGGTACACATCGTCTCGCAGGCTACGTGTGCATGCGGGTCCTGCGCTAACATGTTATCCAGGATAGCGTCCGAAATCTGGTCGCTCACCTTGTCGGGGTGTCCCTCGGACACCGATTCGATGGTAAAAAGATAATTCATATTCTCAATAATCCTCTGTTACAAAAAATCCACAAGCGACTGTTTAAGCTTGTGGCACAAGTTTTAGCATTGTTTTAACGAGGTTGCAAGCAGTCAAATCCGTCCTCTGATCGAAATCGGGTGCAAAGGTACACAAAAAAAATGACATACGCAAATTTGTATGCCATTTTTTGTTACTTTATGCAATCATTATGCATTTTTACGGCGTTCCAATTGCGGTTCGAGAGCAGCCAGACATGCGTCCAGACCTTCCTCAAAACTGTCGGCAGTCTTCTCGGCAAACAGACCTGCAATACGTACTTTCACTTCCTTGTTTGCGTTGGCCTGCGGCTTGATCACACTCATTCGGATCTCTACTTTGTCGTCTCCCGCCAAATGACGCTCAAAACGATTCATCTTCTTCTCAATAAACTGTTCGAGTTTCTCAGCCATCTCGAAATTCACGGCATTAATGGTTAGATTCATAGTACAAAATTTTAAGGGTTCTACAAATTTTTCTGCAAAGATACACTTTTTTTTGCACATATCAAAATTTTTTTGTAATTTTGTGCGCAAAATATTATTTGAACCATGAATGCCAATTTTGGATTTGTGCGGGTGGCGGCTGCTGTGCCGGCCATGCGCGTAGCGGATTGCAGGTACAATGCGGAGCAGGTCAAGCTCCAGATTGACGAAGCGATAGCGCAGGGAGTGGAGGTGATTTGTTTTCCGGAACTGACGGTGACGGGTTATACATGCGCCGATTTGTTCTTCACCCAGGCTTTGCAGCAGAACAGCCTGCGCGAGTTGGAAGGAATCTGTGATTATACGCGCGGAAAAGCCATCATCGTCCTTGTAGGAGCGCCGCTGCAGGTGGATAACGACCTCTTTAACTGTGCGTTTGTGATAACCGACGGTGAGGTCATGGGTGTTGTGCCCAAGGTCAACCTGCCGAACACGGGTGAGTTCTACGAGAAACGATGGTTCACCTCCGGACGCGCTGCGCGTGAGTACACTCCCGGGGGCGTAGCGCCGCGTATCCCGAAAATAGAGATATGGAGCGGGGAAGTGCCTTTTGGTACCGATTTGCTCTTCACGACCCGCAACTACACGTTTGGCGTGGAGATATGCGAGGACCTGTGGTCTCCGCTGCCGCCTTCTACCCAGCTCGCTATTCAGGGCGCTGAACTCATCTTCAACCTCTCCAGTTCCAACTGCCTCGTAGGCAAACATGCTTTCCGCCGTCAGATGATTACCCAGCAGTCGGCGCGCGTCCATTGCGGATATATCTACACCTCTTCCGGTGTAGGCGAGTCAACGACAGACGTAGTCTTCTCCGGCAGTACGTATATCGCCGAGAACGGTACGATGCTGGAGGAAGGCGAGCGGTTCCAGCGTACGAGTTCCATGATTGTCAGTGAGTTGGATATAGAGCGTCTCCGTACGGACAGGCAGCGTAATACCAACTTTACGAAGGATAAAACCGGCCATTACCGCCATATCAACGTCGCTCCTATCGAGCGCGAGGAAGAGTTTACCGAACCCGTCCATCGCGTCTTCTCTACCTCGCCCTTCTTGCCTAAGAAAGGCGAAGAGGACCAGTACTGCATGGATGTCTTCTCTATCCAGACCAGCGCCTTGGCGCGCCGGTGGGAGCACACTCACGCGGATACGCTGGAGATAGGTATCTCCGGCGGACTGGATAGTACGCTTGCTCTCCTCGTGTGTGTCATGACGGCGGATATGTTGGGAATCGACCGGACTAAGATAGTCGGTGTCACCATGCCCGGTTTCGGTACTTCCGGACGCACGTACCAGAATGCCCTCCGGCTCATGGAGGAGTTGGGAATCACCCACCGCGAGATACCCATCCGCGAGGTCGCTACGCAGCATCTGAGCGACATCGCGCATGACATGGACGTTCATGACGCGGCTTATGAGAATGCCCAGGCGCGCATACGTACCTTGATACTTATGGATCTGGCCAACGAACTCAACGGTCTGGTGGTCGGTACGGGCGATCTGAGCGAACTGGCGCTCGGATGGTGTACCTATAACGGCGACCAGATGTCCATGTACGGCGTCAATGCCGGCATACCCAAGACCCTGGTGCGTTACCTCGTCCGCTATGCGGCGCAGAACCTCTACGGCGAGCCACTCCGGTCCATATTGATGGACGTTGTTGATACGCCCGTTTCGCCGGAACTGCTGCCTACGGACGAGAACGGCGAGATAGCGCAGAAGACGGAGGACAAAGTGGGACCGTACGACCTGCATGATTTCTTCATCTATTATTTCCTCCGCTTCGGTTTCACCCGCGAGAAAATCAAATACATGGCTTGCCAGGCCTTTGAAGACCAGTACGATGAGGCTACCATCGACAAATGGCTCAACACCTTCATGCGCCGTTTCTGCACCCAGCAGTTCAAGCGCACCGCCATGCCTGACGGACCGAAAGTAGTAAGTGTTTCCCTTTCACCCCGCGGCGACTGGAGAATGCCGTCCGATGCGTCGTGTATTTAAATGAATAAATGAGAAAATGAATCAATGTGAAAATGCCTCAATTCCTAACACTTTCGGCATGGACGTCAAGGCGCGTCTCTTTATCGAGTACTATTCCTTGGATGAGTTGCGGCAGGTGCTCAGGGAGCATAAAGGGGAACCTTTCTTACATATAGGGCAGGGCTCCAACCTGCTTTTTACCAAAGATTTTGAGGGTGTGATCCTCCATTCCGGAATGGCGAGAGCGCGTTTTATAGATGACGAGACGGTAGAGGCGCAGAACGGTTTGCGTCTCGATGACATGATTGCCCAGTTAACCGATATGGGGTATTCGGGGCTGGAGAAACTGAGTCTTATTCCGGGTGAAGTAGGAGCAAGTGCGGTACAGAACGTAGGCGCGTACGGCGTGGAGGCGAAAGATGTTATTCTGCGCGTGAATACCATCAACGTGGAGACTCTCGAAGAACGTGTCTTCACCAACGAGGAATGCCGTTTCGGCTATCGCGACAGTATTTTCAAACACGAACTCAAAGGCAAGTATATCGTCACTTCCGTCGTGTATAAGGTCAAACCCGGCGAGGCGTCCAAGACCCGCGAGGAAATTATTCAGACCCGCATGGCGAAGCTGCCCGCGGTGGGTGAAGTGGGATCTGCCGGTTCGTTCTTCATGAACCCGTTTGTCCCGCAACAGCAAGCCGGCGAACTCCTCAAACGCTATCCCGATATGCCGCATTTCCCTGTTGAAGGCGGGCTGGTCAAGATTCCTGCTGCGTGGCTTATCGAGCAGTGCGGATGGAAGGGCAAGACGCTTGGAGGCGCACAGGTATGGCCCAAACAGCCGCTTGTCATCGTCAATGCCGACCACGCCACGCCCGAAGACATCATCGATCTGGCTGACGCAATCAGCAAAAGCGTAAAAGACAAATTCGGCATTACCATCTCACCCGAGGTAAATTATATCTAAATGATTAAATTGTAAATATTGAATGGCTACATTTGTAATAGAAGGCGGACATAAGCTACATGGTACAATCACCCCGCAGGGTGCCAAGAACGAAGCGTTACAGGTGCTCTGTGCAGTGCTCTTGACACGCGAGACAGTCGTCATTGACAACCTCCCGAATATCCTCGACGTGAACAATCTCATCGACCTCCTTGCGTCGATGGGCGTCACGGTGGAGAAACTCTCGAAAGGCAAGTTCGCCTTCACGGCGGCTAACCTCGACACAGCGTATCTCCGTTCGGCGGATTTCCTCAAGAAATGCAATAAACTCCGTGGGTCGGTCATGCTCATCGGTCCGCTTTTGGCGCGTTTGGGCGAAGTGACGTACGCCAAACCCGGCGGAGACAAGATCGGCCGTCGTCGGCTGGACACGCACTTCCAGGGAATGGTGAACCTCGGGGCTACCTTTACCTACGACCAGAACCTGCTGGCGTACCGTTTTGACGGCAAGCACCTCAAGGGCGCGTACATGTTGCTCGACGAGGCGTCCGTCACCGGAACAGCGAACATCATCATGGCGGCGGTCATGGCGAAAGGCACAACCACGATTTATAATGCAGCCTGCGAGCCTTATGTGCAGCAGCTCTGCCGACTTCTCAATAACATGGGCGCGAAAATCAGCGGAGTAGGCTCAAACCTCCTGACCATCGAAGGAGTCAAAGCCCTCCACGGCGCGCAGCATAAACTGCTGCCAGATATGATTGAGGTCGGTTCGTTCATCGGCATGGCGGCTATCACCGGTTCTGAACTCCGCATAAAAAATGCCGGAATCCGCGACTTGGGTATCATCCCCGACGCCTTCCGCCGCCTCGGTATCCGCATTGACGAAGAGGGCGACGACCTCGTCATCCCTGCGCAGGAGCACTACGAGATTGAGTCCTTCCTCGACGGCTCCATCCTTACGGTAGCCGACGCCCCGTGGCCCGGACTCACGCCGGACTTGCTGTCTGTCCTCTTGGTGGTTGCTACCCAGGCAAAGGGCTCCGTACTGATACATCAGAAGATGTTTGAGTCCCGTCTCTTCTTTGTGGACAAACTGATTGACATGGGTGCGCAGATTATCCTTTGCGACCCGCATAGGGCGGTAGTCGTGGGGCATAACCATGAGCGCCAACTGAAGCGTAACAACATGACTTCCCCCGACATCCGTGCGGGTATTGCCATGCTGATTGCCGCCATGTCTGCCGAAGGCACGTCCCGCATTGACCACATTGACCAGATCGACCGCGGTTACGAAGACATCGAGTCCCGCCTCAACGCCCTCGGTGCCTGCATCAAACGAGAAGAGTAAGCGGTATAAATGCAATAGTTAAGTATGAACGAGAAGCCCATTGAAAATAGAGGAGAGATAATCATCTATCGTGCAGAAGACAACACGGTTCAACTCGATGTGCGCATGGAGAACGAAACCGTGTGGCTGACGCAGAAGCAAATGGCTGATTTGTTTGGCGTAAAACGTCCTGCTATTACAAAACACTTACGCAATATTTTTATTGAGGGAGAACTTAACCCAAACTCAGTTAGTTCCATTTTGGAACATACTGCTGCAGATGGCAAAGTTTACAGCACTCTGTTCTATAATTTGGATGCAATATTATCTGTTGGCTATCGTGTAAATTCCAAACGGGCTATAGCTTTCCGCCAGTGGTCAAGTGCAGCTTATGGGCAAGGCGTATTGAAAGAATTGAGCCAAAAACTAACAGAGCGGTTTGGAAAAGGTTGGAGTGTGGAGACGCTGACCAAATGCAGGAAATTTTATAATGTATATGCGATTTCGTCAAATAAGCAAACCAAATTATCTACAGGATCAAATTCGTCACCGGCGGAGACAAAATCCGATTTAATAACCCCGCCACCCTCCGTGGCTGCGGAATCGCACAAATGAGTAAGCAACAATAACACTATATAATCATGAATAAAGAACCCGGATATGTGTATATTCTCACCAATCCCAGTTTCCGTGAGGATTGGGTGAAGATTGGCAAAAGCAGTCGCCCTGTCGATATACGGAGCAAAGAACTGGATAATACTGCTGTGCCTCTTCCGTTCGAGATTTTTGCCACTATGAAGACCTCTAAATATAATGAGGTGGAGAAGTTGGTGCATAAAACCATAGACCGACTGACGGATTTGCGTATTCGCCAAAACCGTGAGTTCTTTAACGTACCGCCGCAAATGGCATTGGATATCTTCCGTGACATAGCTATGACCATTGATGATGCCGAGGTAACTTTATATGAAGACAACAAACCCGTAGTGGAGAAACAGCCGGAACCTCAACCGAAACGGGAAGTCAAACGCGCACGTTTCAAGTTCTCCATGTGCGGAATTAAGATTGGCGAACAAGTCACTTTTATTCCTACAGGCATCACTGTGAAAGTCGCATCTGATGATTCCATTGAGTATGAAGGGCGGATTTATAAACTCTCTCCTTTTGTGGGAACATTTATGCCCGAAGACCACCGCAACGCTTCCGGCGCATACCAAGGAGCCAAATACTTCTCCTACAACGGAAAAGTATTGGATGATATTAGAAAAGAAAATGAAGAATAGTATACTATGAGAACAGAAGATCAAGTAAGAGACGAAGCCAAGATTATTCTCGGATTTGATGATGGTGAAGCGAATGTACTACAGGGTACAGGACAAATCACTACATTTAACCAATTAGGCTTTTCTGGAAACAGCAATAAGCCTGATGGTTGGTACTTGCCCAATGACAAGGGGGAAGTGGCTATTATACTTGAAACAAAGTCAGAAAAAGAAGATCTTTACAAGAAGAAATGGGAGACTGAAATACAAAAGAATATAGCCATTGTTCGTCCAAAATACTCAAAAGTAGTAGGTATTCTTTACAATGGTTCTGATATTCGTGTATTCAAGAACCAAACGGAAGTTACAGGAATAGCATCTACACTTCAGAATAAAAGTTATTATAAACGGCTCTATTCGGAAGAAAAGATAGATAAACAGCAGATTTACCGTCTGACAAAGCAAATAAATGATACACTGCATACTGAATTTGGAATAAAGAATCTGTATCATCGAATGATATTTACTGCTTGTGCCTTGGTCGCAAAAAGATATGGCGCAATCTTGGACAAGAATATGTCGTTTCAGGTGATGAAAGCTTCTATATTGGACACATTATCTTTGCATTTGAAAGAAGATCAGAGAATAAATGCAAAATTGGAGTTGTTGACAGAAGTCTATTCTGAAATCAAGATGAATAATCCCGATAATCCAAAAGCCATATCGGATTTTATAAGATGGATTTCTGCTATCTCTGAATGTGTAAACTCTGATTATTGGAACGGAGAAGATGTAATGGGTATTTTCTTTAATGAGTTTAACCGATATAAAAAGAAGTCAGAATCAGGACAAGTATTTACACCTGATCATATCACCTCTTTCATATATCGTCTCATTGATGTAAATAAAGATGACCGTGTGTTAGATGCCGCTTGTGGATCTGGAGCATTTCTTGTCAAGGCCATGTGCAATATGATAAAGGAAGCCGGTGGAGTGCATGCGCAAGAAGCAATACAAATCAAAAGGGAACAATTGTTTGGCATTGAATGGGATAGAGAAATATATGCTCTTGCGTGCGCTAATATGCTTATCCACAAAGATGGTAAGACAAACCTCGAACATGCAGATTCGCGCACCAAAGAGGCGTCTGAATGGATAAAATCAAAAGGAATAACAAAAGTTCTGATGAATCCTCCTTTTGAAACAAAATATGGCTGCCTAAAGATAGTTAAAAATGTTCTTGATTCCGTCCCTCAAGGAACGAAATGCGCTTTTATCCTGCCGGATAAGAAGTTGGAGAAAAATATGGTAGATAAGAAGTATGGCAACAAATTATTAAAGAACCATACATTAACTACGATAGTCAAGTTCCCTGAAAATTTATTCTTTGGTCAAGGTGTTACAACTTCTGTATTCGTTTTTATTGCCGGACATCCACAAAACGGACGTGATATTATCGGATATTATATAGCGGAAGATGGACTGGAAACGGTAAAAAACCAAGGTCGTCAGGACATCAAGAATCGCTGGCAAGAAAAAGAGGATTATTGGATACGTGCGATTCAGAACGGAGAGGATGAGCAATTCCATACTCGTCAAATCATTCATCCGAATGAACATCTTTCGTATCAGATGCCAGAAAAACCTTTTGAGATATACGAAGAGGATTTTATAAAAACTATGATGGATTACGAACTATTCCAACGTGGTATTGATGCTAAAGAGTTTGGTGAAGGATTGTTACAACGTGTGATGTATAGTAGCACTATTTCCGCAAAAGATGACAAGTTAACCATTACATTGAAAGAAAACACGTTATGAAGAAGATAGATACAACAAATTGGCGTGAGTTTCAAATAAAGGAATTGTTTTACAAGTTAGATCTTAAGTGCCGTAAAAAAACATTCCATAAGGCTACTGATGTTTCTTTAACGAAATCAGACGAATTTAATTTGCCATTAGTTAATGCAAAACATAGTAATAACGGTATTATGTATTATGGAAGAAGTGAAGATTTTGAAGCTGAAGATATGACTATAGATATTGTTGAAGATGGAGCAGCGTCTACAGGTGATGTCTATCCCCAACCTCAATCTACTGGTGTTTTATACAATGCGTATTTGATTAAATTAATAGAACCTGTAAGTTCAAAGTACGTATTATTTTTCCTTTCTGCCATAATAGAACGAAGTGTAAAACAAAAATTTGGTTATGAAAATAAATGTACATGGGACAAAGTAAAGGAAGTGAATGTTTTACTTCCTGTAACAACGGACAGAAAACCTAACTGGGCGTATATGGAGCAATATATGCAAAATATAGAAGGAAAAGTAAATAGCGATATTTTATCCATAACGACTGCATTAGATGGTCCTAAATCTCAAATAAAGGTTGATACAACAACTTGGCGGAGATTCCATTTGTATGATGATGAACTGTTTATAATAGATAATGGAACAAAATTGGATAGAGTGAAGATGTCTGAAAATAATCCATCTATTAACTTTGTAGGACGTGCTAATGCTAATAATGGTGTGACTGCTTGTGTTGATAAAATAGATGGAATTAAACCATATGATGCCGGTTGTTTGACAATTTCATTAGGAGGAGAATATCTTGGCTCTTGTTTCGTACAGGAGAAGCCATTTTATACAAGTCAAAATGTAAATGTATTAATACCGAAACATCCTATGTCAGATTACTGTAAACGGTTTATATCTACAATGATATTTAGAGAAGGACGAATACACTATAAAGCATTTATTGATGAGTTGAATCGGCATATGCGCAGAGATTTCTCCATATTGCTGCCAGTTACTGCTTCCAATACACCGGATTGGGAGTACATGGAGAAATATATGCAAATGATTGAACAAAAAACGAAAAATGCTTTGTACTATTTGGCAAGTTAATTATCGTAGGGACTAAAGTCTATAAATGGAGAAAACAAGAGACTATAAAGGATTATGGTGGTTGCCTGACGCGCCAGACAATCAAGTAGCAGGGACATTAAGTGTCGAAAAGGGGAAAATCGCCCTTGAGACGATTGGTGTTCTTGGTGCAAGTAATCCATTAAGTCATTTTGTGGGTAGAGATAGTATTCGTTATGATGTTATCTGGGGAGTTTCGTCAGAATCAAAAGAAATAAGTGTATTTAATTGTTATGAGTCTATTTCTGTAAACACAAGTTGTCCTTTTGCTGTTGCAGAATATAAAGGGCAAATTGTTGCGGTGGGGAAATATATTAAGTCTTTGGATGAGTTGGGCAATTACGATGTTACTGCATATATAGACGAATTAACTTATTGGTTTAAACCGAATTGCCTGCACGCGCATTGGAACGAACAAAGTTATTCGTGTAGTGCAGATATCAAAGAAGCAAATAATGTAATTGTACAGATAGAAGAAGGTTGTAATTTGAAAATTGCAGGAGAATCCAATTTTACTACTAGCAAAACAGGTATGCGAGTTGAGTTTGAGCAAAGGACTTCACTTAACTTTTTATTCGCAAACCCCGTTTCGATTCGTGAGGCAAATATGAAAGTCTTTCTTTTCGAACAATTTCTATCTTTTGCCACTCTAACTTCGGTGCGATGTGATAAGTTGCTTCTTATTGATAAAGATAAAAAAACAGATCCAACAGAGAACTACACTATAGAAATATTTGATGACAGCGAGAAAGAAAGAGACAATAAATATGAACGTTTTTGGGACTACTTATTTGTGTATGACATTATAAAAGATAAGTTCCCCTTAGTAATACAAAAGTGGTATGCAGAAAAAGAATTGGCTCCAATTCGTGCTCATTTGATTGATAGTGTGAATAGACGCAGAGTGTTCAGTAGCGTAGATTTTCTGGTAGTAGTTCAGGCGGTGGAAGGTTATTACTATCGTTTCATAAAAGACGAGCCTTGTCTTAAAAAGCTTTTAACTCAATTGAGAGAGAAGTTTTCCGACATTGCTGCGATTGAGTTATCAGATCATGACATTGGTTGTATTTGTGATTCAAGGCATCATTATTCACATCTACTGCCAACAGGAAAGAAGAAAAATGTTTTAGATGGTATAGAATTATATTATTTAAATCACAAATTAAGAAAAATATTATTATGTTGCATGCTCAATTTTATAGGTTTTGATAATGAAGAAATAAACAGAATATTCAAAAAAAGTAATAACTCTTATTTGCGAAGAATCGAATAATAGGCAGAATAGTATAGAATCAATGAAAAAACTAAAAAACTTTCATTTGAGGTGATAGATTTGGGCTTTATTTTGACTATATATAGAGGGGCTATTTAAACAATGAAACCGTGACAAGATGTTACACTTTTCCAGGGGACAAATTGTCCCCCTGTAGAAATTAAATAAGGGAGGTGACAAATTGTCCCCCCCCCACCCGAAAACTAAAAGAAATTATGACAAACGAAATATAAATAACAACGAATGAAACGAATACTGATAATATTATTTGCATTTTTGCCACTATTGGTGACGGCACAAATGGTACAGCCGACCAAGTGGACGGCTACTGAAATAGGTGACTCCGTGCGGCTCAAAGCAACCATCGAAGAGGGATGGCACATGACCATCATCGAGTTTGGCGACCGCGAGTTCGACGAGGAATACAAAGACTCGTTCGTGCTTACCGTAGCCAAGGCCGACCTGACCCCCATCCGTTTCAATAACTGCAACGATGTCATGTGTACCGCCCCGGAGGTGTGGGAGTACACTGCTCATTCTGCAAGCAGTAATGAGCAAATTCAAAATTCAAAATTAAAAATTCAAAATGACGGGAGGTCGTTGTGGGTGATATTCCTGTTAGGGTTGTTGGGCGGTCTGCTCGCTATCTTCACGCCTTGCGTGTGGCCGATAATTCCGATGACGGTGTCGTTCTTCTTGAAGAAAGGCGGCGGACTGCGGGACGCTGTTCTCTACGGACTGAGTATCATCATTCTCTATGTCGGTTTGGGGCTGTTGGTGACAATCCTCTTTGGTGCTTCGGCGCTCAATGAGATGAGTACCAATGCCGTAGTGAATATTGTATTCTTCCTAATCTTGGTGATTTTTGCACTTTCGTTCTTCGGGCTTTTTGAGATCACATTGCCGGACAGTTGGTCAACAGCATTAGACAGCAAGGCGCGGAGTACCGGCGGTTTCCTCAGTATTCTGCTCATGGCATTCACGCTGGTGATTGTCTCTTTCTCCTGCACGGGACCGATCATCGGCACGTTGCTGGTCGAAGCAGCCGGGCGCAGTCTTCTGGCACCGGCGATAGGTATGTTAGGCTTTGCGATAGCACTGGCACTGCCGTTCTCACTCTTTGCGATGTTCCCTGAGTGGTTGAAACAGGCACCCAAGTCCGGCGACTGGATGACGAGCTTCAAAGTGGTGTTGGCGTTCTTGGAGTTGGCACTCTCGCTCAAGTTCCTCTCTGTGGCGGATATGGCGTACGGGTGGGGTATATTACCGCGATGGCTATTCATCGCCATCTGGATTGCATGCTTCCTCGGCATCGGAATCTACCTGCTTTGGAATATACGGAACGTCTCCACAACGCGCAAGATTATCCGTGTGCTCGTTATTTTACCTTCTCTCGCCTTTGCCGGTTACCTCGTGCCAGGACTCTGGGGGGCGCCGGTGAAAGCCATCTCTGCTTTTGCGCCGCCTATGGAGATTATGGGTCGCGAGGTATATGATGATTTCGAAGAGGGCATGGCTTATGCGCGTCAGGAAGGCAAGCCGGTACTTGTGGATTTTACCGGTTACGGTTGTGTGAACTGCCGTAAGATGGAAGCGTTTGTGCTAAATAACGATAGTGTCAAAGCACGTTTGCAGAACTATGTGTTCATTGAGCTTTTTGTGGATCATCGTCTGGACACGGACCATGACGGCGAGAGTGAAGGCACAGAAAACAGCCGTTTGCAGCGGGAGCGTTTCGGCTCGAACGCACAGCCGTTCTATGTGCAACTTGATCCACAAGGAAATCAGGTAGCCGAGCCGATGGCGTTTACCACCGACCCGATGGAGTTTATCAACTGGCTAAAATACTAATTTTAGTAGAAAGACAAAAGTAGAAAGATAAAAGTAAGAAAGAAAAAGTAATATTATGATAAAGAAAAGTTACAACCCCAATTTCAATCACGAGTACCGCGAGGAGATCCGGCATACCTCCCGCGAAGCCAAACGCACGTACGACACCAAGCGTCCGCCGGAGAAAGAGATGATCTTCGGTGTACGCGCCGTGATGGAGGCGATAGATGCCGGCAAAGTGCTGGACAAGGTGCTTGTCCGCCGCGATATGAGTTCGGCTATCGGCAGAGAGTTGCTGATTAAGTTAGAGGGAACCGGCACGCAGATCCAGCGTGTACCGATTGAGAAACTCAATCAGTTCACCGACAAGAACCACCAAGGCGTCATCGCTTTCCTCAGCCCCATTGAGTTCACGCCTTTGGACAGCCTGGTACAGAGTCTCTATGACGAAGGCAAGACGCCGCTCTTGATGATGCTGGACGGCGTGACTGACGTACGTAATTTCGGAGCTATCGCCCGTACCTGCGTGTGTGCAGGCGTGGATGCGCTGATTATAGGTACGCGCGGAAGCGCAGCCATCAACGGCGATGCCGTCAAAGCGTCCGCCGGTGCGCTGCATTCATTACCTATCTGCAAGGTTGAGAATCTTCAGAATGCACTGCGCTATCTGCAAGAAAGCGGTCTTCGCATTGTTGCGGCCACTGAACATACCGACCGAAACTACACCGAGGTGGATATGACTGTGCCTACCTGTATCGTCATGGGAAGTGAGGAAAAAGGTATCTACGAGGAGAACCTCAAGCTCTGTACCGACCAGGTTCGTCTGCCGATGACGGGGAAGATCGAATCCCTCAATGTGTCTGTTGCTGCCGGAGTCTTTATCTACGAAGCCGTGCGCCAGAGAATGCAATAAACGGATGAAGCGTCTGCTACCGATATGTCTCCTGTGGATAAGTGTCTGCGTCATGGCGCAAGATACTCTTCCGGCGTATCTGCCGCCTTTGGATTCCGCGTTTGCCCTGCCGGTGCCGGAGGTACAGATTACTCCGGTTAACCCCACGGGACCGCATAAGAACTGGATCAACCGACTGTTAGATAGAGCCGACCGTTTCTTTATGAAGAACGTGGATCCGGAGTATCTTGTTCTACCGCAACATCGTTTTCGCATAGCGATTAGTGGAGATTGGGGTAGCGTTTATACATCGATGCACTGCCGCGACGTACCTTATTACGAGAACGTGGATATGGTTTTTGGCTCCAACGTTGCCCCTAAATTGGGACTTGTTCTCTCTTATCGGAATACGAATATCGGTTATTCTATAGACCTCTTCCGCGGGTATTCGAACTTCAAGTTCTCCATGCTTCAGAATGGTTTCGGAATAGAACTCTTTAGGCGCAAGACTACTTTCTCCGGCGGAGCGATTGAGTCTTCCGGCACAGGCGGTAAGATAGAGGTGGGCAGCGGCGAAGTAGCTACTACTACGTTCTTTCTCTCCGGTTATGTCTCGCTCAACCGGCGTAAGTTCTCCATGCCGGCAGCTTTCAATGCGTCGTTTATCCAGCGAAAGTCGGCAGGCGCACCGCTCATCGTGGCGGATTTCATCTACTCCCGCATGGCGCTTCTCAGCGATGCACTGGTAACACGTACCGGAGGAGTGAACGAGATGGAACTTTACCAGATTGCTATCGGAGCCGGTTACGGGTATAACTACACGCCCAACAGGGGTAAGTTCCTGCTGCATGTCTCCGCTACGCCGATGCTGGCTGTTCTCAACCGAATGATTATCACCGGCGACGACCGCATGTTCATGCCCGAGGAGGCCGGTTATAACCTCATTCTGAGCCGCAAAATCAAGCCGGAGTTTCCGGTATATGTCACGGGCCAGGCGAAAGTGGCGCTGGTCTATAATATCACGCCGCGGTTTGTACTGGCTTTTAATACGGTCGTTAATAACATCCGTTTCAAGGCAAAAGACCGAATGATTGCTACCGGGGACGGTTCGACGCTCACCTATAACCCCGAGATACGAATGAGAACCATGACGTGGGACTGGAATGCCGTGCTCTATTTCGGTGTCCGGTTTTTGTAAATATGAAAATGAGCAAATGACTAAATGAGAAAATGTCATGACCGTTTTATACGAAGATAATCATATTATAGCTGTCAACAAGACCTGCAACGAGATCGTGCAGGGCGACAAGACGGGTGACACGCCGCTCTCGGAGATCGTCAAGGCGTATATCAAAGAGAAATACAACAAGCCCGGCGAGGTGTTCTTAGGAGTGCCCCACCGTTTGGACAGACCCACGAGTGGGGTAGTGCTCTTTGCCAGGACGAGCAAGGCGCTGACCCGATTGAATGAGATGTTCAAGAGCCATGAGCAGATCCAAAAGACCTACTGGGCGATTGTGCAAGGCGCACCGAAAGTACCCGAAGCGCGGTTGGAGAACTGGCTTGTCCGCAACGAGCAGCAGAACAAATCCTATATCGCCAAGTTCGGTACCAAGGATGCTAAGTTTGCCGTCTTGACCTACAAGACCCTCGTCCGCGGAGAGAACTATACGTTGCTGGAGGTCAATCTGGAGACAGGACGGCACCACCAGATCCGCTGTCAGTTGGCGGCTATCGGCTGTCCGGTCAAAGGCGATCTCAAATATGGCGCGAAGCGTTCCAACCCCGACGGAGGTATCTGTCTGCACGCCCGTCAGATAGCGTTTGTCCACCCTGTCAGCAAGCAAAACATATGTATCACTGCGTCGGTGGCCGATGACGCACTATGGCGCGCTTTAACAACCCAAATATCATGAATAACTTTGTTAATCATGCCCTTGTGGCTAAGAAAAAGATTTTCTTGATTCCTTTTATTGCCATTATGTCCTCTTATTTCTCCCTCTCTTGGGGAGAGGGTCGGGGAGAGGTTTTCCTTCTGCCGGACACGATTGTGGCATTCCCCGGCGCTGAAGGTTTCGGCAAATACACCTCCGGCGGCCGTGGCGGTAAAGTAGTCTATGTGACCTCTCTGACAGATGACGCAAACGGTACGACCGAAGGCACGCTTCGTTGGGCGGTGAAACAGTACCCCGACGAACCGTTGACGGTTTGTTTTGCCGTTTCCGGCGAGATACGTCTTGTCAAGGACTTGCGTATCAGCCGCCAGAACTACACTATCGCCGGGCAGACAGCTCCGGGAATGGGTATCGTGATTACGCATAACAAAGTCAATCTGGGCAACTCGAAGAACTTTATTCTCCGCAACATCCGTTTCCGTATAGGCAATGAAGATGCTAATGGTAATTTCCTGAATGCCAGCGCATTTTCCGCAGAAAACTGTGAGAACTATATTATCGACCATTGTGATTTCGGCTGGTCATCCGAGGAGAATATGAACACCAATGACAGCCATTTCATTACGGTGCAGTATTGTATTATTCACGAAGGGTTATTTGATGCCGGGAACGGGAAAGGTCAGCGTGGGTATGGTTGCCAGTGGGGCGGTTCACCGGCATCGTATCACCATAATCTGCTGGCAAATAATAACGGACGTTCCTGTCGTTTCAACGGCGCGCAGAGTAATGACTGGGTAGTGTATCTGGATTATATCAATAATGTCAATTATAACTATTATGGAGGAAGTACCGGATGTCATGGCGGTGAGAACACTGCCAAATTGGAGGAAGGCGAGTATAATGGTTTGAACTCTGTGCACGAGTGCAATTTCATCAACAACTATTATAAGAAAGGTCCGAATACCACCAGTAAGATGTTATTCTTCCGCTCCAATTATAACCGCTCCAACAAGGCCACCTCTTGGGGACCGAGCTATTGGTATGTGTCCGGCAACGTGATGGACGGCAATGACGCTGCCACGGCGGATAACTGGTCGGCTGTGACATCGGAGAACAGCACTAAATATCCGGTATCTTCCCTCCGGGTGGATACGCTCATCCGTCCTAAAACACCTTGGTGGCGATGGACGGAAGACAGTATCTACGGCCGTTATGATTTCGATAGGTATGCTTATGCCGTAGCGGATTATGAAACGGCGGAGCAGGCTTTCAAAACGGTCATGGATACGGCAGGCTGTTTCCCGCGTGACCATGTGGAACTCCGTCTAATAGCAGATACCCGGGAGGGTAAACATACCTATGTCGGGAGTGTAGCTAAAAGGAAAGGTATTATAGATAATGCGGCGGACGCCGAAGGATTCTATGATTACCCGTCCGTAGCGGCATTGGTAGATACGGACCAAGACGGTATGCCGGACGAGTGGGAGAATGCCAACGGCTGTAATCCGGAGATCACGGATAACAACGTCCGTCACGCCTCCGGCTATACGATGCTGGAGATGTATCTGGATTATGCGATGACCCATAAGATGCCGATGGATGACGGTTATAAGAAGTCGGAAGACATACAGAACACGGAGTACCGGGTACAGTGCAAAAAGATCCTCCATGACGGCCAACTGCTTATCCGTCGCGGCGACAAGACATACACACTCCAAGGACAGGAGTTGTAATACAAATCATAAATTATAAATCTTTAATCATCAATCTATTATGGCAAAGTACGTATGTGATGTATGCGGGTACGAATATGATCCCGCAGCAGGCGATCCGGATAACGGTATCGCTCCCGGTACCGCTTTCGAGGACCTTCCCGCTGATTGGGCATGCCCCCTCTGCGGCGTTGGCAAAGACCAATTCACCGAGGCTTAAAGGGGTAGATAAATCACTTGTTTGGTTTCGAACCCGGAGCGTCCTCCCGATGAAACGGGAGGAGCGGCTTCCGCCTAGAAGGGTAGGTATATAACGTATTTGTTATCAAACCAGTTAGTACCGAACCAAGTACTGCACGGAGTGAGCTCCGCCTCCTTGAAAGGGCGGAGTTCGTCTTGTAAATCTCCGCCTTTGAGCACCACCAGACCGTTGGGCACGGCGTTGATATGATGGTTGGAGATATTCTTGCGCACCAGCTTGACTAAGTCGGGTAGGGGCATCACCGCGCGGGAGACCACAAAGTCGAATTTCTGCTTCTCCTCCTCGGCACGCTCCTGTTTGCATACCACGTTTGTCAGCCCCAAGGCGTTTGCCACCTCCGATGCCACCTTGATTTTCTTGCCGATGGAATCAATGAGCAGAAACTTGCACTCGGGGAAGAGAATCGCCAAGGGGATACCCGGAAAACCGCCGCCGGTACCTACATCCATGATGGTAGTGCCCGGTTGGAAAGGCAGCACTTTGGCTATCGCAAGCGAGTGGAGCACATGGTGCTCGTAGAGGTTGTCAATGTCCTTGCGGGAGATGACATTGATCTTGCTGTTCCAGTCGCGATAAAGCGCGTCAAGCTGAGCAAACTGCCCAGCCTGACGTTCTGTTAATGAGAAATAATCTTCGATCATCATAGGTCTTTCGACTTTCGACTATTCTGCCATATTGGTGAAGACATTCTGTACGTCCTCGTCCTCCTCGATTTTGTCGATGAGTTTCTGAACGGACTCGCGTTGCTCGTCGGTGAGCTCCTTGGTGTCGTTCGGGATACGTACAAACTCAATGGACTGGATCTCGAAGCCTTGCTCCTCCAGGTATTTCTGCATGTTGATAGCTTCGTTGAAATCCGAGTAGATGACGATGGTGTTCTCCTCCTCGTCCACGCCGAGTTCCTCTACGCCGAAATCAATGAGCTCCAGCTCCAATTCGTCCAGGTCGATGCCGTCTTTCATTGTCACGGTGAAGCAAGCCTTGCGGTCAAAGAGGAACTGCAGCGAACCCTGCGTACCGAGTGTGCCGCCGAACTTGGTGAAGTAGGAGCGGATGTTGGCTACCGTACGCATATGGTTGTCCGTGGCAGTCTCCACGAAGATAGCGATACCATGCGGACCGTATCCCTCGTAGTTGATCTCCTTGTAGCCCTCGGAGGACTTGTCGGTAGCTTTTTTGATAGCGCGGTCGATATTGTCCTTTGGCATGTTCTCGCGTTTGCACTGTTGGATCAATGCACGCAGACGCGGGTTGGAATCCGGATCGGGTCCGCCTTCGCGGGCTGCAATCGTGATTTCTTTTCCCAGTTTGGTAAATGTGCGGGACATGTGTCCCCATCTTTTCAGTTTAGTCGCTTTTCTGTATTCAAATGCGCGTCCCATAATGTGTTGTATTAATGATTGTTTATAAATGTGTTAGTTAGGTGGCGGCCGGTCAAAGCCGCCACCCAGAATGCTTATTCAGCGGGAGCCGGTGCGGGAGCCGGTTGGTCAGCGTGGTCGAGGATGGTCTCGATATGTACCTCCTCGAAGGTGATCTTAAACTCTACGCGGCGGTTCTTCTGACGTCCGGCCTTGGTCTTGTTGTCTGCAATAGGCATGTCCGGACCATAGCCGTGCGCCGACATCCGCTCTGCCGGAACACCTTTCTTCTTGAGGTACTCCATCACGGCGTTAGCGCGTTTGTCGGAGAGACGTTGGTTAACCTCGGCCTTACCGGTATTGTCGGTGTGGCCCTGTACCTCAATCACGTAGTTTTCGTTCTCAATGAAGGTAGCGGCGATCTTGTCCAAGAGCGGGTAGGACTTGGACTTGATAGTAGCCTTGCCGGTCTCGAACTCGATACCCTGCATAGCCTTCTGGAGGAGCTGGCGTACCTCGCGTTTGAGTTCCGGACAGCCCTTGTTGGCTGCGATACCGGCTACGTGCGGACACTCGTCTTTGTAATCAGGTACACCGTCGCCGTCGCTGTCCTTCGGACATCCGTGCTCGTCCAGGAAGCCGTATGCCTCAACCGGCGTATCGCTGCACTCGTCGAGGTAATCGGCAATACCATCCGTATCGCTGTCAATCGGACAACCTACGCTGTCCACCATACCCCATGCGGCCTCCGGCGTATCCGGGCATTGGTCGATATAATCGGGCACTCCGTCGCCGTCGGTATCCATCGGACAACCTACGCTGTCCACCTTGCCCCAAGCAGCCTCCGGCGTATCCGGGCATTGGTCGATATAATCGGGTACTCCGTCACCGTCGGTATCCAACGGACAACCTACGCTGTCCACCTTACCCCAAGCGGCCTCCGGCGTATTCGGACACTGGTCTTTGTAGTCCTCTACACCGTCGCCGTCGGTATCCAGTTCGCAACCCAGCGAATCCACAAATCCGATAGCTGCAGCCGGTGTACCGGGGCAGCGGTCCAGATAGTCGGGTACTCCGTCTTTGTCCTCGTCCAGCGGACAACCTCTCTCGTCCACCGCCACACCGCGCGGCGTACCGGGACACATATCAATCTTGTCCCATACGCCGTCTTTGTCTTTGTCGCGGCGGTTGGAGCCCCAGCAGATGGAGAAGCCCATCGCCAGATTCAGCATCTTGGCCTTGTCCGGGAGGAGATACAGGTTCGAGTTAGGCACCTTGGCATAACTCGTAGGGATATAATCCAATGCGAGGGTGAGGTTGATACCGTCATACGGCATAAAGCCCAGACCGGCACCGATATTGCTGTATTTGCCGTTGTCAATCAGCGAATAGCTCACGGCGATATTGAACCAGTTCACGGGGCGGAAAGCGGCACCGATAGTCACCTCCTCATAGATCCGTGCGTTATGCAGGCGTGTAGCGGACACGATACCTACGCCTACGCGGTTGTCCCAGAAATTCGCATCCAGACCTACGTTCAGGCGGGCGGTGAGCATCTTCGCCATGCCCGATTTGCCATCGGCGGACATCTTGGTGCCGTTGAGCAGGTTGCCCAAACGGGTGGTGACGGTATCCATCAGGATAGAGGTGGAGAAGTTGTTGTCCGCGTCGCGGTATGCTGGATCGTTATAATCCACCAGGCCGGCACCGTCGAAGACGGTATCTACAGAGCACTTGTATTTGCTGCTCCCCGTCCAATAGATGAAGCCCAGATCAACGATGGCGGCGCTGATCTGCAACTGCTCGATAGGTTTGTATGTGAAACCGAAATCAAGTGCTGCTCCATAGCCGGATGGGGTCAACAGATTGCCGATATTTCTGTAGTTGATAAGGCTGTCCATCTGGAACGGCTCTGCGCCTTCGCCGTCAATAATCTGGCGGACGGAGCGGTTGTCGATATACCGTGTCAGGTAGTCATCCTCAATCGGACCGGTGACATCGATACCCATGTCGCCGTGGATATGCCATTGGGAAGCCGAAGCGTCGATAGCCAGATTCTTGGTGTTTGTTCCGGCATGGAACGAACCCATCAGGAACTTCAGTTTACCACCGATGGTCCATTGGTCGTTGAGCTTGTGGCTGTACCCTACGCCGACTTCGGTATAGGCGGTTACATCGGAACCCAAACCGTTCAGGTTAAAGGTGTTCAAGCCGCCGTTGAGATCTTTCATCATACCGCCCAGCCAGAATTCAGGAATGGCTTTGGGCAGATAGGAACTGCTCTGAAGACGCTCGTTGATGCCGATAGTCAGATAACCGTTCTTCTTGATACGGAATCCCATGTTGATCCAGCTGAAGGTCATCTCTCCGTTCGTGAGCGTGGTGCTGCGGAAACGTTTCAGGAATGCTTCCTTGTCGCCGTTCGGGTGGATCGGGGTGATGGTCTTGCCCGTAGCGGGGTCCACCATGAAGATATCGCTCATTGTCAGTGAGTTATTGCCGAGACTCATCGATGTCCATCCTAACGGGGAGAAGTTGATATATCCCTGACTTACCGGTTGGAACGCCGGGTTGATAGTATGACGCATAGGCGCGTTCTCCAAGAAATAGAGGGTGTTCACCTGCTGCGCAGAAGCAGCTACCGTGCATACAGCCGCGAGGGCTACCAAAATAGATTTCATCTGTTTCATTGTTTCGCCCTCCTGTTATTTGTTTTTCTTGTTAAAATCAAGCACTGCATCAATCTGCGCAGTGATACCTATTTGCACTAAGAGACTGGAGCTGTCTTTGATAATACACCGTTGCGGATTGTCGAGAATAGCGGCATCCATGCGGATATGCTTCACCTCCGCGAAACGGTCAAACTTACTCTTGTCAATACGGATGATGAGCGTGGCGTCTGTAGCCTCAAGCACCTCTCCATAGCTCTTTTCATCCTGCGGAGCAGTCATCTTCGGAGCAGGGATGCGGATATGATTGCTGGTGCTGTCCTGCAACAAGATCATATTCATATTGATGCTGTCTTTGTCCAGGAAAACGAAGCGTGCGTCAATATTGAACGGAATCTTGTTCTCAAACCTCATGATCAACTTCAGATCGGTGGCATTGACGGTATCCAATATATCTGCGCTTGCCAAGAGAGAGTCGAGGGTAATCTTACTGAGATCTACGTCCGTGAAGGTAGTGATGTATTCCAACTCCGAGCCCTTGTTGAACTTAAATGGCAGGTCTGCCACGGCATATCCGCGTACCTTATGATCCGCAGTGATACGGTGTTGGTTCCAAGGAAAGTCGCTACGCGAGTTCTTGTCCAACTGAAGGTGGAAACCATAGCTGAAATAATCAGGCCGCACGTCAAACATCCGGTCTATATGTCCTTTGCTCGGCTCGTAGTTGAAGATACGCGTATTGGTCACGCTGTCGTTCAAATCAGGGCTATACGGCGACAGGGTAGGACGCAAGTCAAAATCCGTCTGGCGGTCACCATCCCATAACGCGTAGGTGGTGTTTCCCAGCGAATCCACAGCGGTCAACGAATCTACGTACATACGGAGCGGAGCTGCGATCTTATGCGATACAAACACCTCGATGCTCGGCTCTGCAAAACGGACTTTGAGTTTCTTCAGGTCTTTCCATCCTTCCCACAGGCTGTCCATGTTGAGTTTTTGCTCATCGCGCATCTCGTTTCCGGCCTGGAACAAACCCCAGATAGCATCATAGTTAATCACCTTAACCTGCAGGTTATAAGCAAACTTACTATCGTCCGAGACAGGAATCTCGTGGCCGTTAGTCGGACGTACTTTGAACAAAATCTGGAACTTAATTTTGTTCACTGTACCGGCCGATGGATTCGTTTTGTCTTTCATCAGACAGAGCGTGAAATCACGTACCTTGATCGGTATCTCTTGATCAAAATCTTTGCCGGATACCGGAATGTCAATCGTCTTTCCTTCCGGTCTGCGAAACTGGTCGCTCAAGATCAGTTGCACGCCCTGAATCTCGCTCCAGTTCAGCTGGAAATCCTCTACATTGATGATAGATGTGAAATCGGCTTCGGAAACCCAGATACTGTCGATACGCTCTTCGGTGGCATCCTCGTTAATACCTTTCATACCGAGCTCCAGATCAAAGAGCAGGTTGGTGACTGTGGTTCCATCTCCATGGATAGTACCCGTACCGATTTTGTCTGCGATGCTGAAATGCAACGTGCTTTCGTCCTTGATGATGTAGCTTTCTACATCGATCTTGCGGTAATCTTTGGTCGGAATGTCAATGGTATCCACAAAGTGAAAAATACCATACTCGTCCACCTTGATTTCTTTGACTTGCTCGGCGCCTAAGAAATCGCCGATGGTGGCGCGAATGCTACCTACGGGCAGCGCTAAGCCGCCGTCAACCTGTGCCTTGGCGTCAATGTTCTTCAGGTCAATGTCTGACCGGCAGCCCAACATTGCGCACCCGATGGCAAGGGTGAAAATGAGTTTTTTCATTGTCGTTATTATTATTGTTTGTTATAAAAATACAATTTGGGTGCAAAGTTACAAAAAAATCTCCATATATGCAAATATATGGACATAAATTTCTTAAATAAATGTCTTTGCTTATCGCAACAGATAGATTTTCTCCGTTGCACGAGTCACTGCGGTATAGAGCCATCGCAGGTATTCCTGTCTTTCCGTAGGGTCCGCCATACGCTCCTCGTCTTCGCCGATGCCGGACGTGTCCAGATAGACATGTTTCCATTGGCCGCCCTGCGCTTTATGGCAGGTCACGCAATACGCGTAACGGATCTGCAGGGCGTTGTAATAGGGCGAAGCGTATATCTTTTTGACCAGCTCTTTTTTGTTCCGGATTTCCGGATAATCCTCCGCAATACGGCCGAAGAGCTCTTTCTGCATCGCGTAGTTGGTCTCCGGGCTGTCGGTGGTAAGGGTGTCCAGCCAAATCATCGCCTCTATCTCCCAGTTATAGTCCACCGACCGTAACTCCGCCTGTGCAAAGTGAAAACCGTACATCTCATGGATGTTGGTCAAACGATTGATTTCCAGCATATCGCCGTTAGCTAAAAACTCCAGATCATCGTATGCCTCCGTCCAGAAATAGTTGTTTTTCGTTACCATCACCCGGTCGCCGTTGGAGAGTTCGTCTTCTTTCCAAAGCACACGTGCACGCACGCCTTGATTATAGAGGTTGGTCATCTTGTTGCTCCGTGCGATGATCAGTGTCTCTTCGGAGCCAGCTTCCCGCCAGCTGTCCTCCAGCCGCTCGATGACTTCTTCCCCTTGCAGCTTGATTATGTCCTTTCCGTTGGGATGGATGGATAAATTGGTCATCGGGTATTCCGAATCAGAAATAAGTTCCCGGATCCTTGTCGCCTCACTCAGGATACCGCTGTCCAGTGCCTGGCGTGCCACTTCCCGTAACCCGTAACCGGTCACCTGTAACCCATACCCACTCATGAAATCCGCGTCCAGCGCGGGGCTCTGCAGACTCCCGACCGGCGGCAACTGGGCGTCATCGCCCAGCAACAGCAGACGGCATCCCTGTCCGTTATAGACATATCGCACTAAGTCGTCCAGCAGGCAGCCGCTGCCGAAAGTGCCGTTGTCGCGGTTGCCGGAGAGCATGGACGCCTCATCGACGATGAATAGCGTGTTCTTATGCAGGTTGTCGCTCAGCGAGAAGGCTTCTACACCCAGTTGGTCTTGCCGGTAAATCTTCTTGTGAATGGTGTATGCCTGTCTGCCGGAGTATTTGCTCAGCACTTTCGCCGCCCGGCCGGTAGGGGCGAGCAGGACACACGGCTGTTTCAGCCCCGCTAACGCACGGACTAACGCACTCATCACACTGGTCTTGCCCGTTCCGGCATAGCCGCGCAGGATAAATGCTTTCCGTTCGTCACGGGACACCAGAAAAGCACCGAGTGCTTTGAACAACCCGGCTTTCTCCTCGTTCGGTTCAAACGGCAGTTCCGCCTTAATTCGTCCTATTATAAAATCTTCCAACATGGCTTGAACACGACTTCTAACATGCCCTGAACATGACTTCTAACACGATTTTTTGCCTGGACTTACGGAGTAGTCCAAGAGCAACTCAAGAGCAACATCGGACCTAACACGTATCCTACTTATATTTATATATACATAGTATATATAGATGTGCAGTTGAATTTATTTTGTTAAAAAAACTTGCATAATTCAAAAAAAAGTAGTACCTTTGCACCCGATTTTGAGAGATAT